>JAPYNO010000007.1 GCA_028283025.1 Pseudomonadales bacterium | reverse complement strand
GTGGAACGGCAGATCAAGTTCGAGCGTGCCTGTGCGGGGCAAGGAACAGGCAAGGCCAATGGGCCGCGACTGGTACGCTTGAGCCGAACGGTCAAAGTACAGACAGCCGCCAAACTGACGACACGATCTACAAGTGGACGCTTCCCTCTAGTGAACGAGTCCGTTTAGGATGCACCACAAGCTAACAGCGAGCTTGCGCAAACACATGTCGTGAGCTACGACATACATTAGATCTAACAAGAGTCTCAAACCGAGACACCTGTTATTGCGGCGCAATTTTCATATATTTGAGGAGTAGGCTTAGGGGAGCCTTGCCGTCATCGGCCTTGATGTGTGCCTGTTGATGGATCCCCATCCTGATCCTTCAATTGCAAGTGAGCTTTGATATTTGATGTAGTCATGCATGGATGGAATGGGTATTGTGAGGTTGCCGGTCGTGTCTTCTTGGAGCACGCCACGATGAACGAGCATATAAAACGCTTTCTCATATGGCAGTTTTTGATTGATAAGCGGGTAGTTTTTGTACGCACGTTCGACGGCTTCATGTACCGCATATTCCTTGACACTTTGACCTTTAGGTATTGTTGAAACCACTTCGTATAAAAGGAGTTTCGGAATAGCCTCTGCCCGACGCATGTAATAGTCCTCACGTCGAACTTGTGACCGTTGCTGTATCGCGTTGATGTCACATTCTGCGAGTTGCCCGCCCGCCACGATCAGTTCTTCGCCGATGGCTTGCAGGGTGTTCGTCAGATGCTGTGGCCAGCCCATGGATTCGTTGATGACAAGTTGCTTGAGCGGTGCGACATCGCACCCATTCTGATCAATACAGAAGTCTTCGTTGTTGACAAAGGCTTCAACTGAAGTCATGACTTCAGTTTCGTGCAGTGGCTGAAGTGTTGTGATGTTGCCAAACGATAGTCTTGAAATACCAAGTCTATTGAGGTTTGTCGATGTGTCACTCAAGCCACCTGCGATCAAAGTCACCTTGCCGACATCGCCTTCATGGAGTTGTTGAAGAATTGAACTCTTCCCATCAGGGAGATCCCCGTTGGCGTTTTGCGCTTCATCAAGAAACAACACAAGCGGCTTATTGCTCTTCCGTTCATCCATAAGACGATAGAGTGTGGTAATGTCTTTCGGGGTTGATGTGGATGACGACGAAACGCCACCTGAGCCTACACCGAGGTGTACATCACCATGTTTCGTAATTTGATGAGATTTGCGTAGCGTTTCGGCAGTGTCAGGTTCGATTTGTTTGAGAACTTCGAACAACGCCTCATGCGGTTGCCCAATCAAAGATGCTTCGATTTTTGCTGAATCGCATTCATGGGCAAGCATATCCTTGATGTGCTCAAGGAGTGCTGTTTTTCCAGCACCGGGTGCCCCTTGAAACACAACCGTGTTGCCTTTTGTCTGTCCCTCTTTCAGGTTGCCGAATGCTGTGTAAGCGATTGTCAGTTCTTCGCGACGGCCTGTGAAAAAAAGAGGCGTGATACGGTCTTTTGTATCAATGTACTTTTGCAGGGTTGTGGGATTGAAGCGTCGCATCGAACGATTGTGCGAGTTGCTGAAAACACCTTGATTTTAGCAGCATGAGAATGAACAGGTTGAGACGAATTGGGTGAAGGCGTGTCGCACCCGGACACCCTTCGAAAGCGGCATCTGCTGGTCGCCTTCCGCCGTATCACATCAATGTTGGCAAGCGAGCGTTGGTGCTGAGTGTCGGTGTAGGGTGTGGGATGTAGGATGGAGTAGACTGCTGAGTGATGTCTGATCACACCACCGCTGACACCGAGCTTATGCGCCGTGCGCTGCACTTGGCCGAGCTAGCGCGTGAGCAAGGCGAAGTGCCGGTCGGCGCGGTTGTTGTCATGGGGGGTGAGGTGATCGGCGAAGGCTTCAATCAGCCAATCGCTCACAATGACCCGAGTGCCCATGCGGAAATGCTCGCTTTGCGGGCGGCGGCCAAGCATCTCGGCAATTATCGTCTGCAGGATGCCTCGCTCTATGTGACCATAGAGCCTTGCATCATGTGTTGCGGTGCTTTGGTGCACGCTCGAATTTCTCGATTGGTGTTCGCCGCGCGCGAGATGCGGGCAGGCGCCGTGGTGAGCAATGCGCGCTTGCTTGGAAGTTCGTGGCTCAATCATCGCGTGCAAGTCTCGGAAGGCGTGCTTGCCGAGGAGTGCGGCGAGCTGATGCGCGCGTTCTTTCAAGGTCGTAGGCAGCGCTCGCAATGACCTTCACCCTCACCGGTCCGCCCGCCCTTTCGCCCTTCCGCGCGTCTCGCCTGCTTGCAGAAGCAAAGCAACTATGCCCGTGCCTGTCCGCTTTGCGCGCGACCTATGTGCACTACCTATCCTGCGCCCTTGAGGGCGATGCCTTGGCGCGCGCGAAATCCTTGCTCGCCTATGGTGAACAGGGCGAACAGGGCGAACAGGGCGAAGCGCTCAGCCAAGATATGGATTTCTTCTGTGTGGTGCTGCCTCGTGCGGGTACGGTCTCGCCTTGGTCGAGCAAGGCGACGGATGTGTTCCACACCTCAGGTCTCACGCAAGTTCAGCGTGTCGAGCGCGGCGTGCGATGGCAGGTGCGCGGCGATGCGAATGATCGCATTCTGCCACTCTTGCACGACCGCATGACCATGCGCGTGTCACATTCGCCTGATGACCATCCGTTCCACGCGCCGGAAGCTTGCGAGCGTCTTGAAACTGTCAGCCTCAACAACTTAAAAGAAGCCAACGAAACCCTAGGTCTTGCGTTGTCCGAAGACGAGATCGACTTCTTGCGCGGCGTATTCGAGCGGTCAGGTCGCGACCCGACCGACGCCGAGCTTATGATGTTTGCGCAAGTCAATTCCGAGCACTGCCGGCACAAGATATTCAATGCCGAATGGCAGGGTGCGCCGAGCGCGGATTCGCTCTTTCAAATGATTCGCAGGACATCCGAACTCGCCACGAATAGCTGTGTGCTGAGCGCCTATAAGGACAACGCGGCGGTCATTCGCGGCCATCAAGTGAGCGCGCTAGAGGTCGGCGAGGACCGGTGCTACGCCTACCATTCTCGATCTGCACATATTCTCATGAAGGCAGAGACGCACAATCACCCGACCGCCATTGCTCCTTTTGAAGGCGCGGCGACAGGCTCGGGTGGCGAGATTCGCGACGAAGGTTCGGTCGGACGCGGGTCAAAGCCGAAAGCGGCGTTTGCGGGCTTCACGACCTCGTACCTGCGTATTCCTGAATTGCCTGAGCCTTGGGAGGCGCCGCTGCCAAGCTTTCCAAGGCATCTTGCGACCCCGCTTGAGATCATGCTTGACGGCCCGATCGGCGCGGCGGCGTACAACAACGAATATGGCCGCCCAGTGCTTGCGGGCTACTTTCGCACCTTCGAGCAGGATGTGCGCGAGGACGCGGCATGGGGCTATCACAAGCCGGTGATGATCGCGGGCGGCGTCGGCGCGGTTCGCGAAGCACATATCGACATGCAGCGGTTTGCGGACGATACATTGCTGATTGTCTTGGGCGGCCCCGCCATGCGCATTGGCATCGGCGGCGGTGCGGCCTCGTCGGGCGCTTCTGGCTCACAGGACGAAGGGCTCGACTTTCAGTCGGTGCAGCGCGATAACGCCGAGATGCAGCGCAGGTGCCAAGAAGTCATTGATCGATGCTGCGCGCGAGGGGAATGGAATCCTATTCAGCGCATTCATGATGTCGGAGCGGGCGGGCTTTCGAACGCGCTGCCCGAACTCTTGCAGGACGGCGATGTCGGCGGCGAAATCGACCTTGCAAGCGTGCCTTGTGCCGATGCCACGCTCGGCCCCATGGCGATATGGTGCAACGAGTCGCAAGAGCGCTATGTACTTGCGGTCAGCAAAGCGAACCTTGATCTTTTTCGCGAGCTGTGCGCTCGTGAGCGCTGCCCCTTTGCGGTGGTGGGCAAGATCACGCCGCAGCATGATCGCTTGCAAGTGACCGCTGCGGAACAGCAAGCGCTGGTTGTGGACATGTCGCTCAATGCACTCTTCGCTGCGCCGCCGCGTTTGACCAAGACCTATAGAGGGGCGCCGCGCCGCGTAGATGCAGGGCTTCGTCGCGTATCGATCACGCAGGCTGCGCAGCGTGTGCTTGGCTTTGCAAGCGTGGCGAGTAAGAGCTTCCTCATCACCATTGGCGATCGCAGTATTACGGGCTTGGTCGCGCGCGATCAGATGGTCGGGCCGTGGCAGGTGCCGGTCGCCGATACCGCCTGCACCCTAGCTGACTATCACGGGTATGCTGGCGAAGCCTTTGCTATTGGCGAGCGCTCGCCGCTTGCCATGTCGAACCCAGCGGCCTCGGCGCGCATGGCGATCGCCGAAGCCTTGACCAATCTTGCGAGCAGCGGCTTCGAGGCGCTTGATCGCGTTGTCCTGTCCGCCAATTGGATGGCGGCTGCCGGTCTGCCGTCCGAAGACGCCGCGCTCTTTGAGGGCGTGCGAGCGGCAGCACTTGAGATGTGTCCTGCCCTTGGCATCTGCATTCCGGTGGGCAAGGATAGTCTGTCGATGCAAACCCGCTGGCGCGACGATCAGGAGCGCAGCGTCACCTCGCCCATGACTTTGATCGCATCGGCCTATGTGCCGCTTGACGATGTTCGCTGCGCGAGAACGCCTGAGATGCGAACGGATATCGGAGACACCGAACTCATGCTTGTGCATCTTGGTCAAGGACGGCTTCGCATGGGCGGCAGCGCACTCGCGCAAAGCCTCAATGCGTCGGGCGGCGAACCGCCTGATATCGAAGATGCAGCATGCTTCAAGCGCGTCTTGAACTTCGTGCGCGCGGCGCTTCGGGATGGACTCATTTGCGCTATGCATGATCGTTCCGATGGCGGGCTGTTCGCGTGCCTTGCGGAAATGTGCTTTGCGGGGCGCTGCGGCGCGAGCATCGATATAGGTGATATAGGTGATGAAGATGCGATTCCTTTTCTCTTTAACGAGGAAATCGGCTTTCTATTGCAAATCAAAGCGCGGCATACGAAGGCGCTGCTGGCACTCGCCGACGATGCGGGCTGTGCACAGCTCGTTGCGTCTCTTGGTGCGCCAGAAGTGGATGAGAACATTCGCATCAACGCCAAGGGCCGCGAGCTGTTTCGCGCATCGCGCGCGCAGCTTGAGCGGCGATGGCGAGCAACATCTCATGCCATGCAGCGCCTGCGCGACGATTCTGAATGTGCCGACGAAGAGCTAGGAAACGTCGATCAAGCCTCGGCAAGGCTCAATCCGCATATCGACTTCGAGCTTGTTCAAGCGCCGCAAGTCTTGAGTGGTCGCGCGCCCAAGGTCGCCATACTGCGTGAGCAGGGAGTGAATGGCCAGGTCGAAATGGCCGCGGCGTTTATGCGTGCGGGCTTTGAGGCCGTCGATGTGCATATGACCGATCTCCTAGCGGGACGCGAGAGCCTCGATCAATACCAGGCAATGGCCGCCTGCGGCGGCTTTTCCTACGGCGATGTGCTCGGCGCAGGCGGCGGCTGGGCGAAGTCGATTCTGTTCACGACACGACTGCGCGAAGCGTTCGCCTCATGGCTCGAACAGGATCGCCTTCTACTCGGCGTGTGCAACGGCTGTCAGATGGTTTCGACGCTCGCAGAAATAGTGCCGGGCGCCTCTCACTGGCCGCGATTCCTGCGCAATCGCTCGGAACAGTTCGAGGCGCGTCTCTCGCAAGTCCGTATTGAGCGCACGGCTTCGCCATGGCTCGAAGGCATGGCGGGCAGCGTTATGCCGGTGGCCGTTGCGCACGGAGAAGGTCGCGCCGTGTTTGATTCGATGGACGATCACGCAGCACTTGATCGGGCAGGGTGCGTCGCCATGCGATACGTTGATGGCGAGCATGAGACTGCCGCACGCTATCCATCGAATCCAAACGGCTCATTCGCGGCTGTTGCGGGCCTGACCAATCAAGATGGCCGCGTGCTGTTGATGATGCCGCATCCTGAGCGCGTATTCCGCAGTATTCAGTATTCTTGGTGTCCTGACACTTGGCAAGGCGATAGTCCTTGGATGAGAATGTTCCAGAATGCGGCTGCGGCGCTGCGATGAACGAAAGGGGTTGATAGTGATTTTTCAGTTGGATGGCGAATGCCCAGAGATACACGAAAGCTGCTTCGTGGCCGCCAACGCGACGCTGATCGGCAAGGTGCGCCTCGCACAGGATGCGAGCGTCTGGTTTGGCGCCGTGCTTCGCGGTGACAGCGAACCTATCGAAATCGGCGAAGGCTCGAATGTGCAGGATCAAGCCGTGCTGCATACCGACCCGGGCTTTCCGCTCACCATCGGCAAGGGCGTCACCATTGGCCATCTTGCCATGCTGCACGGCTGCACCATTGAGGACTCGGCGCTTGTTGGCATCGGCGCGGTCGTCCTGAACGGCGCGCGCATCGGACAAGAGTGCCTGATCGGTGCTGGCGCGCTCGTCACCGAAGGCAAGGTGATTCCGCCAAGGTCACTCGCTGTCGGGTCGCCGGCAAGAGTGATTCGAACCTTAAGCGATGCGCAGGTGCAGGGCCTCAAATTGAACGCCGCGCATTATGTGCGCAACGGCAAGCGGTATCTGAAAGGGCTGGTGAGGCGCGCTTGAAGTGAGAAGGCTATCTTGAAAGTGCATTCTCCTATAATGCGATTGTGTTCTATGCCGCCTCTTTTGCATGACAAGCGTTCACCGAAAGCTTGAGAATCTACTGCTCGACCACGGCGAGCGTGGAGAGCCAATCGCCTTCGACAAGCCTACTATGAGGACCGGCTTGTTGCCTCAATGTTGCCAGCGTGCGTTCTTGCCCGGCTCTATGATCGGGTGCAGAGCGCGCCAATATCGCGGGATGCGTGCGCGGATATTCTCGAAGCTGAGATACGTGAGTATGATCAAGAGGGCGCTGCTGCGCTCAAGCGACGATTCGCATCTGGCGATGCGGCTGTTGAACAGGTATTGCGCTCAGGGATTCTCACGCTCAGCAAAGAGCACAACTGTGAAGTGCCCATTCCATCCATGGCGAGCTTTATTTCCCAGAAGAGCGAGCGTGAGCGGGCAGAAGTTCTGTAGAGCGTAGAGGCGCGTCAGTCTGAAGTTCAATAGCATGTCGATACTAACCTCCAACCTAGACACCCACTCGCACGATTTCCAAACGAATCGTGCCGAGATGCTCGCATCGCTTGATCTGATCGGCGGTTTGCTTGCCGATGTCGAACAGGGTGGCGGCGGCGAAGCGCTGGCGCGAATGAAAAAGCGCGGCAAGCTGCCGATACGCGAACGTATCGGCTATGTGCTCGATCCTGATTCGCCGTTTCTTGAGATCAGTCCACTTGCGGCTTGGCGCTCGAATTTTCCTATTGGTTCCGGGTTCATCGTCGGCATCGGCGTCATTGAGGGCACCGAATGCCTCATCTTGGGCCACGACCCATCAGTTCGGGCAGGTGCTTTCAACGATTTCAATTTCAAGAAGCTCATGCGCGGCTTGGAAATCGCGCGCGAAAACCGCATTCCCTATATTCAATTCGTGGAGTCTGCTGGCGCCGACTTGCGCGGTGATGACGCTGACGACCCCGAAGCTGCGCTGAAAAGAGGCATCGACCATTTCGCCGAGTCGGGGCGCCTGTTCTATGAGATCACTGAACTATCGAAACTGCGCATCCCGACTGTGTCGGTGGTGTTCGGTGCATCCACGGCAGGCGGCGCTTATCAACCGGGAATGAGCGACTACAACATCTTCATCAAGAAGCGCTCCAAGGTCGCGCTTGGCGGGCCGCCACTCGTCAAGATGGCGACCGGCGAAGACGCCGACGAGGAAAGCCTAGCCGGTGCCGAGATGCACACGCAGGTCTCTGGCCTCGGCGACTATCTCGCCGAAGACGAGCTTGATGGCATCCGCATGTGCCGAGAGGTCGTCTCGCATTTCAACTGGCGCAAGCTTGTCAATGGCGTTCTCATGCCCGCAGACCCGCCGCTGCACGACCCTGAAGAACTGCTTGGCATCGTTTCCAAGGATTTGCGCATCCCCTTTGATATTCGCGAAGTCATCGCCCGCATCGTCGATGGCTCGCGCTTTGAGGAATTCAAGCCGCTCTACGGGCCGACGCTCGTCTGTGGCTGGGCAAGCGTGCACGGATTTAGAATCGGCGTGCTTGGCAATAACGGCGCGCTCATGTCAGAGGCCGCCGAGAAAGCCGCGCAGTTTATTCAACTGTGCAACCAGATCGATGTGCCTTTGGTGTTCCTGCATAACATCACCGGCTACATCGTCGGCACTGATTTCGAGCAGCGCGGCATCACCAAGAACGGCTCGAAGATGATCAACGCCGTCTCCAATTCCACGCTTCCGCACATCAGCATCATCATTGGCGCTTCCTATGGCGCTGGCAACTACGGCATGTCAGGGCGTGCGTTTGGTACGCGCTTCGTATTCCTCTGGCCGACGGCCAAGATCGCCGTCATGGGGCCGAAGCAGATGGCGGGTGTGATGTCCATAGTCGGGCGCGCCGCCGCCGCAAGGCGCGGTATCGAGTTTGACGAGGATGCCGATGCGAAGCGCGCCGCCATCGCCGAGCATTGGGCTGAGGAACGTTCCAAAGCGCTCTATGCGTCGTCGCGCGTTTCGGACGACGGCATCATCGACCCGCGTGACACGCGCGACCATATTGGCTTCGCCTTGTCGGTGTGTCACAACAACAAGGTTGAGGGCACCAAGGAATTCGGCACATGGCGGATGTGAGGCCGATGAAGACGCTGCTTATTGCCAACCGGGGTGAGATTGCGCGCCGCATTATGCGCACTGCGCATGAGATGGGCATATCGACAGTCGCCGTGTATGCGCGCGGCGATGCGCACGAGCCGTTTGTGCGCGAGGCCGACATAGCTTGCCCGCTTGATGGCGATACTGCGCTTGAAACCTATCTCAATATCGATGCCGTGCTCGATGCTGCGGTTCGCGCCGAAGCCGATGCGGTGCATCCCGGCTATGGATTCCTGTCTGAAAACGCAGCGTTTGCCTCTAAAGTGCTCGCAGCGGGGCTTGCTTGGGTCGGCCCGTCCCCGCAAGCCATCGCCGCGATGGGCGACAAAATCGAGGCGAAGCGGCGCATGAGCGAAGCTGGCGTGCCGACGCTTGCATCTATCGAAGTGGCGGACGCTGCGGACTTGAGTCCGCTCGCCCGCGAATTGGGCTTTCCGCTCTTGGTCAAGGCGGCGGCTGGTGGTGGCGGCAAGGGCATGAGAGTCGTTGCTCAAGAAGAGGATCTTGCAGAGGCTGTGCTCAGCGCGCAGCGCGAAGCCCGCTCGGCTTTCGGCGATGACCGGCTGTTCATCGAGCCCTATGTGCATCCGGTACGGCACGTCGAAGTACAGATTCTCGGCGATCAGCACGGCAATCTCGTGCATCTCTTTGAACGCGAATGCTCAATTCAGCGTCGCCATCAAAAGATCATTGAGGAGGCGCCTTCACCGGTTGTGGATGCGGCGACGCGCGAAGCCCTCGGCCAAGCGGCATTGGCGGCAGGTCGGCAGATCGGTTACTACTCGGCCGGCACGGTCGAGTTTCTGTATTCGGAAGGCAAGTTCTGGTTCTTGGAGGTCAACACCCGCCTGCAGGTCGAGCATCCCGTGACAGAAGCTGTGACCGGCGTTGATCTGGTGCGCGAGCAGATTCGTATTGCCGAAGGCGAGGCGTTGTCGTTTGCGCAAGACGACTTGCACATCCAAGGCGCAGCCATAGAAGCGCGGCTGTATGCAGAAGACGCTGGCAACGATTTCCTGCCTGCGGCGGGCGATGTCGATGTATGGACGCCCGCATCAGGCCGAGGTGTGCGTTTCGATGCGGGCATCGAAGCTGGCAGCCGTGTTGGTATTGAGTTCGACCCGATGATTGCGAAAGTCATCGCGCATGCACCGACGCGCAGGGAAGCTGCGTCCAAGCTCGCGCGCGCGCTGCATCAAACGCGACTGCACGGGCTTCTCAGCAATCGCGATTTTCTGATTTCAGTGCTTCGGCATCGGGAGTTCCTGCTCGCACACACCACCACCGACTTTCTCGACCGCAATGCGCGTGAGATGCGCTTGATGCCCGATAACAAAGGCTTACACCGCGCCATGATTGCGTGCTCGGTGGCATCAGTCAGAGCAAACCGCGCCGCGGCCAAGGTGTTGAGTGAGCTCAGAGGCGGCTGGCGCAATTCGCCCATGCCACCCATGCGGCTGACGTTTATTTGCCAAGGCGATGAGCGAGAAATCGAATATCGACAGCATCGGGACGGCAGCTTCTTGTGTGTGATCGAAGGCGAGCGCTATGAGGCCATTGTGAACAGTGCGGATGCGGATGCGCTTGATCTCACCATTGATGGGCTGCGCAGTCGATGGCGCGTCTGGCATCGCCGCGAGCACTGGTATGTCGATGGCGTGGATGGTGCCTATGCGCTCACGCAGGCGCCGAGATTTCCTTCAGCGACGGGGCAGGAGCGGGCTGGCGCCGCACGCGCTCCGATGCCTGGCAAGGTGCTCGACATTCGCATTGCGAGCGGCGATGAGGTGAGCGCTGGCGATTTGCTCTTGACTTTGGAAGCGATGAAGATGGAGCATCAGATCAAGGCGTCCCACGATGGCATCGTGTCCGAACTTCCCGTCAAGGTCGGCGATCAAGTCGCTAATGGCGCGGTGTTGGTGGTGATTGAGGAACCCGACAGATCGGATAGGAAATCATGACTCAAGCAGCCTACTATAGTGAAAGCTATGCGCAGGCACGAAAGGGCTTTTTGGCAGCGGCGCACGCCTGCGGAGCACGTATCGAGTCCATCAGCGCGCAGACTGAAACGCCAGTTGACCCCGCGCCGTTTACCGATGCGGCGCACTTGGGCGACGAAGATGCGCTGCGTTCTCTCGTCGTGGTCTCCGGTACGCACGGCCCCGAAGGGTTGACAGGGTCTGCGTGCCAGCGGGCGCTTTTGGATGACATCAGTGACTCTGGTCTGCCTGCCGACACATCGGTGCTCTTGGTACATGCCGTCAATGCGTGGGGCGTTGCAACCGGCTTACGCTGCACCGAGGAAGGCGTCGATCTGAATCGAAACTACGCTGAATTTGACAGTGACAACAGTGATAAAGATGCGTTGAAAGCGTCGAACCCAGAATACGATGCCATGCACGACTATCTGCATCGCCTTGCGGACAGCATGTCGGCGCAGGCGTATCTTGCGTGCGGCCCGTCAATGCTCACCGAGCAATTCGGAGAAGGCGCGGTCAACATTCTTTTTCAGGGCCAGCATCGACATGCCAATGGCGCAGGCTTTGGCGGCTTCGCGCCGACCGCCGCGCGCCAGCGGCTTGAGCGGGCGCTCACGAGCGCCTTATCCGCGAGTCGGGACATCGCTGTGGTTGACCTGCACACTGGACTTGGCCCGCACGCTGTTGGCATGAAGTTCTCGGTCGCTGAAACCGGCGGCGAGGAGGCGCAGCGGGTCAAATCTTGGTATGGCGACGATGTGGTTCTGACAAACGATGCGGATGCCAATTTGCCGTACCGCATATTCGGCGAGACATCATCCGGGGTTGCCAGAGCCTTGCCGAACGCGCGCATCACGGGCTTGACGCTTGAGTACGGCACTTACGAAGTGGATGGCCTCGTCAGATGCATCCTCGCCGAGTTCCTGATTCGGCACAGGATTGAGATGCTCGAAGCAGGCATGGCGAACAAGCTCACAGGCAAGATCAGTGCGTTCTTCTATCCTGAGAGCGCAGCGTGGCGGCAGCGCGTCATCGCACAAGCGAGGGCGGTGTTTTCACAGGCGTTTATGGGCTTGGCAGGGTCGATACAGGGCGCCTAGCCGTTGAGTCATTCGGGGGCCATTGGTCGCAGCTCGAACACCGGAATCTTGCGCGTCGTCCTGTTCTGGTAGCCTTGAAAGAACGACCAAGCCGAAACCAGCGCCGCCCAAGCTTGCTCGCGGCGTATCCCTTCGAGTTCAAGTACCTGCACGCGCTGCTTTGCACCTTTGACTTCCACCATCGCCTCCGGTTGTCCGCGAAGATTCCAATACCACGCCGGATGATTCTCGGTGCCAGCATAGGATGCGGCCACGATATAGGCGCCGTCAAGGGTGGTGTGCAGGAGCGGCGTCACGCGCTCAAGGCCGGTCTTGTGCCCGCGCGTGATGAGCAAAAGAAATGTCACAGGGCCGATGGATGCAGCGAATCGTCCGCCGGTCCAGCGAAAGAGGCGTATGTGGAAAACGCCGAAGGCGCGGAGGAGTGTCTTGACAATTCGATCACGCATTTCACACTCCCGACGATGCAGGCTGGCGGCTCAAATATGCCTGCACGCGCGCCTTCACATTGGCGCGAATGCTCATGTAGAACAGGCCATAGTCGTAGGCGTGGTAGTTGCCTTCGCCGAAGGGCATGATCCATTCACTCTCCGAACGCAATTCGGAGACAAGCAGGCGCCCGTCAAGACACTGTGCGTCGGCCACGCCTTCTTCAATGACCGGTGGCGTATCAAAGTTCATCGACCCGAGATTGGCGGCGAAATCGGCGCGCGCGCCATCACTGCGCCAAGTCAGCGGGTTGACGCAGATGGTATCGAGCGCATAGTCCGAATGCGCTTCTGGCGACATCGAATTCCAGTTGACTTGGCACCCTGTTTGCGTCGCCTGCTCGCAGACGGGCAGTCCGCCGCCTTCAGAGATCTCGAAGCCGACGATGTAAGCCGCGACGAGCCTATCTTCAAGTTCAGTGCCGAGCACGGCTTCTCGGATGATCCGGTCTGAATGAAACGCGCCTTGGCTGTGGCTGGCAATGATGAAGGGTCGGCCTTGATTGAACTCGGTCAGGAAATGCTCGAACGCGGATTGAACGTCCGCATAGGCGAGTTCAAGCGCCTTGCCGCCATCGCCTTCGCGGTCCATGAAGCTAAAGAGCGTGGCCTGCCGGTATCTCGGCACGTACACGGCGCAGCAGGCATTGAAGGCGCTCGCTTGGTTGGTGAGGATAATGGTATCGATGAGCTCGGCGGATTCTTCATCGCCAGGTGGCTGGTTCCAGCCCGCCGCGCTAAAGTAGGTCGTCGGATGCACATAGAAAACATCGACCTCAGCTTTGTTCTGTACATCTCGCTCGCCCGGCGGCGCGAAATCGGCGTTGTCGAAACGTGTCGGCAACGCCGCCCAGCTCGCGGCCGCTCGGTAGTCGGGTGCCGCAGGCGGCTCGCTTTGCGAAAACGGCACATCCGGCTGCAATTGTGCGCGCGCAGCGAGGAACATGAGGTTCTCGCGAAAGAGATACAGCCCTGCGGCGATGACCGCGAGCGCCACAATGAGACCAATAGCCCACTTCTGCATGATGATCAACTCCTGTGAGGTGCGGCGAGCGTTCGGTACGCACCGCGATAAAAAAGCAGCGGCGAGGCATCGCTGTCAATCAACCCAAGCTCTTCGACCTTGCCGATGGCGATGCTGTGGTCGCCTGCTTCGACTTCTCGAACGAGCGAGCAATCGACATAGGCGATGCTGCTGCCCAAGACTGGCGAGCCGGTCGCCTTCGCGCACCAGGCGATGCCGTCGAATTTGTCGGTGCCAGTTTGGGCGAATCTTCCGCTCAAGTCCGCTTGCGTGTCCTTGAGGAAATTCACGCAAAAAGCCTGTGAGCGCGCGATGCTCGGCCAGCTATCGCTTGAGTTCGCCGGGCACACGGCGATCAGCTCAGGTTCAAGCGACAAGGCCACGAATGACTGCGCGGTGAATCCCCAAGGCGCGCCTTCAAGGCAGCCAGTGACGATCGTGACGCCGGTGCAAAAGTGCCCCATCAGGTCTCTGAACTCGCGGCTCTTGGCTTGTTGATCCGGCATTTCCGGCATTGATGGACGGCTCGAAAGGTGAGGTGGGAACTATACCGAAGACGATGGCGGATATAATCACACTTCCCTCGAAATGTATACGCTTCATGTCGGCAATTGATAGGTTTCGCGCGACCACGCGCGCTTGGCTCGAAGAGAACTGCCCGCCATCCATGCGCGGCGCGCAGGTCGGCGACGATGTCACCTGGGGCGGTCGCAACGCGAAGTTCAAGAATGCTGATGCCAAGCTGTGGCTTGAGCGCATGGCGGCACGCGGTTGGACGGCGCCGACTTGGCCGCGCGAGTATGCCGGCGGCGGTCTGAGTGCGGACGAAACCGTCGTCTTGCAGCAAGAAATGCGGCGTATCGAAGCAGTGTCGCCGCTTGCGAGCTTTGGCCTTTGGATGCTCGGGCCGGTATTGCTCGAATACGCGAGCGAAGCGCAGAAGGCCGAGCACCTGCCGAAAATCGTGCGCGGCGAGATTCGTTGGTGTCAAGGTTACTCTGAGCCCGGTGCTGGCTCTGATCTCGCCGGACTGCAAACGCGCGCAGAAGACAAGGGCGATCACTATCTCGTCAACGGCTCGAAGATCTGGACTTCCTATGCCAACTATGCGGATTGGATATTCTGCCTTGTGCGCACCGACTTCGATGCGCCGAAGCATCAGGGCATCAGCTTTCTGCTCTTCGACATGGCGTCGCAAGGCGTCAGCACCAAGCCAATCCGCTTGATCAGCGGCGCTTCGCCTTTTTGTGAGACCTTCTTTGACGATGTGAAGGTGCCAAAAGACAACCTCGTTGGCGAACTCGGCCGCGGCTGGGAGATTGCCAAGCGCCTGCTGCAGCACGAGCGCAGCATGATTGCATCAATGGGCGGGGTGAGCGCCGATGGCGTGTCGGGTGATTCCTTGGAATCGCGCGTCAAGCAGTTTGCGGGCACGCGCGAGGGGCGCATTGCAGATGCTTCTTTAAGAGAGCGTGTTGCTCGCCACAAGATGAATGATCACGCCTTTGCTTTGACATTGAAGCGAGCGCGCGAGCAGGCCAAAGCAGGCGCGGGCGATGCCGACTTGAGTTCGATGTTCAAGTATTACGGCAGCGAGCAGAACAAGCGCAAGTACGAGCTCCTGCTTGACGCAGGCGGCATGTCAGCACTCGGCTGGCGCGGACAAGGCTTTAGCGAACGCGAACTCGCAACGACGCGCTCGTGGCTGCGCTCGAAAGCCAATTCCATTGAAGGTGGGACGAGCGAGGTGCAGCTCAATGTCATTGCCAAGCGCGTGCTTGGATTGCCAGACTGACGCATCACATTCGCGCTCCTATCACGACTGATCAGTAACGACCGATCAATGACGACCGATCAGTCAGATTGGTTCGCAGCCATTGATCTCGGCTCGAACAGCTTCCATTTGCTGGTCGTACACCATCGCGAAGGTCGCTTGCAAGTGCGCGACCGACACCGGGAAATGGTGCGCCTCGCCGCGGGTCTCGACACCGATGGTCATTTGAGCGAGGACAGCCAGACACGCGCCCTTGCGTGCCTGTCCCGCTTCGGCGAGCGCATTCGCAACCTGCCTCGTCATAATGTGCGTATTGTCGGCACCAACGCCCTGCGGCGCGCGCGCAATAGTGCGGATTTCGTGGCTCGCGCCGAAGCCTTGCTCGGTCGCGAGATCGAGATTATTTCCGGGCGTGAGGAAGCGCGGCTGATTTTCTCCGGTGTCTGCTATGGGCTTGAGGACGATGAAGAACGTCGCTTGGTCGTGGATATTGGTGGCGGCAGCACGGAGCTTATTCTTGGCTACCGCGCGCGGCCGCGGCTCACCGAGAGCCTGCATATGGGCTGCGTCACCATGTCGCAGGCGCACTTTGAAGGTGGCGGCATTTCAAAGGCGCGAATGCGCCAAGCGCGCATGGCAGCCATGCAGGAGCTTGAGCCGATTGAAGCCATATTTCGCGACTTTGCGTGGGACAGCGTCGTGGGGGCATCCGGGACGATTCTGGCGATCGCCGATATTCTCGCCGCTGAAGGCTGGAGTCAGGAAGGTATCAGTGCGGACGGCGTGGCGCGTTTGGCGCGGGCCATGATCGAGGCAGGCCATACTGATCGATTGACGCTCGAAGGCCTTTCAGAAGAACGCCGCGCCGTCTTTCCGGGCGGCGTTGCCATATTGCAGGCGGTCATGCAGTCGCTTGGGCTAGAGAAAATTCAAGTGTCGAGTGGTGCGCTGCGTGAAGGCTTGGTGATCGATCTGCTCGGACGCTTTGAACACAACGATATTCGCAACGATTCCATTCGCAGTCTTGCTGAGCGCTTCCACGTTGACGAGGCACACGCGGCGCGTGTCAAGCGCATGGCACTGCGGTTATTTGATTGTGTGGTCGATGAATTCGGCGAGCAAGCATTGACGCTGCGCAATATCCTAGGCTGGGCTGCGCAGGTACACGAAATCGGCCTTGATATTGCGCACACGCAGTATCACAAGCACGGCGGCTATCTGTTGAGCCATATGGATTTGCCCGGATTCTCGCAGGCCGAGCAGCGCCGCGTCTCGCTGCTCGTGCGCGCCCACCGGCGCAAGTTTCCGGCACAGGAGTTTTCGCTGCTTGAAGCGAACGAGCGCCAAGTATTATCGAAGCTCACGTGCATCCTGCGCCTTGCGGTGCTCCTTCACAGGGGGCGCACCGAGGCGGTGACCGCGCCCGTCAGCCTTGATATTGGCGCGAGCGGGTTTGTGCTCAAGTTCTTAAGCGACTGGCTTGACCATCATCCGCTCACGCGCCTTGATCTCGAACAGGAGTGCGCGTTCTTGGTGGATGCTGGGATAAATCTCGAAATTTGTAACGGATCAGTTGAAGAAGCCGCCAAGTAGCGCCGACCGGTGACGCCGTCGTGATCCATGGTATTGGCACAAATTCGTTATTCACTGACCTTGGCTTCTTCTCTCGCTGGATGACTGGAAAGCTCCCGGTTCACATCCATATCAAATAGTCGCACGGAAGCGATCTCGGATTTAGGAAAGACTATTCTCAAGTCGTATTGCTCCAAATTGAACGCTCCGTTGAGAAGGACCTTCTCAATTGCCGATGCATAGTCCAAGGTGAGTTTGAGCTCTTGCGTCTTTGGATGACGATACCCGCTCGCCAACGGAATAATTGCAACATCTGATTCGCGATTTTCGGCTGTCACGCCGCTTTCCGCAGCGAACCCGACATAGCTCCTGCCACTCTTCAGGGACATTTGAATAAGTCGATCCTCATTCATGCCCTGCTGAAGGAGGGATTCGATCAAGCCGCCGCTCCTCATAGCTGCCTTATCTGCCTCTACTTGCTTCGAAAAGAAGCAGTTAATGGCTCGCGGTAGCACCAGCGCAAGCACGGCTACAAAGAACACTGTTCCGGAGTAATCGAAAGGAGCGAAGTCAGCCCACAATTTTTTATATGGCTCACACTCGGTGCAACTTTCCCATCCATAAGTAATGAATCTGGCAAACGTGAGAAGGATTACTCCCGTGATCGCAGAATAGAAAAAAAGGTGGTAGCCCGTCAGGCGGGCAACCTGGTATCGGCTGGGGTAGGCTTTCGTCAGAAACCAATATCCAGAAAGTGCGGGAATGAGGAGAAGGCTAAGATTCACGCCACTGAAGAATCTCTACGTGAACTCCCGGCGCTGGCCGACTGCTTGCCATTCTCGTCATGAAAGAGTCGGCTGATCGCCTTCAAAGCCGCACGGCCGTTTTGGCTGCTCAGTACTTCGGCAGGCTCCACATAGCGTGAGCCGTTCGGCCTCACATATATTTTTGTCTTGGCAAGCTGCTCACCAGTTCGCTCAGATCTCATTGCGGATTCTCCAATTGCCTTAACTGCACTAATTGCCAATTATCACGAATATCGTTGCGATTGGTCAAGCGGGAGCCGAATTATCAGGCGAATTTCGCTTCGGCAATTTTGGGTGTTGCTTGATCGGTATTGGCTGCAAGCTCAATGCTGCTTTTTCTGCGAGCAACAATGTCTCCCAATCGTTTACCGATGCCCGGCAGCGTATCGAGCAGAGGATTCATAGCTTAATCATAGGGGGAACAGCCGTCAGTACCGTGCGTTCAACGCAGAGCTTCCCAGTCATCCAAATCGCCGACAGGCTGGACGATGTCGCCGAGAATCCGTGCCTTGCTTTTCATGCTCCCAATCCATTCTGAGCCTATTGTCTTGGGAGGCGGCACAACCCGCGCCACAGGCTTGCCGTAGCGGGTGATGAGCTGGGGTACCTGTTTCAGAAACTTGCACCAAGACAGCGAAGCACTTGGCTTTGAATTGTGAAACGTTCATTTCATTCCTACTTTCAACTTGCTAGTGCAACGCTCCAGAAGTTAAGAAGGGTCGGGTGGGGTAACATCCTCCGGTCTACCAAACCGCTGGAGGAACGCCATGGCGA
>JAPYNO010000069.1 GCA_028283025.1 Pseudomonadales bacterium | reverse complement strand
GCGCTCAGATATAAACGACAGGATAAGCTGCTCGGAGACCGGCGCGATGCGCTGCAGGACGGCTTCTCGCATTAGCCGCTCGACCTGATATTCCTTGGCATAACCCATGCCGCCATGCGTGAGCACCGCTTGCGTCGCCGTGTCGAAGGCGGCGCGCCCGCCCAAGAACTTCGCGGCGTTGGCGTGGGCACCGCAAGGCTCGCCAGCATCGTAGAGATGCGCGGCTTTCAGCATCACGAGCCTCGCAGCTTCAATCTGGCACCAGTTCTCAGCCAAGGGATGCTGAATGCCTTGATTCTGCCCGATTGGCCTGCCGAAGACCTCACGCTCGCGCGCATAGTTCGCAGCACGCCGCAGCGCATCTTCGGCAATGCCAATCGCGCCCGCGGCCACGATGATGCGCTCCGGGTTCAAGCTGTGCAGCAGATAATGAAAGCCCTTCCCTTCTTCGCCGATTCGGTCTTCCTCAGGTATTAACATATCCTCAATGAAAATGGCATTGGAATCGACTGCAGCGCGACCCATTTTCGGAATCCGCCGAACCTCTATCTTGTCCCGGTTCAGCTTGGTGAAGAAGATCGTCATGCCGCCGGTCGGCTTCTCGCACTCATCGAGCGGGGTCGTGCGCGTGAGCAGGAGAATGTTGTCTGCGACCTGCGCCGTCGAGGTCCAGATTTTGCCGCCATTGACAAGGTAGCCGCCGTCCACGCGCTCCGCGAACGTCGTGATCGCCGTGGTGTTGAGTCCCGCGTTGGGTTCGGTGACACCGAAGCAGGTCTTTTCTGCGCCACTCATCAGTGGTCGCAGCATCCGCTCTTTTTGTTCGGGCGTGCCGAGCACGACAATCGGATGTGGCGCGAAGAGGTTAATTTGTAGAGCAGACATGGCCGCGCCAGCCCCGCCACTGCTCGCCACCGTGTTCATCATCACCGCCGCTTCGGTGACGCCGAGACCCGACCCGCCAAGTTCTTCAGGCATGGTGATGCCAAGCCAGCCGCCTTCGGCCATGGCGCGATGAAACTCGTGCGGAAACTCGGCCTTGGTATCCTTCTCGCTCCAATAGTCGTCATCGAACGCGCTGCAAACCTTTGCCACGGCGTCTTGGATGGCGAGTTGATCTTCGGTGAGTTCGTAGTTCATGGCGTTGTTTTCTATAGGTGTCGCCATTAGTGTAATAGTTGATCCCGCTGCCTACACAGAATCGTGGCGTGCCGCAGGAATAGGCATCCCCGAAGGCTACAATGCGAAAATCCAGTGCCGAGGCAACCTTGGCCTCACTTGGCGAAATACTTCACGCCAGCGAGTCCCTTGAAGTCGGCATCCTGCGTCCACAACACCGCATTGTGGAGACGCGCAGTCGCGTAAATGATGCTATCCGCAAGGGGGAGTTGATATTCGACCACATTCACAGCCGGTCTGCATCGCGGTCTACATGTGTATCGATTCCTTCTAATGCACCCATGAGGCTACGCATCGACACAATTGGAATCAATTGAATCCTGCCGCAGCAATTGATCATCTGAATCTTCTGGCCTGAAACAATGCCATTCGATTCTCGAATTTCCTTCGGAATGACAATCTGATACTTGGGCGAAACTGTCACTGTCGCCATGATGAAACCCCTGTCGATAGGAACTTCACTTACCATAATGCCATCGATGAGGATATGTCAATACGACATCACCGCCACTTCGGTGACGCCGAGACCCGATCCGCCAAGTTCTTCAGGCATGGTGATGCCAAGCCAGCCGCCTACGGCGCAGGCTGCTAGACATCCTCGGGGGCTACAATGCGAAAACCCAGTGCCGAAGCGACCCTAGCCTGCCGAGCATCGAGCGTGGCAAAGAACAGATCGTCCGAACGCTCCCGAAGGTACAGTGCAGTGGCCACATGCCACATGTCCGCGCCCCGCAAGTAGCCAGTGGCGAGCACTTGGTCGAATTCATCCCTCAATCCTCTCTTTGGCAGCACCCAATGAATGCAGGCGAGCGCAGATTCGTCAAAGCGCACCTGCTCGCGCCAATACGCCGCGCGTATTTCAGCTTCAAGCAAATTGGATGAGAAAAGTTGAAATTCCCTCAGCACACCAGCGGCCCACTTTTCCGCATGAGGTTCAGCAAAATGCACCGCCACCAGCAAGGAAGTATCGATATACGCGGCTTTCAATCGTCCCGCTCGGCTAAGAAACGTGCGAGCGCACCCGGCCGATGGGCAACGGCTTTGAATTCGAAATTGGACGTTTCTGGCGGAATGATCTCGCCACTACGCCGAAGAGCTTCGATTCTTTGCTCAAGCAATGCAGTCTTGGACTTCTGAACTGCCCGGATTTCAGCGACCGGTTCGCCGCGATAAGAGACCGTGACAATTTCACCTGCTCGCACTTCACGGATGACCTGAGAGAAGTGCGCTTTCGCATCGTAAAGCGTATAGGATTTTGACATGCCCGGATATTAACAGGTCAGACTAGTCATAACAATTCCTACATTCAAGTCTATTCGTTGCCAACAGTTGCCAACATGCTGCTCGTTCCTCCGATATGACGATGCTAAGCTTGTCGTGCCGAACATATCCGATGCCAAACTTGCGCCAGACTTCCCCACTTGCCGAAAGCACCGTAAGAGACTCCATCGTGCGCCTCGACACCTGGGGCGATGTCTCATGCTTCGGATTTCCGGTCGGAGTAACCGGGCAGGCATGTCCTGAATGGCTGTCAGCAGAAGAACATGATCGCAGCAAACGAATCGAACCCGTGGCCGCCCGCGGACGGTTTCTCGTTGCGCGCTGTGCGCTTCGCGTACTACTCGCTGACCTGTTAGGTCGGCGGCCGCAAGAGGTGCGCATTGACATCTCGCTGGCAGGCAAGCCGTTTCTTCCAGGCCATCCATTGCATTTCAGTTTGAGCCACTGCGGAGATTGGGGCGCTGTCGCCATCAGCACCTCGCATGAGGTTGGCATCGACATCGAAGCACCGCGCAAGCTTCGTTATCCTTCAAGGTTTGATCAGAGACTGCCGAACATCCCCGATCTTGACCTGCTTGCTCGTTGGACGCTTGCTGAATCGGCTTTGAAGTCACTCGGACTTGGTGTGCATGCCATCGGAGGACTCGTCGTTGCTGACCAAATCGATGTCGAAACGCTACTCGCCCATGGCAAAATGAAGTCGCGGGCGCGACCGCTAGATTTCCTACCTTGTCCGACGTACAGCGCAGCAGTCGCGCTGCGGACAGATATTGAAACAGTCTTTGAGGCGGTCGGCAACGCTACGACACTCCTTCCCTCCGGGCTCGCCTCATATCCAACATGTTGACCTTGCGGTCATAGACCTTGAACCCTGCCCGCTGGTACATCGACAGCGCTGCCGGATGATCGAGCGTGCAGGTATGCAGCCAGACACGATGGACACCACGCCTCCATGCTTTACGCAGGCCAAAGTCAAGCAGCCAGGACCCAAGTCTGCGGCCGATGAACTCCGGTATCACACCTAAATAGGCCACCTCGACTTCGCCTTCCACACGCCGATCAAGCTCAACATAGCCCGCTGGCGTGCCGCGCACATAAGGGACATACACCTCAACCTTGGGGTCTTCAAGTATGGCGAGCAATGCGGCATCGCTCAATTCACTTCGCTCGTACCAGTGCCACGGCGCACCAACGGTGTCGTAGAGATAGCGGTAGAAACTCACGCTCGGCGGGTCGGCGCGAATGACACCCGAGACATCGGCGCGGGAGGCAATCGGCGCGACCGCGTGCGGCCGCTCGCGGGTCTCAAGAAAGGTGACGGTGACCTCGACAAGCTCGGCCCCTCAAAATCCAATGTCTGCGACATCCTTCGGGATCAATGGATAGTTGATGCCTGCCCACTTCTGCACGACGCGCACGACTTGGCAGGCGTAGCCGAATTCATTGTCGTACCAGCCATAGAGGACAATCCGATTGCCATCGACAATGGATGCGCCGCCATCGACAATCACCGCATGGCGATTGCCGACGAAATCCGACGACACCACTTCCTCGGATTCGGTGAAGTCGAGCTGGCGCTGCAGGCTTGAATGCAGCGCGGCGTTGCGCAGAAATTCATTGACTTCATCGCGCGTGGTGTCTGAGTGCAGGGCGAGGTTGAAGATTGCTAGCGACACATTGGGTGTCGGCACGCGAATGGCGTTACTCGTGAGCCGGCCTTTCAGTTCCGGTAGAAAATCGGTGACCGCTTTCGATGCGCCCGTTTCGGTGATCACCAGATTGAGCGGTGCGCCGCGGCCTCGCCGGTTCTTCTTGTGGAAATTGTCGATCAAGTTCTGATCGTTGGTGTAGGCGTGTACGGTTTCGATATGGCCGTGGTCGATGCCGAAGCGGTCATGTATCGCGCGCAGCACTGGCACGATGGCATTTGTTGTACACGAGGCCGCGCCAAGCATGTGCTCGTCTTGCGAAATTTCACTTGAATTGATGCCCGAGACGATATTGCGAACGCCAGCTTTGGCGGGCGCTGTCAATATGACGCGCGCCGCGCCTCTCGCCTCAAGATGACGACCAAGGCCGTCCAAATCCCGCCAGACGCCTGTGTTGTCGATAATGATGGCATTCGAGATGCCGTGCGCCTCGTAATCAACATTTTCAGGCGCATCGGAATGAATCAGACGAATTACATTACCGTTGGCGATGATGCACTGATTCTCATCGTCCACGCGAAGAGTGCCGAGGAAAGCGCCGTGTACCGAGTCGCGCCTTAATAGCGCCGCACGCTTGTGCAGGTCGTCCTCGCCTTCCTTGCGCGCAACGATGGCGCGCAGGCGAAGCTGCTGTCCGCCGCCAGTCTTTTCAATCAGGAGGCGCGCGAGCAGACGCCCGATTCGCCCAAAGCCATACAAGACGACATCCTGCGGCGACTGAATCGGCGGCACATGTCGGCCAATGATCTCGGCGCACTCGCGCTTGACAAACGCTTCGAGCGAAATGCCGTTGCCGTTGCTCTCTTCCATATGGCGCGCCGCGAGCTTGCCGACATCGACGTGTGAGGGGCCTAGGTCGAGCTTCGAGAGCGCATCGAGCAAAGGGTAGCTGTTGAACTCGGAAAGCTCGTTGTGCGCCACTTGCCGCACATAGCGATGCGTCTTCATAAGCTG
The DNA here is from genome assembly GCA_028283025.1 of Pseudomonadales bacterium. Classification (GTDB taxonomy): domain Bacteria; phylum Pseudomonadota; class Gammaproteobacteria; order Pseudomonadales; family Azotimanducaceae; genus Azotimanducus. The sequence continues at coordinate 29,934 of JAPYNO010000069.1, read as the reverse complement.
CATGACACTACAATTGTGTAGCGCGCGCCCGTAGCAGTAGCACACGACATCGCGCCTGTAGAGGGAGCCGATAATCGGAATCATCGCCTCGGCGAGCGCTTCGCGTTCCTTCCAATCGGGGAAGTAGTCTTCGAGCGCTCCCAAGCTCACGCGGCGCTACCGAAAGCTCTGATTGATGGATTCGAGAGCATCGAGGCCCGGGCACAGATCTTCTTCGTCTAAGGAATTCAAAGGCGTATCGACGAGATTCAAAATGTCGTGCGTGTTTTCGGTATCGCTTTTCACATAGAGTAGACCGGTCACCACTTCTCCTTCGCGCCCCCGCTCGCCAAGATAGTTGATGGCGTGCAGCCGATCATGCGGGTCGTAGTCCGAGTGCAGTTTGCGAAGGCGCAGATGCGCGCCGTCCGGCATGGTCACATCCTCCGTCTCGCCCGCTGCGTAGTCGATCTGCATCTCGACTTGAGGCGCCACATAGTCGGCGCTCACCACCTCGCGCTGCATGTTGCGCATGTGCGCAAAGCTCTTGGTCGAGCCGTTGTGGTTGTTGAAGGCGACGCACGGCGAGATGACATCGATAAATGAGAATCCCCGGTGCATAAGCCCAGCTTTGATGAGCCCGACAAGTTGACGCTTGTCACCAGAGAAGCTCCTTGCTACAAAGGTGGCGCCGATTTGCATGGCCATGCTCACGAGATCAATGGGTTCGTAGAGGTTGGGCACGCCGCGCTTTGAAGTCGAGCCTAAGTCATTGGTGGCCGAAAACTGCCCTTTGGTGAGACCGTAGGTGCCGTTGTTGTCCACGATATAGAGCATGTTGATGCGCCGCCTGACAATGTGCGCGAACTGCCCAAAGCCGATCGATGCGCTGTCGCCATCGCCTGAAATGCCGAGGCAGTAGAGTTCCTTGTTGGCGAGGCTCGCACCGGTGGCGACCGATGGCATGCGTCCATGCACAGAATTGAACCCGTGCGAGTGTCCGAGGAAGTAGTTGGGCGTCTTCGACGAGCAGCCGATACCGGAGATTTTCAAGAACTTATGCGGTGGCAGCCCGAGTTCGGCGCAAGCCGAGACGATGGCGGCGCTCACCGAGTCATGTCCGCAGCCTGCGCACAAGGTCGAGACGCTGCCTTCATAGTCGCGCCGCGTGAGCCCAATCTCATTGATTTTGAGCGATGGATGGCGCGCTGTCGGTTTGGCAACGAATGTCATGAGAACTTCAACACCCGCGGACGCATTCTTTCGCGCATCTGCTCTTCGATCCACGAGAGAATCTGCTCGTAGATCTCACCTGCGGAAATTGCGAGGCCGCCGTAGTAGAGAATCGAATGCAGGCTTTGCGAAGCGACGCCATGCTCCCCAAGTTCTGCGATCAGCAGTTGCCGCATTTGTCCGTCGCGATTCTGCTCAACGACAAATAGCGTCTCGTGCGCGGCAATAAAGCGCACCACCTCATCGCCGAATGGCACTGCGCGAATGCGCATGGCGTCGAGTTGGATGCCACGTTCAGAAAGTAGTTCAAGCGCTTCGCCCATCGCCGCTTCGGTCGAGCCGTAGTAGATGACGCCCATGTCATTGGCATTGGCATTGGCGTCAGTGCCACGCTGATCGATCTCGGCTTTCGGCACGAGGGTCTTGGCGGTGTCCCACTTGACGAGCAGCCGCTCCATATTGCGGATGTACGCCTCGGGCGCTTCGGTGTAGGCAGCGTGCTCGTCGCGCGATGTCCCGCGTGTGAAGAATGCCCCTTTGTCTGGATGCGCGCCCGGCAGTGTCCGATAGCCGATGCCATCGCCGTCCACATCGAGATAGCGACTGAACTGATCCATGCGGTCGAGATCATCGGCGGACAGCACCTTGCCGCGGTCATAGCGACGCTCCGCATCCCATTCAAACGGCTCGGAAAGATGGTCGTTCATGCCAAGGTCAAGGTCAGAGAGCACCAGCACAGGCGTTTGCAGCCGATCCGCCAAGTCAAACGCATCAGCGGCAAAGTCGAAGCATTCTTTGGGCGAGCTCGGCAGCAGCACAATCTGCTTGGTATCGCCGTGCGAAGCATAGACTGACAGCAGGATATCGCTTTGCTGCGTGCGCGTCGGCATGCCTGTGGACGGCCCGGCGCGCTGAATATCAAAGAGCACGGCTGGAATCTCGGCGAAGTAGGCAAGGCCGAGAAACTCGTTCATCAGCGATACGCCCGGCCCGCTCGTACAAGTAAAAGCGCGCGCGCCATTCCAGCCCGCACCGATGACCATGCCGATCGCTGAAAGTTCGTCCTCGGCCTGCACCACGGCGGCCTTGATCTGCCCGCTGTCGGGATCTTTGCGATGCTGCGCGGCGTACTTCTCGAACGCTTCGGCCATGGAGGTCGAGGGCGTGATGGGATACCAAGCACACACGCTCGCGCCGCCGTAGAGCGCACCAAGCGCCGCCGAAGTATTGCCATCGACGATGATGCGGTTGCCGACCTGATCGCTCGGGCGCACACGAAAGCGCAAATGCTCGCCGAGGTAGTCGCGCGCATAGCCGCTGCCAATATCAAGCGCGTGGTAGTTGGGCGCGATGAGCGCGTCCTTGCCTCGATACTGATCGTCCACCATATGCTTCAAAACATCCATGTCGATTTCCAAGAGTTCAGCGAGCGCGCCAAGATAGACGATGTTCTTAAAGAGCGCACGCTGCTTCGCATCCGCGAATTCATGGACGAGTAGGTTGGCGATCGGAATGCCGATGTGATGAATATCGCTTCGCCTCGCGCGCAAGGTTCTCGCCATGGGTTTGCTGCTGTCAAACACGAGATAGCCGCCGGGCAGCAAGGCATCCACGTCCTGCACATAGGTTTCGGCGTTCATGGCGACGACGATGTCGGCGCCATCGCGCCTGCCGAGGTGCCCGCGCTCGTTGACGCGCACTTCAAACCAGGTCGGCAAGCCTTGGATGTTGGAGGGAAAGATATTGCGCCCGGTCACCGGCACGCCCATGCGAAAAATGGCGTGCGCGAACATGCCGTTGGCGCTTGCGGAGCCTGATCCGTTGACGTTCGCAAAGCGAATGACAAAGTCGTTGTAGATGATGTCCTTCGGCTTGATCGCAGGTTTCATCGGCTGCGACTACTCCGCGTAGCTGCCAAGCTGCGGCAAGTGGAAGACTGACTTCTGCATGTCCCACGCATTGGTTGGACAGCGCTCGGCGCATAATCCGCAGTGCAGGCACAAGTCCTCGTCCTTGACCATGACACGGGTCGTGGGCAGCGCCTCCGAGACGTACAAATCTTGTTCTAAGTTTTCCGCTGGCGCCATCAGCCGTGTGCGCAACTCGGCCTCTTCGCCATTCTCCACAAAGCTGATGCAATCCATTGGGCAGATGTCCACGCAGGCGTCGCATTCGATGCAGAGCTTCTCGGTGAACACAGTTTGGATGTCGCAGTTGAGGCAACGCTGCGCCTCATGGGCCCCGAGACGCGCATCGAAACCAAGCTCGACTTCGACCTTGATATTGGAGAGCGTCTTGTCGAGTTTGGAGTGCGGCACGAAGACGCGCTTGGCCGGATCATGCTCGCTGTCGTAGCTCCATTCGTGTACGCCCATCTTCTGGCTGATGAGATTGACGCCGCGCGGCGGCCGGTCTTTCTTGAGATCTTTGCCTTGGCACATAAGGTGAATGGAGATGGCCGCCTGATGAGCGTGCGCCGAGGCCCAGATGATATTCTCAGGCCCGAACGCCGAATCGCCGCCGAAGAAGACTTTTGCGTTGGTGGATTGAAAGGTGATCTCGTCAAGCACCGGGCAGTCCCACTTGTCGAATTCGATACCGAGGTCGCGCTCGATCCACGGGCAGTGGTTCTCTTGACCAATCGCCATGAGCACATGATCAGCTTCCATGAAGACATCCGGCTCGCCAGTGGGAACGGACTTGAGTCGCCCGTTCTCATCTGGCACTTGTTCGATGCAGGTGAACCAAATACCTTTGAGCTTGCCGCCCTCATGCACGAATTCGCGCGGCGGCCGATTGTTGATGATCGGAATGCCTTCGAGCATGGCTTCTTCCTTTTCCCACTCGGAAGCCTTCATCACGTCAAAGCCTGAGCGCACGACCACATGCACGGATTCGGCGCCAAGACGCTTGGATGTGCGGCAGCAGTCCATGGCGGTGTTGCCGCCGCCCATGACGATGACCTTGCCTTGAATCGAAGTCGTATGCCCAAAGGCAACGCTCGATAACCAGTCGATGCCAATGCTGATATGCGCATCGGACTCGGCTCTGCCAGGTATATCGAGATCGCGTCCGCGCGGTGCGCCGGTGCCGACAAAGTAGGCGTCGAATCCCATGTCGAGCATCTCTTTCATGCTTGTGATCTCGTGCCCAAAATGACATTCAACGCCCATGTCGAGAATCAGATCAACTTCTTCCTCAAGCACGTCCGCTGGCAGTCGAAAGGCTGGAATCTGCGTGCGCATCATGCCGCCACCTGCCGGGTCCTTCTCGAACATGTGCACTTCATAGCCGAGCGGCAGGAGGTCGCGCGCGACGGCCAGCGATGCCGGGCCGCAGCCCAAGAGCGCGACTCGAAAACCGTTTTTCTTCTTCGGCACAGGCGGCAGGTAGTCCGTAATGTCGCCCTTGTAATCAGCCGCCACGCGCTTCAAACGACAAATGGCGACAGGCTTTTCCTCGGTGCGAACGCGGCGGCACGCTGGCTCGCACGGGCGATCGCAGGTGCGTCCAAGAATACCGGGAAAGACATTCGAATCCCAGTTGAGCATATAGGCTTCGGTGTAGCGCTCCGCTGCGATCAAGCGGATGTATTCAGGCACCGGCGTATGCGCAGGACACGCCCACTGGCAATCGACCACCTTGTGGAAGTAGTCGGGATTGTGGATATTGGTCGGCTTCACCGTTCCCCGAATTTGAATCGGCTAAATGGCAGGCACTTTACCCTCTCGCGTGCGCTCTTGTCCATGCGTCTGAGCTGAGCATCGTACAACTGAAGGCGTTTGAGAGCCGGCTACTTTTCAACCTGAAAATGGACCACTTCGACAAAGTTGTAACGTTCGATATTCATGGCGCGATCTTCAACGACGAGTTCGGCAAGCCCCCATCGACCAGGGAGAGAGCCCGGCGGCAGAATATGCACGTTCTCATACGACCGCCACTGAGACGGATCACATTCGGGCACGATGCCTTTTTCGCACTCCAGTCCATCGTACCTGTGGTCGTACAGGAACGAGTGATGCGTGCCGCCTTGCGGATCGCGCAGATACATACGGATAAAGCCCACGCCTGAGATATTGTCGCGGTATCTCACCCGAACAGTGACTCGTGTCTCGCCGTTGGGCGCGACCGGGTTGGTCGGCTCGGCATGAATTGAAATCCTGTTGATATCGATCTCTGGAGGCGTGGTGTCGGGGTTGGTGGTGACGAGGTCGATCACCTTAGGCGCCTCGTTATCGGCATCGCCAGTGAATTCGAACTCACTAGTATTTCGCGCCGCATCGCGCATTCCTATTCGCCTCACTGTATAGCGTCCCGACGGCATATAGTTCGGCATCAAGTACTCGACGCTGCACTCGCGATCATCCACGCTTGCGTGACCATAATTGAAGAAGGAGTAGGTGTCCTCATTGCCGCTATCGATCGACGCAAAGCACGGATACCAGCCCTCAAGGACATGGTCCTCATCCACTAGCCAATGCAACCGCAACACATGCACCGAGTCATTCTCTTCCCAAAGGCGCTTGTCGATCGATAACGACCCCGCCACATAACGTGGCGGCGTGTAGTCCTCAAGCGCATTGTCAACGTACATTTTCCAACCAAGGTCATTGATGCGCGCATACCTTGAATTGGCAAAGGCTGCGCCCTTGTCCAGCCTAATTTGATTGGGCAGCCAGTAGCCCGCCTTGCCATACTTCGAGATTCTCTCGCTACCTCGTAGCCGCATGCTACTCGCGCCCCATTCCATCTCGTTGCCATGCTCATCGATCGGATACAGCCATAAATCGACATACGTACCGATCTCGCTGCTAATTCTGGTTTGCGCATAGGTGGCACCCTCTTGCTTGAGATCGAGCGCGTGAAGCTCGATCTCGACCGTCAGCACCTTGTCTTCATGTGGCGCACCTTCCACTGTGATGTCAACAGCCCGTATCTTCCCAGGGTAGACATAATCGGGAAAGAGGTTGTACACCTCGAAAGTCAAATCCTCACGGATCTGCGCCACATAGATATCGCCTTGCATGATTCGGTCGCGCACGAATTCATACTTGGCCTGCGAGCGTGCTCGCAAGCGATCCGGATTGATGACGAAGAAGGAGATGGTTTCCGCCATGTCTTCGTCCGGATTTTTCAGGTGCGCATAGGCAGAGACGAATTCAGCGGACTTGGTGGTGTACCACCCACTTTCCGAAGACGCATCCTGATACCAGCCGCCAAGTTCACTCCAGTCGGCCTTCAACTGATCGTCAAACAAATGCGCCCAGAGGAAATGCGCCTTTTCGTGCAGGATAAGCCGGTGCATGTAGTCTTCGGATTGCCGTTGGAAAGCACTCTCCATGAACTCCATGTAATGCGATTGCGGCCAAGCAACGGCAGGCGCTTCAGGGTACAGAGGATGCCGCAAGCCATCGAGCCGGCGAACGAGATAACGCAGCCCTTCCACCTTGTGCATGCCAGACGGCACCTCCTCAAGCATGTTGAGAAGCAAAAGAATTTCATCGGCGTGGAACTTTTGGAAGTTATGGTGTGTTTCATGACCGGTCGGGGCAGTCAGCGTCCAATAGTCGTCGATGCGCGTGGTGACACCGAAGCGCTCCTGAAATATTCGCTCATAGGCGCGCTCATCACGGCCGTGATCGGTCACAAAGCGCACCGCTGCGTGATGCAGCCGCCGTGAGAACCAGATGCCGCGTCTCCCATCGACGGTCGCGATGCGGGGTGCTGAGTTGACGAATGCCGCGGACGACACTGTCACGCTGCGGCTGCCGTCCTCGGCGACCTCAATTTCGATATCACCATCTATGAACTCATCCGTCAGTCGCCACGCGCTCGCTGGCAGCAGCCGATTCCATCGAATGCTTTGCACTTCCTGCGGAATCGACTCCATCGTGGTCAGGAGACGAAATGCGTGTGCCTGCGTCCATCCCTCGCCAGTCAGGAGGACGTTGTAGCGTTGGCGCAGTCGCTCCGCCGACGCCGCATCGTCTACCTCGACCAGCGTCGATTGAAATTCGACAAGCCGAGGCTGCACAACGTGAGATGAGTATTCGGCACCCGACGGAGTCGTCTGGTCTTCTTGCCAGTGATAGACGAAGGGGTCCGAAGGCACCTGTTCAAGCACATAGGGGTCGGCACCATGCTCAAAATCAAACGGGATATGCACCACACGGGCTGGTACCCGATAACCGGGCGCATCGACCTTGACCGCATATCTTCCGTCTGTGACATTGCCGAATACAAAACAACCCGAGTCGTCAGGTTGGGCGACCTTGAGGACGCCAGCACCTGTCAGAATAATCTTGATCTCGTTCCTTTGACCCCAATAGCCCGAGATTTGGCCAACATAACTGGCGTTTGCGAGGTCGGATTGGCAACCGCCAGTGGGGTCACTCGCAACTTCATCGGCAACGTCATCGGCAACGTCATCGGCAGCATTGACAGGACCGACATACAAATGCACATGCGCCGCCAAGGGTGCCGCGCACAGCAGTGCCAGCAAGAAGAATGATGCAAAGACTTGTTTCATGTAGAAGTAGGCTGACACTTTTGGGAGAGACTGCGTGAATGCGATCATGATGATCTATATTGACGAAGGTCGAAGGAGTCAGTCTATCACGAGTCTGCGTTCATGGCCCGGCGCGCCTCCCCCTTCGGTCAGCTCATGAGCCTAATTCCTTGGGGAGAAAAGTTCCGGTATGTTTCTGATCCCGCACATGCGTTTGTGCTAGTTCAGGACATGCGTCCGATGAGACTCGTGCATGTGTGGGGGATGCTTAATGGATAGGGAGCAACCGCCCACTCACGACTTGTGTGATACTATTCATACCTGCATACACGATGAGTACGAATGCGGATACGCGAATGCGAATAAATGCGGATAATTGATACGGACATAATGCGAACAACTATTTCCCTACCCAATGAACTCGCTCAACTCGCCCGCAATGAGGCCGGACGAAGAGGCGTCAGTGTGTCGGCGGTCGTGCGCGAATCCTTGGAAAAGCACTTTCGCAAAGGGCTGGCCACTAGGCTTCCCTGGCAGGGCATCATCAACGATTCTAGGAGTCTCGCGGACACTTTGGACACCGAGTTAGCCAACAGTTGGGCGGATGCAATTGATCGCGATCGTTGACAGCGGGCCTTTGCTAGCAACTGTGAATGCTGCCGATCCGCACCATGCAGCTTGCGTGAAGGCGCTCACCCAACAAGAGCTGAGGCACATCATCCCCGCGCTCTGCATCGCCGAAGTATGCTACTTCCTCGGACAGCGACACGGTCCGGAGATCGAAGCCCATTTCGTTTCAAACCTTGCCGAATTCCACGTGATGGCACCGGAGCCGGAGGACTGGAAGAAAATCGGCGAACTTGTGCGCCGATATCGGGACTTACCGCTCGGCACCACCGACGCATCCGTAGCCGTGCTGGCCAACCGCATGGGCACGACGCGCATCATTACGCTAGACAGGCGCCACTTCACCGTTCTGAGAACCAATCGGGGGCAGCCTTTCGATCTCTATCCGTGAAGTTTTACATATGCCTCGACTGCTCGCGACAACCGATCTCAACGACATCCTCCAACCTGGCATGCGCATCGCTGTGCCCGGCGGTGTCGGAGAACCTACCGGGCTCATTGAGCACTTGCGCCAGAATCCAAAAGCCGCTGCTGGTGTGACCTTCTATCAGTTCCCGCTCGCTGGCCTCAATCGCTTTGACTATTCTTCACTGCACGAGACCGCGCGCATGTGCACGCCCTTCATGGCGCCGCACCTGCGAGATGCCGAGCGAGCAGGACGGCTTGAATTCATCCCTATCAGCATGCGCCAAATGTATGACTACTTTGCGCATGCGCCGCAGTTTGATATGTGCCTCTTGCAGCTTGCGCCGCCGGATGCGGACGGCACGCTCAAGCACGGATTCAGTATTGATTTTATTGACGCCATGATCGGCAACTCAAGGCAGATCATGGCCGAGGTCAATACGCAGCTTCGCCCACCTGCGGGCGTACCTGGAATCGCGATGGACGAAATCGATTACGCCGTGCAAACGTCGCACGCGATCATCGAAATGCCAGCACCAAAGATTGACGAGGCGGCGCACGCCATTGGTCGCCATGTGGCCAGCTTGATTCCCGACGGCGCGTGCCTTCAGACAGGCATTGGTTCGATTCCTGCAGCAGTGCTCGCGGGCTTAAGCGAGCACTCAGATCTCGGCATGCATTCGGGACTCATTGACGACGCTGGCATGGAACTCGTGAAACATGGCAATCTGACCGGCAGCCACAAGGCAATCGACCGAGGCCAGCACATTGCGTGCATGGCAATTGGCAGCCAGCATCTCTATGACCGGGTCGCGGACAATACGCAAATCGTGCTGCGCGGTGCCAACTACACGCATGATGCGCGCATCGTTGCGCAATTGGACAACTTCTATTCGATCAATTCCGCCATCGAAATTGATCTCACCGGCCAGGTGAACGCCGAATGGGTGGGCGGTCGCCAAGTATCCGGCACTGGTGGCTCGGTGGACTTCATGCGCGCAGCCGCCCTCTCCCCCGGTGGCAAGTCAATTGTGGCGCTTGCGAGCACAGCCCAAGACGGCACACGCTCGCGCATCGTGCCAAGGTTTGCCGAAGGCACGCCCGTGACCGCGCTGCGAACCGATGTCGAGAACATCGTCACCGAACACGGCGTCGCGCAGCTCAAAGGTCAGTCTCTGCGCGCGCGTCGTGAGCGGCTGATTGCGATTGCCGCGCCTCAATTTCGTGACTGGCTTGAGCTTGAGGACGATGCGCGCGCCACTAGTTCGCCGCCCACATAGTCCTTGGCAAAGGCGTGCGCCGTGCGCCCGTTGCGACTGCCGCGCGCGAGTGCCCAGCGCAAGGCGTCGCCGCGCATCTCGTCATTCCATGCCAAGTTAAGCTCATGCGCTGCGGCCAACTGCGCGAACCAATGCTCGGCGATCACAAGATACTCATCTTGCGGAAACGGATAGAACGACAGCCAAATGCCAAATCGGTCGGAAAGCGACAGCGCCTCTTCAATCGCTTCCCCCGGATGCACTTCGCCAGTATCAGAATAGTTTGATGCCAAGTGATCGCTCATGTGCTCGGGCATTAAGTGACGACGGTTCGATGTCGCGTAGATCAACATGTTCTCCGATGCCGTGAATACCGAGCCTTCGAGCGCGCTTTTCAATTCCCGATAGGCATCGTCGCCAAGATCGAACGACAGGTCGTCGCACATCACAACAAAGCGGTACGGCAGACTCTTAAGCTTGGCGGTGAGGTCGGCTAGGCTGCCAAGCGCGGCCTTTTCGACCTGCACGAGACGCAGCCCTTCAGTACTAAACGCATTCAGGAGCGCATGAATGAGCGATGACTTGCCAGCACCGCGCGCGCCCGTTAAGAGTGCATTGTTGGCTGGCGCACCCATGACGAACTGCTTGGTATTGCGCACGAGCACCGACTTTTGCCTATCGATGCACTTGAGATCATCAAGCGCGATGTGGCTGAGCTCGCCATAGGCACGAAGATAGCCGCCAGAATGCGCACTCGCCCACAAGGCAGCGCGGTCCTGCGCCCAGTCCACGCTGTCCTCGGGCAGCAGCGTAAGCGCTCGGCGGACAAGGCGCTCAGAGGGCGTCTCGCTCACAGGCGGCTGCGCTCAATGTGCACGATTTCGCCATCAACACGCTCAAGAATACTGCGTTCAACGACATCAAAGGACTGCTCCACCAACGCATTGGTCAGTGCGCCGCACACAAAGCTCCACTCGGCGGTCTTGAGATCGTTCTGATGGCCGCTTTCGCACACGGCTAAGTTGGGCGATACCGCGAGCTTAGACATCACGCCTCGTACCCGGCGGCGCTTTTCTTTGAGCGAAGCGCAGCCGTGCAAACGAAGCGTGACGACAAGAAGCGAAATATGCATGACGTGCGCATCTTAATATGTTCTGAACAAGTCCATCCTTGGACTTGTTCAGACTCGCATAGCTTCAATTGCGATTGAAGCTATGCTCGCGAATTCAATGCCTTAAGGCACTGAATTCGGCGGCACATCCATGTGCCGCTGGAAACTCCGTTATTCAGAGTTTCCTCAGTATGTTCTGAACAAGTCCATCCTTGGACTTGTTCAGACTCGGGGAGAATCCTGTAGGCTTGCGCTCCATGAGCCAAGGCCTGAATCAGTTTGCGCTGCTTGCCAGCAATCGGCTCGCGCCCCTTTTTACCACCCAATTCTTCGGCGCTTTCAACGACAATCTGTTCCGCTCAGCGATGCTTGTCATCCTCGTCTACGGCGGGCTCATTGCAAGTGAACACACCAACCTCTTTGTCAATGCCGCCGCTGGCCTCTTCATGCTGCCGTTCTTCCTGTTCTCGGCGACCGCAGGACGCTTGGCCGACAAGTATGAGAAAGCGAGGCTCGTGCGCATGATCAAAGTCGTCGAGATTCTTATCGCCGCGCTCGCTGGCCTTTCGCTCTTTACGCAAAGCGTGCCGCTGATGCTCTTAGCGCTGTTCTTGCTTGGCACGCAGTCTGCCTTCTTCGGGCCGCTCAAATACTCGATCCTGCCACAGCACCTACATGAATCCGAGCTTGTCGGCGGCAACGCCATGGTCGCGCTCGGCACCTTCGTCGCCATTCTTCTTGGCACGCTCATCGGCACATCGGTCGGCGGCGGTCGCTTCGATTCTGCCTATGGCGTCTTGTTCGCGATGATTCTCTTAGCTGCCCTCATCGGCTATTTGGCGAGCCGTAGGATTCCCACCGCTGAGCCGACAGGCAAGGTCACTGGCAACATGTTCAATCCTGTCCGAGACACACTCGAGATCATTCGCCTCGCCACAGCACGCAAACCCATTTTCCTCTCCATCCTCGGCGTGTCTTGGTTCTGGCTGTTAGGCGGCCTCTATATCGCACAGATTCCGAATCTCACCAAGATGCACCTGTTTGGCGATCAAACTGTGGTGACGCTCCTACTCGGCGTCTTCACCCTGTCGATCGCGGCCGGGTCTTTGCTGTGCGAGTGGCTCTCTGGCCGCAAAATCGAAATCGGCATCGTGCCTTTTGGCGCTTTGGGATTGAGCCTTGCAGGCATCGACGTGTTCTTCGCAATCAATGCACTCGAAGCGGTCGAGGCGCGCGGCGCAGTCGCCTTTTTGTATGCCGACGGCACGCCTCGACTGCTCATTGACATCTTCTTGCTCGGCGTATTCGCCGCCTTCTACGAAGTACCGCTCTACGCCTCCATTCAGGCACGCACACCGGAGGCGACGAGGGCGCGCGTCATCGCTGCGACCAATATCATCAATTCCTTCTTCATGGTCATGGGTTCGGTATGCGCCATTGTCTGGCTGAGCGTGCTCGGGCTTTCGATCCCTTCGCTGCTGCTCACGCTTGCCATCGGCACGCTCGTTGTTGCGGCGTTCATCTTCTACCAAGTGCCTGAATTCGCCATGCGCTTTCTCGTCTGGGCACTCACGCACACGATGTATCGCGTCACGCACCAATCACTCGAACGCATTCCAGAAAAAGGCGCGGCGCTGCTCGTGTGCAATCATGTGAGCTACATGGACGCGCTCATTATCGGTGGTTCGGTGCCGCGTCCTGTGCGCTTCATCATGCTTGCGCGCATATTCGACATCCCCGTGCTCAATTTCATTTTTCGTACTGGCAGGGCCATTGCAATCGAATCGCCGCGCGTGAGCAGTGAGGTCTACGAGCGCGCACTCGAAGAAATACGAAAAGGGCTTGAGGCGGGCGACCTGCTATGCATTTTTCCCGAAGGCAAGCTCACGACAGACGGTGAAATCGACACCTTCCGGCAGGGCGTGGAGCGCATTTTAGGCACCACGCCGGTGCCGACCACCCCGCTCGCCTTGCAAGGCCTGTGGGGTAGTTTCTTCAGCCACAAGGGCGGCACCTTCAAGAACACCGGGCGCATCTGGAGCCGCGTCAAGATCGTTGCCGGAGAAGCGCTTGAACCAGAGGGTTTGACCGCAGAGACACTACGCGCGCACGTCGCCAACCTGCGCGGCGACAACGCCTGACGGGGCGGTCAGTAGCCGTCTGCGTGCTCCTCTTCAAGCGCCCCATCAGGCCGAGGAATTGCCAGCACGATGAGATTGCCGACGACAATGCCGCCAATCATCGTGTAGAGCATCGGCCGCAAAGTGCCATCGTGCAGAAACCCCGACAGAGCGCCAAGCAGTCCGCCCATGAGGAACACACTGATGCCCATGAGCGATGAGGCGCTGCCAACCAAGCGCTTGAAGCGCGTCAAATAGAGGCCCGACACAGCCGGCCCGATGAGGCCGTTGACTCCCATCGAGAGTGCAAGCAGGGGCGTGAAGAGGGAGGGCGGAATCTCGTCTGCACCGAAGACAAGCGCTGCGAATGCCGTGAAGAACAGCAATTGAACGCCGCGACCGATACGAAAAAGCAGCGCAGGCGAGATGCGCCGAATCAAGCGGGATGCGAGCACGGTGAAGCCTAGCATCGACAAGACGTTGGCACCGAAATAGAACGGAAACATGGCCTCGCCGACATCAAAGTACTCAAGGTAGATGAACGACGAATTGGTGATGAATACGAACATCAAGCAGGAAATGCTCCCGTTGCCAAGTATGTACATGAGTGGCACAGGTCGGCCTTGGATGCGGCGGGTCAACACCTCGACATATTGCGGAAGAATGCCGCGCCAACGAATATGCCGCCCTGGATTCGGTGCGGTCTCGGGAATTCTGGTGAACGCGAGCAGCGCGAACGCGCCGTAGAGTCCGAGAAATACGAAAATCGACTGCCAGCCGAGTGGCAGGAGTAGGCTGCCGGTCATGGGTGCCAAAAGCGGCGCGATTAGCATCACCATGAACACAATCGGAAACTTGCGCACGGCTTCGCGCGCGGGATAGGCGTCGCGCACCATTGGCATGCACACAACCGCGCACAGGCCGCCTCCGATCGCCTGCACCAAGCGCAACGCCTGCACATGCTCGATGCGCGTGGAAAAAACGATGACCACGGTGGTGAGGATGAACGCCACGAGTCCGAACACTGCCACGCGCTTGCGGCCGATTTGGTCGGAAATCGGCCCGCCCAAGAGCTGACCAAGGGCAAAGCCGACCAGATAGAGGCTTAAGGTGTGATTGACTTCAACGATGCCGACGCCGAAGTCCAAAGCCATGGTCGGCATAGCGGGCAGGTAGGCGTCAATGGCGATTGGCGAGATTGCCACCATGGCAGCGACAAGCAGCAGGAAGCCGCGTGGAAGATTGGCGGCAACGGCGCCTGTCGGCTGATTCATGAAAGCGTCGCCACAAGCTCCGCAACGTTCAGTTCGCCATCGCGCGTCTGACCGCCAAGGTCGAGGAATTTTCTCATGGCGTGCCGCGCTTCGGGGCTGCGCAAGGCGCGTTGAAAGAGATACGCTTCTTCTGTCAATCCTTCGCGCAGCGGCAGTTCGGCATTGTTGACGGATGCCTTGGCGAGCCGCACCGCAGCGGCCGGAAACGACGCCACGCGGGCAGCCAAGGCATCCACGAACGGGGCGATGTCGTCTGCGTCAAAGACACGATTCAAATAGCCCCAGCGCTCTGCGGTCTCGGCATCGAGATCAATGCCGCCAAGAATAATCTCTAGCGCTCGGCCTCGGCCTACAAGCCGCGGCAAGCGCTGCGTGCCTGTGCCGCCGGGAATAATACCGAGTGGCACTTCCATCTGATTGATGATGGTCTTGCCTTTGACGCCATAGCGCAGATCGCAGCTAAGCGCGAGTTCGCTACCGCCGCCGCCCGCTCGCCCTTCGATCTGCGCGATCACGAGTTTGTCCATCATGGACAGGCGCTCGCATATTTGATGAAAAGGATTCAGGGCTTCTTCGCGCTTGGGCGCCTCGTCAATCGGAAAATCGAGAATCAAGCCAACGTCAAAATGCGCGATGAAAAACTCTGGATTCGCGCTCCTGAGCACGATCACGGACACATCTCGGTCTTCCGCAAGCACCGCCGACAATTTCAAGAGATCAACATAGAGCGACTGATCCATCAGGTTGATAGGCGGGCTGTCTATCGTCACCTTGGCAACGCGATCTGAAATGTCCACTTTGAGGGTCTCGAATGTGTCTGCCATGTTCACTTACCTTGACTAGATGAATGGCTGCATGCCTGTGAGTTGCATGGAGATCTCCCACAGCCTCTCGGCATCTACCTCGCTGCGTGCTCTGCGGCTGGTTTTGCGCAAAATCGGCGCGCCGGCAATTTCAAGCAGGCCATCAGGCCCGAAATAATCACCTCCCTTCGCGTCTTCATCGGTCGCTGCACGCAGCGTCGGGAGCGCGCCATCTTCAAGCGAGTTGATCACTGGCGATGCGATGGGTCGGAGCACACGTTGAACGATTTTGGGGAGGTTCCTGCCAAGTTCGGTCCACACGCCGCCGGGATGGCAGGCGAGCGAGATGCTGCGTGCGTCGCTTGCGCGTAAGCGCCGCTCAAGCTCAAAGGTGAAGAGCAGATTCGCGAGCTTGCTCATGCCGTAGCGGGCGAGGCTTGAGTACAAGCGCTTGGCCTGCAAGTCCCTCCAATGGATGAATGATCGCTTGTGAATCGTACTCGCCACTGTCACTACCCTGCCGCCTTCGTAAGCTTCGAGCTTCGATAGCAGGTGTCCGACAAGCGCGAAGTGCCCCAAATGATTGACTCCGAAGTGCGCTTCGAATCCGTCCTTGGTGAAGGTGCGAGTTGTCTCGACAACGCCAGCATTGTTAATGAGGCAGTCGAGCCTTGGCTCTTGCAATACCATATTGGCCGCCTCACGCACCGAAGCAAGGTCGCCGAGGTCGAGCGGCACGAGACGAAGGTCAGCTTCCGGGGTACGCATCTGTATGCGTTCACAGGCAGCCTGCCCGCGCGCATTTGAACGGCAGCCAAGCAGCACCCTTGCGCCACGAGCCGCAAGCGTAGCGGCTGTCTCGAAACCGATGCCAGTGTTTGCGCCTGTGACGAGAAACGTGCGCCCAACCTGTGACGGGACATCGGCGTGAGAGTATGATTTTCCGGTCTTCAATGAAACCTCTTCGCGTAGTGACCGTCAAGCCGTAGGCGTTTCGCCAGATTGCTGCGCACGCAAAACGCCCTGCGTATAGAGGGCATCAAAATTGATCGGCGCAAGCTTTAAGGGCGGCAGCCCGCCACGCAGCGCAAGGCTGTCGATCGTCTCTCGCACATAGGGGAAAAGGGTTGTCAGGCAGAAGGTGCCCATGACCTGATGGATCTGCTGCTCGGCGAATCCATCGAACGAGAAGATGCCAGCCTGCTGCACCTCGATGATAAAGGCCGTCTGCCCGTCTTTGACTTTGCCTTCGATGCGCGTATTCAGTATCACTTCGTAGCGAGGGCTGCCGAGCGGATTGGTTGAGGCATTGAAGTCCACCTGCAATCTCGGCTGCAAAGATTCGCTGAACACCTGCGGCGATGCAGGCGACTCGAACGAAGCATCCTTCAAATAGATGTGCTCAAGCCGCACCTCGGGCGTCAAGGTCTGTCCTTCGGCTTGATTGTCAGCGTCGGCCATGATCGGCCCTGATCAGGAGAAGAAGGCAGTGTATACGCTTCTTCGCCGCAGAGAGAAAATCAACGATTGATACTTGACGGATAGTCATAACACAGTCCGTAATACATCATTTTTGAGAGCGTGAGCGTCCGATGAGCACCCACACAATCAGATTGGACTTTGACAACACTCGCAGGAATGGTGGTATATTGCGCTTCACCTAGCGCTTCAGACTCGTGGCACATGCTTGCCGCCGGAGTCCGGCGCTGATTGCCAACCATCCATTTCGTGCAGGTCGCAGCCAACTTTTGCCTATGATCGAAGCGCGAATTGGCAACCGCTCAAATCGCTTTTTTTGATGGATACCCCGGAAGAATGAACCTTGCAGACCTGAAGCGTCAACCCGTCACAAGCCTTGTCGAACTCGCCAAGGATCTCGGCCTTGAGGACCTCGCGCGATCCCGCAAACAAGAAGTCATTGCCGCCATTTTGCGCCGCCAGACGAAAAATGGCGAAGAGGTCATCGCCGAGGGCACGCTCGAGATCATGTCTGAAGGCTATGGCTTTATTCGTTCTCCAGACAGCTCCTACCTCGCCGGGCCGGACGATGTCTACGTCAGCCCAAGCCAAATCCGACGCTTTGGCCTGCGCACCGGCGACAGCCTGTCCGGCAAGATTCGCCCACCGAAAAATGGCGAACGCTACTTCGCGCTCCTACAGGTGAACGACATCAACGGCGACGATCCAACCGCACGCAAGGATTTGGTGCTGTTTGAAAACCTCACCCCGCTCTTCCCCGACGAGCGGCTTGTGCTTGAGCGCGGCAATGGCAGCACCGAGGACATCGCGGCGCGCATCGTCGATTTGGTCGCACCAATCGGCAAGGGTCAGCGCGGCCTCATTGTTTCGCCGCCGAAGGCAGGCAAGACCTTGATGCTACAAAACATCGCACAATCCATCACCGCCAACAACCCGGAAGTTGTCCTGATCGTGCTGCTGATCGACGAGCGACCCGAAGAGGTCACTGAGATGCAGCGCTCGGTGCGCGGCGAAGTCGTTGCGAGCACCTTCGATGAAAATGCCTCGCGCCATGTGCAGGTTGCCGACATGGTGATCGAAAAAGCGCGTCGCCTTGTCGAGCATCGCAAGGATGTGGTCATCCTGTTGGATTCCATCACTCGTCTCGCGCGCGCCTACAACACCGTGCAGCCATCAACGGGGCGCGTGCTCACGGGCGGCGTTGACGCCAATGCGCTTGAGCATCCAAAGCGCTTCTTCGGCGCCGCGCGCAATATTGAAGAAGGCGGCAGCCTGACCATCATTGCCACCTCGCTCATTGACACCGGCTCACGGATGGACGAAGTGATCTATGAAGAGTTCAAAGGCACAGGCAATCAGGAATTGCACTTGGAGCGCAAGATCGCGGAAAAGCGGGTCTACCCAGCGATTAACATTCGCAGATCCGGCACGCGCCGAGAAGAGCGCCTGCTGACTGATGGCGATTACGGGCGGGTCGTGCTCTTGCGGCGCATCCTGCATGACATGGAGGATATTGCCGGCATCGAGTGGCTGATCGACAAGCTCAAAGGGGTCAAGACCAACGAAGAGCTGTTCGTGGCCATGCGCGGCGGGCGCTAAGCCTTATTTGCTCTGCAAGCGCTCGATCTCCATCTTGCGCCGCACAAGCAAAGGCTCGTTGCGAAGATGCTTGGGCACATGATGCCAAGCGGCATCGATATCCTTCTTGACCGGCGCCACGCCCGTCGAACTAGCTTGTGCCTCAATGGCATCAAGCGATGAGCGTGCCTGCGCGATCTCAAGCGCACGGTAGGACTGCGGGGCGACTTCCTTTGATTTCTTGAGCCTCTTGATCGCGCCTTTCAGGCTCTCCCAGTCTTCGAGAGCATGAAAAGCCTTGGCAAGAAGCAACTGCTTGCCCGCAGCATTGCGAGCATGCCCAGTATCTTCGAGCTGCCGCAGAATCCTCAATGCGTGCGGTGCATTGCCGTCTTCGATGTGCCAGCGAGCTTCCATGAGGATGAGTTCGGGGATATCGCCAGCGAGGCTTCGCGCCTCGGCAATGGCCGTGCGCATCGATTCAGTATTGCCAGCGTTTCTTGCGGCTGCGGCGGCATTTAGCCAGATCGTCACCGGCTCGGCGCTGTGCGGAGCAGCCTTGGCAAGCGCATCAGCCGCGTGTTGCCAATTGCCCGCCGCGAACTCCAAGATGCCTGAACGTGCGCGCGCAAGCGCTTGCCCGTGCTTGTAGCGCATCCGAAGTCGCGACAGGCTCGCACCGCTGCCCACGAGTGCTGAGATAAAGCGCAACAGCATCCGCAGCAGGAAGTAGACAAGGATGAGCGCTGAGCATGCCACGATGAGGTTCGATTCGACGATCCAGCCGAAGAACTCGATGCGCGCATAGCCCGGATCAAGCATAGCCATACTGCCAATTGCGCCACCAACGAGCAGCGCAGCACAGAAAAACATAAGCGCACGGCGCATGGCTACTCTTGAAGCTCGCCCAAACGCGCAATCAGCGATGCGAAGTCGTCACGCTGGACGCCAAGATCGACACCTTCGAGCGTTTCGAGAGCAGCCAAAAGCTCTCGCGTCAATGGACTCTCCATTTCGGCATGTTGCTGAGCCCAGTCAACTGCGAATGCGCGCTCGCGCTCAAAAGCGATGTGCTCGCGGCGCAGCAGAGCAACCTGCATACGCTCTAACGCAAGCACAAGCGGTGCCCGCGTGACGATATCCGCACCATCGGGCGAGTCGAGACGACGAATACGAACAAGGCTTCTAAGACCAGCCGCCACACGTTCCATGAGACCGGAAGACGCTTCCGCCTTCATATCAAATTGACTTTCGATGAGCGGCACCTTGCCAGCATTTCGACTTAAGGCGCGCAAGGTTTCGGCAAGCTCGAGTTGACCTGAGGGCTCGGCCGCAGCAATGTCTTCGCTAAGACGCACGAGGTCTACGCGCAGGTCAAGCGCATGTGGATGACCGCGAAGCAGGGCTTGCACGCGCTTGATTAACGACACGAGCGCCTTGGAGTCACCAAGCAGCCTGTGTTCGATCTCAGCAAGTTCGAGCAAGCGTAGCGCGAGCGCGGCTTGAGAATGCTCAAGCTCTATCGCCTTAGGAAAGGCATCCCGTGTAGCGCGAATCTCTGCGCGCAGAAGCGCAGCGCTTTGACGCACATCCTCCTGCCGCGCGAATTCGTCCATTGACGATAGCGCCATCTCGTGCTCGCTGCGCGCGGCTTCCAGGGCGAGCGTCGCGGACTCCAATGCGCTCAAGCGATCCGCAATCGCTTGCATGTCTATCGCTTGTGGTGCAGAGGTCTGCGCTGCCCTGTCCTGAGAGAACATGCTGCTGAAGCTATCTTCACCACCGCCAGCGACATACCACCAGCCGAGCAACGCGAGCGCAATCGCGAGCAATGCAAAGATGGTGAGTGAAGTGAATGATCTGGTCTTCTTCTGCTTCTGCGGCGGCGCTTCTGCCGCTTGATCATCGCTCATGCTGTTCTCCTCAGCCAGCCTGCGAGTGCCCGCGCGAGACCACGACCGGTTGGCTCGGACACAATACGCACATCGTCAAATCCTAATCCGCGCGCGCGCATCGCGACACGCTCAGAGTTCACGCACAGCACGACCGGCGCTGCGTCGCGATATGTATTCCACATCTCGGTGAAGATTTGCAGTCCTTCGACGCTCGACACGACTACTGCGCTCAGGTTGGCGAAGTGTGCATGGTAGTCTGAGTTTCGCTCAAGAGGAAGTCTGCGGTAGACGGGATACTCGGTTACATGCGCGCCCTTGGCGGTGAGCACCTCGCGCAGGAGCGCTCTTGGCGATTCGCCGCACAGGATGCCGACTTGGCATCCTCGGCATTCTGCCAGTGCATGCAAAGCAAGCAACCCCTCAGACGACGCCCGGCTAGGATGGATGGTGTCGATGCCCGCTTCGGCGAGTGAGCGTGCAGTGGCCTTGCCGACGGCAAGCCATGTTGGACGATTGCGCCAGGCCGCGATCAATTCGCTGCCGTGCGTCACCGCATGTGCGGACAGCGCGATGGCAATATCAGGCGTCTCGCTCGGCACTTGGCAAGCCACAGGCTCAATGTCAAGGAGTGGCAGCTTGACCGGCTCGAAACCCGCTTCGCACAAGGCCTGCGCTTGCCGACTCGCACCCGGCTCGGTGCGCGTCAGCAATACCCGATGTGCCCGATGGCGTCCGCTGCCCATGTTCGCTAGCGCGACTCGCGAAAAGTGGCCATGACTTCCTCACCACCGTTCGCGAGGAGTTGATCAACAGCTCGCTCAGCAAGAGAAAGTTCAAGGGTATCGGCAAGCGTAACGCTTGCCTGAAGTTGACCACACACAGACGCGATCCACACCCGCAAACGCGCCTCCTTCCCGCTCACCTCTGCATAGGTCGCAATTGGCAGTCTGCAATCACCTTGCAAGAGCTCGCTCACCCTTCGCTCCACGCGACCAATCAAGTCGCACTTGTGCGAAGTGAACTGTGAGAGCGCGCTCACAAGATCTTCACGCTCCGTCAGGACTTCGACGCCGAGCATGCCCTGCCCTGGCGCAGGCAGGAGTTGATCGGTGCTGAATATGTGGCACGCGCGTTCAAGGAGGCCAAGTCGCTTGAGCCCCGCAGCGGAGAGCACCAGAGCCTGATATTCGCCCGCTTCGAGCCTCGCGAGGCGCGCCTTCACATTGCCGCGCATTGGCAGCACTTCGAGATCCGGACGCAGTCTTTCTAGCAGCAGTTTGCGGCGTAGGCTTGATGTGCCCATGCGTGCACCCGGCGGCAAAGCCTGCAATGTCTGGTGCGTACATGAGATCAAGGCATCGCGCGCATCGTCTCGCCAGCCGATGGCGGCTAGGGTGAACTGCGGCGCGAGGCGCGAGGGCACATCCTTCAAGGAATGCACAGCCAAGTCCGCTCGCTTTTCGAGCAGCGCGACTTCAAGTGCCTTGACGAACACGCCCTTGCCGCCGATCTCGCGAAGCGGACGATGCGCCTCGCGATCACCGGTCGAAGTCACCCGCACCAGCTCGACTTCATGCCCAAGATGCTTGCCGATTTCACATCCGATCAACCGCGCCTGCGCCACGGCAAGGTCGCTGCGACGAGTGGCGATTCGAAGTGGCGGAGGCTGTGTCATCGTGTAGAGCATAGTAACCGAACACACCACCTTTGAAGTGTTCGCCAGTCTTGACCAGACAAGACCCAGACAGGGCAATATGCCGACACATGATTCATAGTTGTGCCGAACCTGTGTGAACGCGACGCGCCCATGTAGTAAGCTAGGAAAATGAAGGAGCGTGGGATAAAAAGGTGAGCCTATCGGTTCGAGACTTGTGTGAGCACATTGAAGCGTGTGACCGCATCTCAAAAGCAGCCTTGCTCTTGAAAGAGATCGGCGAAGAGATCGACCTCCCCTATCCTGCGGTCATAGCAGACTACACCAGCGATACGCTTGCCAAGGACGAGAATGGCGAACCACTCGCCAAGCATTTCGGCTGGGAAATTGACTTCCGTCAGGACTGCGAGGCACGACGCCTGCATACGATGAGTCCGATCGCCACCATGTGCCGACTATCCCTCAAACCCTTCATCTGGAAGGCCGAAGATGTCGAAAAAGCCTGCAGCACACTGCCGCGTACCGCCGATTGGCACTTGACGCCTGATCGAGGCATTTACGGTGCCCTCGCCGTACCCATCCATATGCCGCTGTGCCGCATCGGCTCGGTGCAGTGGATCAGCCGCGATGCATCGAGCGACCTGCCTGCCGTGCTCGCCGAGCACGGCGCGGATTTGCGCGCCGCCGCGCACCTTTTCATGGAACTCGTCTTCTCGGAACGTAGCGATGCTGAAATCTCAATTCGCGGCGAGCACCCCGACGAAAAAACTCTCACGGAATTGAATCGCGTTCGCCTGACTGAGCGCGAACTTGAATGCCTCAATTGGGTGGCACTCGGCAAGACCGATGTGCAGATCGGCAAGATTATTCGCCGCGTCGCGACGACCTCACGCTTTCACGTGGAGAACGCCATGTCCAAGCTCGGCGCGAGCAATCGCGCACAAGCAGTGGCGATTGCCATGCAGCTCGGCCTCATTTGTGCACACGACATTCATCCGATAGACATGGCTCTACGCCAATCGCAGCGATATCAGTATGGGGGCCTGTGAGCCCCGTGAACACGACGCCTACCGATGCTGCATCTCGGCCGCCATGCGCAGCTTCTTCTGAAAGCCTTTACGCGAGAACTTCTGCGACGCCTTCTGCATCTGCTTGAATTCACGCAGCACGATGGCGACATCGCGAACTTCGACCCCAGCGCCCTTCGCAATGCGATTCTTGCGCGACCCGCTGATCACTTGCGGAAACTGCCGCTCGTGCGGCGTCATGGAATCAATGACCGCGATGTTGCGCTTCATGGCGTCTTGGTCGATGCGATGCTGACTGCGCTCAAGCAGTTCCTTGGGCGCGGGCAGGAGCTCGCCAAGCGCCTCGACGCCACCCATTTTGCGCATATTCGCTATCGAATCCCTGAAGTCCTTCAGGTCGAAGCGCTTGCCGCCTGCAATGCGGTTCGCAACGCGCGTCGCCGACTTTTGATCAACCTTGCGCGCCGCTTCTTCCATGAGCGTCGCGACATCACCTTGACCAAGGATTCTCGACACCATGCGCTCTGGATGAAACGGCTCTAAGGCATCGATCTTCTCGCCCACACCGATGAACTTGATTGGGCAATCGGTGAGCGCACGCACCGTGATCATAGCGCCGCCGCGCGCATCGCCATCGGCTTTGGTGATGATGGTGCCAGTGAGCGCGAGCGATTTGTGAAACGCCGATGCGGTGCGCGCTGCGTCCTGTCCAGCCATGGCATCGAGCACGAACAGTGTTTCAGTAGGATTGATCGCCGCGTGCACGGACTCGATCTCGCGCATCATGTCATCGTCAAGCTGTGAGCGGCCTGCAGTATCGACAATCAGGACTTGATCGCTGTTCACGCGCGCCTGATGCAGCGCCCGCTTGGCGATATCGATGGGTTGTTCGCTGCTTGTCGCAGGATGGCACACAACACCGACTTCGCGGCTCAGGATTTCGAGTTGCTCAAGCGCCGCAGGACGATAAACATCGGTGCTCACCAAGGATACCCGTTGACCGTCTCGCGTCTTCAGAAGATGCGCGAGCTTGGCGGCAGTCGTTGTCTTGCCCGCCCCCTGAACGCCCGCGAGCAGCACAACAATAGGCGGCGCAGCGCGCAGGTTCAAGGCGTCATTGGCGCCGCCCAAAAGCTCGACCAAGGATTCCCGAAGTACATTCGCCAAGCCTTGGCTCGGCGTAATGCCACTCGATAAAGTCGTACCGACTGCTTTTTTTTGCACATCGGCGACAAACTCGCGCGCGACGCCGAGCGACACATCGGCGTCAAGCAGCGCCATGCGCACCTCTTTCAAGGTGTCTGCAACGTTGCGCTCGGTGAGTGTTCGCTTACGCCCGAGCCCGCCGAGAATGCGGCTGAAACGAGATGTCAGATTTTCAAGCATGAGGCATGAGGCTGCAAGCAGCAGCGATGCTTCGCGACGTCGCTACACGGATAATGAGGCGCTTACATCGCGAAGCGGTATTGCAGGCTGAACGTGCGGCCAAGTGGCGTGGTCACCGCTTGATCTTGGCTGTTCGCAGCCGTGGGGGGGCAAGCAGTCCGCGAGTTAGGCGAGTAGTTGGCGCAGCGCCCAGGCGTGGCACCAGCCGTGATGGCATAGATCTCATCAGTCACATTGCGGCCAATCAAGTTGAACTGATGCCTGCCGTCTGCAGAATAGAGGCTGACGGCTGCATCGAGCACCCAGAAAGCGTCCTGCATGTAGGGGTCGAGCGTCTGGGTGTATGGATACTCTCCCGTGTAGCGCGCATCCGCCGACAGGTTCAAACGCCAGCCGCCTGTGACTAGCATGTCATAGGTGGCGCCAACAAAGCCCGTCAAGTCAGCGTTGCCTTGGGCATCTTCGCCCTTGAGGTTCTGGTCGGTGGCGTTGAAGAAGTCTTTGGTGTAGACGGCATCGGTCACAGCCAAGGCGCCGCGAACCACCAAGCCTTCGACGTTGGTATGCCACAAAAGGTCAAATTCCAGCCCTTCGGTCTCAAGGGCCGAGGCGTTGAACGTGAAAAACTGAATGACCCGAGCATCGAAGAGCTGCACTTGCAAACCGGTGTACTCGTAAGTGAATGCAGAGGCATTGAAGCGCAAGGCGCCATTCAAGAAGCGTCCTTTGAGGCCTGCTTCAAAGCCTGCGGCCTCCTCGGATTCGTAGATCAGGAAATCTGGGAAATTAGGATTCGTTGGCTGCAGGGCCGCCGTCGGCAAGGCGCTGTTATCGATCCCGCCTGACTTGAAGCCTTCTTTGTAAGCGACGTAGACACTGACATCGTCATTCAAATGGTAGTTCACCGCAAGCTCAGGAGAGACGTTCTCATCGTCGAACTCCAACCCTTCTTCAATGAGCGCAGGGGCGCCGAATCCAAAGAACTGCGCGGCTGCGTGAATATAAGGAATCTCAATCCTGCCGACCTTGTCCTCTTTAGTGTAGCGTGCGCCCGCCGTCAGCTCTATTCGCTCATTGATATCCCAATAGACAGCGAAGAACGCAGAATAACCTTCGCTATCCAAGAAGTGGTGCTTGTGATAGTCGTAGCCGTTGCCGGTAGTCGGATCAGAGCCAATGAACGGCGCACTCAGATCGCCACCCGCAGCTGCCCAACCCAACCTCAACGCACCTGGCGGTACTCCACGGGTTTGAGTGGCGACTATATTGAGAATGTCAAGCGTCATCGTCGGCGTCACCGGCAGGTTAAACGCATACTGATAGGCATCGAACTCCTGCTCGATGTCCTGATAGAAGAGGCCAGCCTGAAAATTCAAAGGCCCGTCAAAGGCACTCGCCAAGCTAAATTCCTGCGATAGGCTCTTGTAAATATTGTTATGAAGACCGCCATAGACGCCCGCACCATAGCTGTAGTCGTCAAGCTCCCAATGATTGAGGTCAACCCAGCCCGTCGTCGAATGCAAGACATAATCTTGCGAGAAGTCCCAAGCGAGATTGAGCGACAAGAAGTGCGTGTCCTGCTCAAGTCCGGGCTTGCCATCATCAAAGCCTTGCGGCAGGCCTGCGCGAAGATCGGGATGCAGGTTCAATTTCGAGGTGTTGCCGTTGAGCTTGCAGTCGTCCACGCCTTGAAAAATATTGAACGCCAGCATGGTTCCCGGCACCGCTGTGGGCTGCTGCACGCCTTCTGGACACAATTCTTCTGCCCATGCGGTGCCACCGCCCTCGTTGTTGTATTCAGAATAGCTGTACTTGAGCTTCGCCTCAAAATCATCACGCGGCGTCCAGACTAGGGTAAGACGAGAATTCAAGGAGTCATCGCCGTACCATTCATCGGCACCCGAGATCGGCACGTTCACGGCATCATTGTTCGCCGAGTAGTTCTCAAACAATTCATCGTTTTGTGTGAAGCCAATAGCGAAGCGAGCACCGAGCGTATCCGTCACAGGTGCGGAGACGATGAATTCACCAAAATAGCCTTGATACTCGACTTCCGCACCGCCGCTCGCTTGCAATTCAAATTCTTCGCCCGGATCGTTTGTGGTGATCGACACCACGCCAGCGGTCGCGGACTTTCCGAAGTAGAGCGATTGCGGCCCTTTCAGGACTTCCAACTGCCCCATATCGAGATACGAGTTATGGATGAAGCGGCCGCGGTTGACCACCACGCCATCCAAATTGATGGCAACAGAATGGTCAAAGGCGGCTGATATGAAGCTTGAGCCAACACCTCGCAAGCGCAAAATCGAGCCATTGCCCGAGCCGCCGTGAGAAATCGCCATGTTCGGCACCATCTTGGCAGCATCGACCAAGTTGGTGATGTTGTAGCGGTCGAGATCGGCTTCGGTGAAGGCAGCGACGGTGACAGGCACATCCTGAAGCGTCTCCTCAAGCAATCGCGCGGTGACGATCACTTCCTCAATCTCGCTCATGCCTTGCTCAGCAAAAGTGGTTGACGCAGGACCGAAAAGGATGCCCAGTGCCATAATGATCCGAGTGCATGCACAGAAGCGTAATTTCATTGGCTAATTCTCCCGTTCGCTGATGAAATATATGAAACCGACGTGTTTTTGCCGGTTGCCCTTGCTAAAGTGAGTATACCTACCTTGCACTTGTCTAGTGCCTCTCTTTTTTGAGTGCTTACCTATCTGTCAGGATGTCTTGCCATCGCCTTCTATGCGGCGGGCAGCGTCGCGGCATTTTCCTTGATCGGCGTCCCTGAACCCAAGGCGCAGCGGCTTCGGCAACTCACCCTGGCGGCGATCTTGTGTCATGCGCTCACCATCATCCTTCAGCTTCGGCCGGGCGATGCCCTCGACTTCGGCTTCTTCATGGTGACTTCGATCACCTTCTGGCTGCCGCCAACCATTCTCTTGCTCCTGCGCGAGCGCGTGGAAGGCTTGCTGCTCGTCATGCTGCCGCTCTCCGCCCTCGCGCTCGCCGCTTCGCTCTGGCTTGAGGACAGCCCCGCGCCGCTTGACCTCCGCGAGCCTGAGTTCGTGCTGCACATCCTGTTGTCGCTGCTCGGCTATACGCTGCTCTTTATGAGCGCCTTGCAAAGCTTGCTGGTTTTGGTTGTGGACTACTCCATGCATCGGCATCGCGTCTCGGCGTTGACGCGATTCCTGCCACCTCTTATCAGCATGGAAGCCTTGCTATTCAAGCTCGTCGCTTTTGGATTTGCGCTGATGACGCTCGGCATCGTTCTTGGCATGTGGTTCCTGCTCACCTCCTCGGAGAGTGCTTGGAGCGAACATATACTGCCGAGTTCGATCGCTTGGCTGCTGTTTCTTTGCCTGCTCGCTGGCAGGCGGTTTCTCGGCTGGCGCGGGACGATGGCTACTTCGTGGACGCTGCTCGCGTTCGGCCTGCTCGCAGCAGGCTATCTCGGCAACAGGTTTCTCTCCGAGGTTGTGTTTTAGTGCAGATCTCCGACCTGCCTGCGACCGTTCTTTTTGGTTCGCTCTTCATTCTCACCATGCTGTCGGCCTATTTCTCAGGCTCGGAGACGGCCATGATTGGCCTCAACCGCTATCGGCTCAAGCATTCGGTGAATCAAGGCAACAGAAGCGCACGCAAGGCTGAACGCCTGCTGAAAACGCCTGAGAACCTGCTCGGCGTGATATTGATCGGCAACAACCTTGTCAACAATATCGCCGCCACCGTGGCCGCCGTCATTGGCCTGCAATTGCTTGGTGACACCGGACTGCTGCTTGCGCCGATCATACTGACCGTCTTTTTTCTCGTGTTCGCCGAAGTCGCGCCCAAGACCTTGGCTGCGCAGCATCCGGAGCGATTCGCGTTTATTTCGGTGCATGTGCTCGATCCGCTATTGAGGCTCCTCTACCCGCTCGTGCGCGGTGTCGGCGGTACCGCCAATTTGTTGCTGCGATGGCTAATCAAGGACAGCGACAAGTCTGACGAGAAACTCAGCATGGATGAATTGCGTACAGTCTTGCTTGAGCGATCACGCCTGCCGACGCGCCATCAAAGCATGCTCCTGCAAGTGCTCGAACTCGAAAAGCTCTGCGTCGATGACATCATGGTGCCGAGAAGCGAGGTGTACGGCATCGATCTTGAGGATGATGCAAACGAGATCGCAGCGCAGATCGCATCAAGTCAGCACACTCGTTTGCCTGTGTTCACCGGCACGCTCAATCAGGTCGAAGGCATCTTTCATATGCGCAAGACCAGCCGCCTGCCGTTAACCGATACCTTGACCAAGAAAGAACTTAAAATCCTGTGCGATGCGCCCTACTTTGTGCCTGAAGGCACGCCTCTGCATGTGCAGCTCATGAACTTCCAGAAGAAGCGCGAGCGCATGGCGCTTGTCGTTGATGAATACGGCGATGTGCAAGGCTTGGTGGCACTTGAGGATATTCTTGAGGAGATCGTTGGCGAGTTCACTAGTGACCTTGCGTCCAATTTCGCCGAGGTCTTCCCGCAGGACGATGGCTCATGGATTGTCGATGGCAAGGCGCTTGTGCGCGAAGTCAATCGCAGCCTCGACTGGAAGCTGCCGATTGGCGGGCCGCGCACAGTCAATGGTCTCGTTCTTGAGCACTTGCAGCTCATTCCCGATGCCAACGTCAGCTTCGAGCTTGAGGGCTATCGCATTGAAACCCTGCAATTGGGCGAGCACTTGGTGCGCTCGGTGCGCATTACGCCGCCGCACACGCCCTAGACCAATGTCTATAATTCAGCATCAGTCCCACGGAGACGGACGGAACAGTGGAGATTCCCAAAACGGCATTTGAATGGCGTAGACCCGGTACGGTATTGCCAGTCGAGACGTTCACTCACGAACTCGCGCAAAAAAGGCATCCTTTTGACCCTGAAAAACTCTCTGTGCTGATAGAGAACAGAATGGCCGGGTATCTGTACCAGCCTTCCCCCAACCATATCAGAAACGTCATCGTGTCTGGCGAGATCTCAGCCCAAGATGCAGACTATCTCCACGAGCTACTGTCTCAACTCGGCCCTTGGCTACTCAAGCACTTCTTGTTTTTCAGCGGCGTGACGCCTCGTGAACTCGCCAATGCCATGATCGTTTCACAGGTGACGCGCCGACGTGTCACAATATGGATGAATCAGTATTCAAACGCATTATGATGGATACAACCCGTTTGAAAAATGGGCGGATGCAGGGTCGTCCCCGTGGAGTTGACACTCCCATCGCACATTTCATCTTCCTTGTGCGAAGTTGTCAAAAACCTCGACAGAACAATACAAAGACAATGCTATTTGATGGGCGAGGGCACCACGCTCGCCGCTCGATGGCAGCATCGCGAGAGCACCGACATAGATTTATTTTTCATGGATGTTTCTGATCGCGAACTCGATCAGATATTCCGCACGTTCCTCGCTGACCAGCGCTTTATACAGGGTCTGTTTTATGGAAGACATGGGTTTGAAGGCAAATTTAATGACATTCCATCAGTAGTGTCCCAAGAAAGTAAGTAGGATTGACCGTAACCAATTGATAACGTGAAGGAAACAGGGATTTTCTGGCGTTACCGACTTGAATTGGCGATA
>JAPYNO010000068.1 GCA_028283025.1 Pseudomonadales bacterium | reverse complement strand
CTTCGGGAGTGAGCACAATCGCCGACCGACATTCTTGCGAGGGTGGCCCCTCGCTCCTTCTGGCTGAGGGCTCCGTTGCAGCCCTTGGCAATATGCCCGGACTGCGCCTTGCCCTCGGCGATTGTGCTCACTCTGAACCACACTTATTTATGGGACAGGACACTAGGCACATGCCATGCTGACACTTCGCAAGGTGACCGCCGAAGTCGGCGGTGCCGAAATTTTGAAGGGTATCGACTTGGATGTCGCGGCAGGCGAAGTCCATGCGCTCATGGGCCCCAATGGATCCGGGAAAAGCACGCTCGCCAATCTGCTCGCAGGGCGACCGGGTTATGACTTCACTGGCGGCGAGATTGAACTCGAAGGGGAATCCATCATCGAATGGGAAGCTGAAGTGCGCGCGCGCAAAGGCGTGTTCCTCGCCTTTCAATACCCAATCGAAATCCCCGGCGTCAGCAACATGGAGTTCTTGAAAACCGCACTCGACAGCAAGCGCAAAGCGCTCGGCCTCGACCCATTGTCCACCGCCGAATTCATGCGCGAGGCGCGGCGGCGCGCACTTGAGCTTGAGCTCGATCCTGAATTCCTACGCCGAGGCGTCAGCGAGGGCTTTTCTGGCGGTGAGAAAAAACGCAATGAACTCATACAGATGCTCATGCTTGACCCGAAGCTTGCACTTTTGGACGAAACTGACTCCGGCCTTGATATCGATGCGCTCAAGGTGGTCTCACACGCCATCAACGCCTTCCGAGCCACCGACAAGTCGGTCATGCTGGTCACCCACTACAGCCGCATACTCCGCTATGTAATCCCTGACCATGTGCATGTGATGAAAGATGGCCGGATCGTGCAATCCGGTGGCAGCGAACTCGCCGAGCGACTAGAGGCCGAAGGCTATGCTTGGATCGATTGAGTGGCTAGCGCCGCTACAGGCCGAGGCAAGGCAGCGAATTGATGCCACTCATGCCGGACAAGACACTTGGCGTCTCGATCCGGAATCGTGGAAATACACGCGCATTGCGGATTTTCTGCCCGAGCAAGGCGAACCGAACGGCAGCGTTCAACCGACGAGCTGCGATCAGGGGCGAGACTTCAGGGACTTGCAAGGCAGCGCCCAAGCGCGTTGCCGCGACACCTTGCGTTCGACTTGCCACCCGCTTGCTGATCTCAATCTTGCCTCCCTCGATGAGGGGCTCATGGTGCATTGTGCGCGAGGTGAGTCAAAGCGCGTGCGTCTTGGATTCGGGGCTGGCTACAAGCGCCTGCTCCTCAACCTTGAAGCTGGCAGCGCGCTAGACCTCCTTGAGACAAGCGGCGCGGCGCACAACCTCGTCATACATGTGCTTTTGAACGAAGATGCGACCTTGACGCATCGCAGGCTTGGCAGCGGTGCGAATTGTTCTTGGACGCTGATCGATGCAAAGATTGACAAAGGCGCACACTACGACCTCACAGGGGTCATATCCGGCCCGGCGCGCGAGCGCGTTGAATGTCGGCTCGCCTTGAGCGGCGAGAATGCACATCTCAGCACAAGACATCTTCTGCTTGGGCGTGCGCGCGAGCGCCTCGACTTGCAGCTCGACATTGACCACAAAGCGGCTCACTCACAGTCCCGGCACTTGATCAAGACACTCGCCGGAGACGCATCACAAGTGAGCGTTCGCGGCCGCATGTACATCGCCAAGCATTGCCCCGGCGCGGATGCCGAACTCAACATCAAAAGTCTGCGAGTGAGCGACCAAGCGCGCATCAATGCGAAACCTGAGCTTGAGATCTACACTGACGATGTCGCTTGTGCGCACGGCACAAGCATTGCTGAGATCGATTCGGAGCAGCTTTTTTACTTAGCATCGCGCGGAGTTGCGCTCCGGGATGCGCGCGCCTTGCTCCTCAAAGGCTTTGCGAGTGACTGTCTGTTTTCGGACGACGAATTCAACCGAGGCGCCCTAGAGCGTATCGAGGCGCTTGCAGCGTGAGCACCAAAGCACCTCAAGGCAAGCAGCC
The DNA here is from genome assembly GCA_028283025.1 of Pseudomonadales bacterium. Taxonomy (GTDB): domain Bacteria; phylum Pseudomonadota; class Gammaproteobacteria; order Pseudomonadales; family Azotimanducaceae; genus Azotimanducus. The sequence goes on along the minus strand of JAPYNO010000068.1, from coordinate 5,551 downwards.
TGACGAGATTCGGAATGACTTCCCGATCTTCACCGCGCATCCGCAATTAGTCTATCTCGATAGCGCCGCCACCACGCAAAAGCCAAGGCATGTCCTCGATGCGATTCGCGACTATTACGAGCGCAATAACGCCAATGTGCATCGCGCCGCGCACAGGCTCGCAACCGAAGCCACCGTGCAGTTCGAGTCCGCACGCGAGACCATGCGGCAGCTCATCGGCGCGGCGAGCACCTCAGAAGTCATTTGGACGCGCGGCACCACCGAAGGGATCAATCTGGTCGCCGCATCGCTTCGCGAGCTACAGTGCGAGCGCCACGAAATCCTCATCACTGAGCTTGAGCACCATTCGAACATCGTGCCATGGCAGCAGTTGGCTGCGAAAATAGGCGGTGAACTGAAAGTCGCGCGCATCACTTCGGCTGGCGAAATCGACCTTGACGATCTTGACGCCAAGCTTGGCGACAAGACGCTGATCGTCGCGTTCAACCATGTATCCAATGCGCTCGGCACTTTGAATCCGGTCACTGATATCTGTCGATTGGCGCACGCGCGCGGCGCATTGTCGCTCGTTGACGGCGCACAAGCTGCGGGGCATCTTGAGATTGATGTCGGCGCATATCAGTGCGACTTCTACGCATTATCCGGACACAAGATGTTCGGGCCGACCGGCATTGGCGTGCTGTATGGCCGCGAAGATGTGCTCGAAACCCTCCCCGTCTGGCAAACGGGCGGCGAGATGATCGAGCGCGTCAGCTTTGAAGCGACGAGCTTCAATCGCCTGCCGTACCGCTTTGAGGCAGGTACGCCCAATATTGCTGGCGCTGTCGGCTTGGCCGCCGCCGCCGACTATCTACAAACCCTCGACCGCGCTGCGGCGAACGCCCACGAGCATCGACTCCTTGCCCTTGCGCTTTCCGGCCTACAGCAGATTGAAGGCGTGCGCATCATGGCCCCCGACGCTCCGCGCTCCGGCGTCTTATCGTTTGTCATCGATCATGTCCATCATCAAGACCTCGGCACGCTCTTGAACGAGCAGGACATTGCACTTCGCACTGGCCACCATTGCGCGATGCCATTGATGACGCGGCTTGGCGTAGCAGGGGTCACGAGAGTATCGGTCGCGCCCTACAACAGCGAAGAGGACATCGAGAGGCTACTCAATGCTTTGGCGAAGGCGCGGCAGCTACTCGCGTAAAGTCTTACTGAAGCGCTAGTGCCGATGCGGGCCTCATTGAATGTGCTCGTTGACGCTATAATCTGCCGCATGACGCAAGTCGCCACGCACATCCCTCAAGAACCGCTCGAATGCAGCGATGCGGCGGTTAAGCACCTGCGCGGACGCTTAGAAGCCGCAGGCGCGCCCGCCATCAAGCTCGGTTTGGTGGAAAGCGGCTGCTCGGGCTATATGTACGAACTTGACTTCATGGAAGGCGATGGCGACGCATCGCCGCTCGTGCAAGTACGAAGTGACGTGCCGATCTTCGTGCCTAGGTCGCAACTGCCAATGCTGCAAGGCACGCGCGTTGACTATGTCACCGAAGGCTTGAACGCCATGCTCAAATTCGAGAATCCGAGGGCCGAGGCAAGCTGCGGCTGCGGCGAAAGCTTTGCCTTGAACGCGGACACAATCGAGTCGCCATCATCGAACGCAGACTGATTGAAGTGCGCCGGGACTGCGCCGCGCGCCTTGTGCCCACCGGCGACCCCGCATCCCTCACAAAAGGGAGTTTCGTCACGCTTGTGCAGGACTTCGGCGGCGCTTACACGGTGGTCTCAGGCGGCAATATGATGCGTGTTGACCCGTTCAATGCCGATGCGCTCGGCTTTGAAGCCAAGGACTTTCGGCTCGAACCCAAGCCCGACGGCAGTTTTGGCAGTGAGGAAGTCTTCGATGTGCTGCGCACCGTCTATGACCCCGAGATTCCTGTGAACGTACTCGATCTTGGCCTCATTTACGCCTGCGAAGTCGAGAACCGCGACATACGCATTCAAATGACCCTGACCGCGCCAGGCTGCGGCATGGGACCTGTGCTCGTCGATGACATTGTGACGAGGCTCAAGCGCTCGGATGCCGTCGGCGAAGTCGATGTCGAGCTAGTCTTCGACCCGCCTTGGTCGCGCGAGCGCATGAGCGAGGAAGCGCAGTTGCAATTGGGATTGTATTGAGCCGATGACGACGAGCGCGCTCGATCAAATTCGGGAGGATTTTCGCTTTCTCGATCACTGGGAGGATCGCTACAGGTACATCATCGAACTTGGCGATGCCCTGCCCTTGCTCGAAGAAGCCCACAAGACAGCGGATAACCTCGTGCATGGCTGCATGAGCAATGCGTGGATTGTTGCATCCGACACCGACGGACGGCTTGATCTGAAGATTGACAGCGATGCGCGCATCGTGCGCGGGCTCATCGCCATACTGCGCACCGCGGTGGATGCCGAGCGACTAGAACAAGCCCTTGAGTTTGACTTTGAAGCGCTCTTCTCAGAACTCGATCTCTTGTCGCACTTGAGCCCGTCGCGCGGCAATGGCCTGAGGTCGCTCGTTGAACGCATCAGATGCGAAACATCGAGCCTGATCCGCAGCGAGCGTGTCGTAAACAACGAGCCTGGTTGATGAGAAACTCCTACGGCGCAGGACAGACACTAGACAAGTCAATAGCCCCACTCTATGCTGACGCACATTGATGCGGCCCTCGACTCGCTGGCTCGCTTAGGATGGAAAACCCTCTTTCTAAGGACAACAAAGAAGCGCTATTGACTTTCTTGGACAAGAGAGACCGAGGTGTCGCATTCCGATTTGTCGGCCGGGATAACATCTTGACCACAATCGAAAGACAGCTACGGCTGACACAGGAAGAACAGCGCAGCTTGCCAAACGCTGATGTGATTCAGGGGCCGCCTGGGAGCGGCAAGTCCGTGCTTCTCAAAGAACTTCAGGAACGCTACCAAGGAAGCGCAACCGTCGCTCCAGTGATGTTATCTGGCGAAGACCTACATGACAGGGTGAGTGTGGCCGAGGCATTCGTCAAAGCGTGCGGAATCGATCCGGACGTGCTTCACCATTCAACGTCCACACGCATAGGCGGCTCTTTTAGCTTGAGCTGGCTCGGCGCAAGCATTGACTCAAACAGGCATCAGCCACCGCCCTCCGAGCAAATACAGACAGGCAGGTCAAGCATCTGGTCCGCCCTAAGCCGTTATCTCGATATGCCAGAGGAAACCACGTTCCTCGTTCTCGTTGATGAAACTCAGCGCGTTGAGTCGGACCCTGACTCAGACAAGAACAACACTGCCATCAAATTGGCAGATGGTTCGACGGGCAAGATGAAGATTTGTGTTGTGTTTGGCGGGCTTTCTGATACTTCGTCGCGATTGAAAAGAGTCGGAGTTTCCCCGCGGCTTGCATCCGATAGTATGCATCGGTTGGGAACTTTCACAAGAGATGAGGCACAAGAGCTTGTTCATGCGTTCTTGGCACACGAACCTTTCGGATTAACAACGCTAGGGCTGAATCAGGACAACATCATCAACGCGGTGACGAGGGCAAGTGATTGCTATCCACGCCACGTTCAATCGTACCTCAGAGGACTCGCTTGGGAATTTGCGAACGAGGCGTCTATTGACTTGCAAAGAGCCTTAAATCGAGGGCGGGAATATAGGGTTGGCTTCTACGAGGAGATTATTCGTGACGCGGAACTCCAAGACTTTCAGAATGTCCTAAGCGCCGTGGCGCAATCAAGCGGGCCGAATGAGTCTTTCGAGTTTGATGATCTTGCGAAAGCCGCCAAACAAGGGATGAATATGCCGCGCGCCGATGTGTGGCAGGCCGTTGAAAAAGCGGTACACAGCGGCGTTCTCGAAAGAGATTTGGAACAATCTTCGCCAAGCGAACACTTTAGATTCCCTGTGCCATCCCTGCAAACCTATGCGTTCACGGGATTCAATAGGTCGCACACCTTAAAGCGCCTGTATGAGGCGGAAGAACAAGGCGACGAGGCGCTAAAACAGTAGGGCGCAGACTTCCTCAAGTCGCTGCAAATCGCTTGCACGGTCAACGTCCCACAGGACAGGTAGCAGCGCCACATGCAGGCCGCACGCCTCGGCTTTGGCGATGGTCTGCGCACACACTTGGTCGCTGCCCCAAGGCATGTCTGCAAACAGGCTCGGCATCGATTGCTTCAAGCCAATGAGGCAATAGCCGCCGTCTTCAACCGGACCGAGCACGAGGTCGGAAGTCTCTAGCTTCTCGAACGCCGCCTCCACATATGCCGCATCAAGCAGCGGGATATCGACACCGACAAGCACGACAGCGCTCGAATCCTGAAGGCACTCATCAATCGCGTTGGCCATTCGCTCACCAAGACCGATGCCGGATTGCCGCCGCGCCGCCATGCCATGACCCGCCGCCAACGCCTCAAGCCCGGGCACATCCGCATACAGTAGTTTCGGACACCCGCACATGCTGAGGCGCTTGACCGCACCGTGCAGAAGGTGTCGATAAATATCAAGGGCACGCTGCGCACCGACCTCGCTCGCAAGGCGTGTTTTCATCTTGCCGAAAATTGGCGCACGCGCGAATACGGCGAGCCGACGATTATTGGTCATGCGTGTTCATAACTCATAACTAAGGTGATTGATGAATGGAAGTGAAGTACCAGCTACTTCGCAGCGTCCGCCTTCTCAAACACGAAGGTCTCCAACGACGGTATCGGTATCCGACAAGGCTCGTTGCCTTGCACGGTCAATAGACCTGCTCGCAGGGCGTTCTCGAATGCGTCCTTTCCTGTCGGGAATTTTCTCTGTAGCGCGATGTGTCCTGTTTGCCTTTGATTCTGAATGGCTAACTCGAGCACATCCTCGCAAGCGTCCCGATGCAATGGATGCGCGTTCATTTCGCGATACAAGTGAGCGATGATGCCCGCGGGCAACTCGCTAGAAGCCAGCCTGTTTTCGTAGTAGCTCTGCCTGAATCCATTCCCTCTTGCCAATACAGCATCAATATCCAATGCACTGAAATCTGGTGACGATTGCCCGATCAATGCCTCGCACACAGCGCGCAAATAGCAGGTCAGATGACGCGGCCAGTTATCCGATGCCGTCGCAATTGCATCGATCAAGGCAGGCCGCTTTGATTGATCATGATCATCGCCATCATGACTACGGGCAACACCTGTGCCAGCAATGACTCGCAGCGCTTGTCGCACAGCTGTCTGTGCATCTTCTCGCCGCAGTACATCCAAGGCGAATACATTGTCCTCAGCTGGCCTCGTTAACCCCACCTGATGCAAACGATCATAGGTATTCGCAAGCCCGGTGCATACCAGCAGGATAGGGAACTCAAACTGCGTGTGAAGGGCGTTGACCAAGACAGCAGCCTTGCTGTCATCCCGAATGTTCTGCGCTTCGTCAATAAAGACGACGACGGGGTTGACTAGCGGCTTGTTGGTCAGGAGCTTGATGTCATCAAAACTCCTCAGCGTGGGTTCTTTGCGTTCGCTCTCATAACTCCCGCTGACACCTCCGAGTTCCGCCACGCTCACACTCCCAGAAA
>JAPYNO010000067.1 GCA_028283025.1 Pseudomonadales bacterium | reverse complement strand
CACCGTCGAGGACAGCAGCATGAGGGGCCGCGCCGACATGTGCGTGCGCACTGGCGGCAACGTGTTCCTGTTCGAGTTCAAGGTGGTCGAGCAGGCCGGTGCAGGCTCGGCCATGGCGCAATTGCGCGCGAAGGGATACGCCGACAAGTACGCCGGCGCGGGCGGCAAGGTGCACCTGGTGGGCGTGGAGTTCAGCAGCGAGCAGCGCGCGGTTGTCGGCTTCGAGGTCACGCAGGCATGAATCACTTATTGCTTTGGTAGAGCATGGAAGTCGCCTGAAGTGCTTCTGTCACTTCACGCACCAACGCCTCCGGCGAGTCCACCCGAACATGCTGGGCATGTCGCAGAATCTCGCCCAAGAGCTCACGCGAGTCGGCATACGGCACCACGAGTTCATAGCGCCCGTCATCCAAGAAGCGCCCCTGCTGGTCGGGATGCCACGACTCTTCTGAAACCCATTCGGCGCGCTCCTTTGAGAAAATGAGCCTAGCCCAAGCTTTCGCCTCGCCAGCAAAGATTCCGTAGCCCGGCATCAGCGCATCGTCAAGGACTTTTGCGTCTACATCTCGTGCAGCCTCGCTTGCTATGGTGACATCGCGCAGCCGGTCGAGCGCAAACGTCCGCAAAGCATTTTTGCGTTCATCCCACGCATCCAAGTACCAGTGATCCTTGTAGTAGACAAGGCGCTGAGGCGAAGTCTCACGAATAGACTCCACCCCATCGCTTCGATTGCGATAGCGGAATCGAAGCTGACGACGCTCGATAAGTGACTGCGCCGCCAGTTCAAATGTCCTGCTCGGAAGCCTGCGGGCATGCGACGGCAGCACCCGAAAGCGCTTCCGTGGGAATCTCGGTGATGGCTTGATGGTGCTCTTGTCAAGTAGCGCGGCGAGCTTCTCCCGCAACGCCGCGACCCGATCATCAAGCACGCCCGGCTGCAAGCGGGAGATGAGATTGTCCATGACCAGAAGCGCCTCGATCTCCTGCGCACGGAACCAAGTACCGGGAAGTTCGAAGTCTTCGTTGCCATCGGCATACACATAGCCCTGCCCTCGCCGGTTCTCGACAGGCGCCTCGAAACGGTCTCGAAGCATCTCAATGGTGCGAAAAAGCGTCGAACGAGAGCATTCGAGCTCGTCCATCAAGGTTAATTCGGAGACAGGGTAGCGGCGGGATTTGAGGATTTGATCTAGGCGGTAGATGTTGTCTAGGGTGGACACGGGACGAGAATGGGTTGTGGGAGAGTTATTTTCGCGCATTCTGGGGGCTAGTCTCACTATTTGAGATAGTGAACGATTAGACTTGCGGCTTGACACTTGAAAACTAGGGAATATCAAGCCTTGGTCGAGATCGAGCGGGAAAAACTGCACGAAATGTCCTTTGAAGCACTCTTCAAAGTAGCGACTTGCAAGCAGCCACATCAATGGCAAGTAGACTTGTCAGCACCATCCGAGTGCGCAAATCGGCTCATTCGCATCCCGACAGGATTCGGCAAAACGCTCGGTGTGCTCGCAGTCTGGCTGTGGCACCGCGTTGTACGACAAGACGAGTCTTGGCCAAGGCGCCTGGTCTGGTGCCTTCCGATGCGCGTGCTGGTCGAGCAAACTGAACGAGAAGTACGCATTGCGCTCGACCAGCTTGATTGCCTTTGGAGCGGCGGCGAACACGATAGAAAAGTCGGCGTCCATCTTATGATGGGCGGAGCAGCTAACACACAATGGCATTTGCACCCCGAACGCGAAGCCGTACTAATTGGCACGCAAGACATGCTGATTTCTCGGGCGATGAATCGAGGATACGCTAGCCCCCGCGCACGATGGCCGATGGAGTTCGGACTCTTAAGCCAGGACGCGCTATGGGTAATGGACGAAGTTCAACTCATGGATGTCGGCCTCGCGACCTCGGGGCAGCTTCAAGCGTTTCGCGATCAAGACAATGAAGACGGCAAGTTTTTTCGTCCGTGCAATACATGGTGGATGAGCGCAACATTACAGCCCGGTTGGCTGAAGGAAAGCCCTGACACACAAAACCTATCCCATGCACTTGAAGCCAACACCTATCGAATTGGCGAATCTAACCGCACTGGGCATCTTTGGGACGACGTGCATCGACCGGTGGAGACAATCCAATGTGTCGATTCACGCAAGCTTGCGGCGCATGTCGCAGAAGTGCATTCGCGCCAAAGGAAGGACCCCGACAACAAAGGCCCTACTCTGGTCGTTGTCAACACGGTGAAGCGTGCTGTGGAGATTTGGGAAGCTCTTAAGAAAATCAAGGCGAGCGAGACCGATCTGCGCCTCATACACAGCAGGTTTCGACCAATTGATCGGCAACAATGGACTAGCGAATTCCTCAATCGTGAATCATGCACTCAGCCAACCGATCGAATCATAGTCTCCACACAGGTCATCGAGGCGGGCGTGGACATCTCCGCCTCACTCCTGATTACCGAGCTTGCCCCTTGGCCGAGTCTCGTGCAGCGCTTTGGTCGCTGCGCCCGATGGGGAGGCACTAGCAAAGTGATCATTGTGGACTTTGATCACGATAACGACGGGAAAGCCCTCCCCTATTCGCTTGAGGAATTAAGCGCCTCCCGCACTGCGCTTGACGGATTTTCCGATGTTGGCCCAAGCCATCTTGAGTCTTTCGAGGATTCTCATCCGGAGTTGCTCAGCAGCCTATACCCCTACAATCCGAGACATTTGCTACTGCGCCACGAACTCGAAGAATTATTCGATACTTCTCCTGACCTATCTGGTGCTGATATCGATATAAGCAGGTTTATTCGATCAGGCAACGAGCGCGATGTGCAGGTTTTTTGGGAAGCAATTGGTAAAAATAGCCAACCTTCTGCAAGCCAAAAACCGAGCCGAGAGGAGCTCTGCTCCGTTCCCTTCATGGAGGCACAACAATGGTTATGCGGTGCTGGCAGGTCAGAAAACCTAGAGAAAGACAAGCGTGCTTGGGTTTGGGATTGGTTAGGGCGTGAGTGGCGAAAAGCAAATCGGCGAGATCTTTATCCGGGACAAACCGTTCTCGTTGAAGCGAGCGTAGGCGGATATAGCAATGAGAAAGGCTGGAACAAGTCGTCCAAGGGAAAAGTCGAGACAGTCTCAAGCTCGAATGAGGAACAACAAGTGACCCGTCCGTGCTGGAAATGGAATCGAAAAGAAAATACATGGGAGCCGAGCAAGCGCGTGACAAGGCATGCCTTTCCCGAAGATGATGCCGATGATGCGGAAGACGACGAATCCTTGAGCATCACAGGCGAGTGGCAGACGATTGCGGGGCATGGATTGCAAACCGGTTTGGAAGCCGAACGCATCGCAACTCTCGTCTGTCCAAACTTGCGCCCCCTGCTGAACCTAGCTGGACGCTGGCATGATCTCGGCAAAGCACATCCAGCGTTTCAAGGCTGCATACAGGCTGACGACCGTCCACTGAGAGATGATCTTGCCAAAGCCCCTGATAGAGCTTGGCCGTGCAGTTCACACAACATGTATCGGATCAACGAACATCAACAGAGAAAGGGATTCAGGCATGAACTTGCTAGTACGCTTAGCTTGTTCGCCGTGCTTCACAGGCACAAGCCCGAACATGAGGTGCTACTTGGCCCGTGGCGCGAATGGCTTGAAGCATTGGACAAAGAAATGCCGATTCAACCAAACCTCTCAGAACCAAACGCAGTGGAACGCGAAATCCTCGAGCTCAGTGCGGATGAATTTGATTTGCTCGCATATCTTGTGTGCGCACATCATGGCAAGGTACGCATGGCTTGGCATTCGAGCCCGTCAGATCAAAAGGCAGAGGACTCCGAGCGGCGCATTCGAGGTGTGCAAAATGGCGATTTGTTGCCGCCAGTCGAAATGACATCGGGAACGGGCGAGACATGCGAACTGCCCGCCATATCGCTGGATCTATCGCTATCGGAAATTGGACTCAGCACGAGGACTGGTCGCAGTTGGACGGAACGTTGCTTGAGTCTCCTAAGAAGATACGGCCCTTTCTCGCTTGCGTGGTTGGAGACACTTCTCAGAGTGGCTGACCAGCGAGCATCAAAGGCATACATATCCGATACACTATTGATTGATAGTCAACCTAACGAACAAGGGGGCCAAAAAAATGTTGGAATCAGAGTGGGAGGAGATGGTTCGGAAGTGGCGGAGCCTACCAGAGGAGGAGCGCCGGAGGCGGCATCAGGAGGCGATCCCATCCCACGTGGCCAATTCAATGGCCATGGAAGGGGAGCCAGTGGACGAGGACTGGATTCGCCAACAACTCGCGCACCTTTTGCCGCAACAAGATGTATCGAAACCCGATACGGCATCCTAACTTATCAAGAGCTGGCACCGCTTCTAGCGGAAGAAGTCGGCAAAATCGAATTTGAAATTTCCAAGCGGAAGTTCGCAGCGTTCTCAATAGAGAATCTCTTATTGGAGCTTCATCGTCGTTTGTGCGCAGACTTGCTGCCGAACATGGCTGGGCGTTGGCGCACTTGCGATGTCAGAGTAGGCGACCATGTTCCTCCGACCTATTGGCGCGTGAGGGTGCTGATGCGCGAATTTGCGGCCGACGTTGAAGCAAGGATATGTGCCCCGCAAGAAGTCGGCCAAAAGAGAGCACTGCAAGATCTCGCCTTTGCGGAGGGTCGATTTCTCCATATCCACCCCTTTGAGGATTTCAACGGCCGCGTGGCGCGCCTCTTTCTTTTCGAACTCCTGCTGCGAATGAATCTGCCAGTGGTGGAGACCGCCACATGCTCGCCTGAAGAGAAGAGTGGATATCTCAAGGCCCTGAGAGCCTATGATCGAAATGAGCCGCGACTGTTGCAAGCCATTTGGGAACGTAGATTCCAGAAGGCTCCGGTATGACCATTAACAATCTGAGACTCGATGGTTGCGCCCCGACGCCTCTGGCATTTTATCTTAAGGCTATTGGGATCTTGCGACTTGTTTCAGAACAGGCGGACCCAAGTGTACGAGGCTGGTGGAACGGAGATAGATTTCACTTAGCCACGAGCCTCAACACCACTACCCTTGAACATTTTCTACTGAGAGACTACGAACCGACTCCGTTTCTCTCGTCTTGGAACAGAGGTTCGGGATTCTTCATCGAGAACGACCCCGGCCTTAAGCCATTAGAATCGGCAACGGCAAAGCGATTTAATGCATTCAACCGCGGCATACGAAATAGTCAATCTCTATTAAAAGGCCTGAAGGATGCTGATGGTGCTGTGAGGGCGATCAAGGAGGAGACCAAGGATTCAAGCATTAGCCCGGCTGAACGAAAACGTATACGAGACTCCTACGAGTACCAGCAGCGCTTGAAGGAGGCAGAGAAGCGATTCAAGCATGAAAAATCCGACTTGCTTCCCTTACTGCGGAAGGGGGTGAGAGGGCAAATTAGAGAATGGATGGACGCCGCAATGGTCTTGGACGCAGAAGGTATCCCGAAGTACCCCTCTCTATTGGGAACGGGCGGATCTGACGGCAGGTTTGATTTTACGAACAATGCTATGAAGCGACTTGCGGAAATCTTTGACTTGGAAAGTGACGAAGGGAATCCAAAGCTGAGCGCGACACAATGGGTGCGAGGCAGCCTATGGGGTCAGGCTTCGCTCTGCAGCTTAGGGGGCAAGCCAGCTGGACAATACTTGCCAGGCACAGCCGGTGGTGCCAATAACAGCAATGGACCTGAAGCGGACAGCGCAATAAATCCGTGGGACTTCGTTCTGCTCTTGGAGGGCGCAGTCGCCTTTACTTCTCATGCCACCAAAAAGATGGGGGCCGCCAATGCATCCAAGACGGCTTCCCCATTCTCCTTAAATTCATGCGCCGCCGCATACGCAAGCGCATCATCATCGGATGAGGGGTCGAGGGGCGAACAATGGATGCCGCTATGGGCAAATCCAACCACCTATCAGGAATTGAAACAAATGCTCTCCGAAGGACGAGCACAACTCAACGCAAAGCAAGTGCAGGAACCGCTGGATATGGCAAGGGCAGTCGCACGGCTCGGAACCGCACGGGGAATTACTTCATTTCAAAGATACGGGTATATCGAGCGGAACGGCCAATCCAATCTCGCTGTCCCTATTGGCAGGTTTGCAGTGAAGAGGCAGCAATCTGTCCATGTGGTTTGCCTGGATGACTTGGATGCATGGTTGATGAGGCTTCGTAGAGAAGCTCGCAACCCAAGTTCTAGCGCAAGGCTGATCCAAGCTGAGCGCAATCTCCTAGATGCGCTCTTTCGAGCTACCGAATCTCCGGAACTCCCTCATCTATGGCAGAAGATTTTGCTCTGCCTCGGTCAAATCGAAGCAATCATGCGAACAGGCAGCGGATTCTCAGCACAGCCTATCCCCAAATTGCGCCCTGAATGGGCATCTGCATGCAATGACGGATCGGCGGAGTTTCGGCTGGCCCTTTGCTTCGCTCTGCAAGCGAAAGGCTTCCGCAATTCTGGTCAGCCAATTGATGCTGTTCGTCGCCACTGGCTACCGCTGGATAAATGGCAGTCGAGATTTGCAACCTCAGGCGGCGTGGGCTCTGTCCGACTCGAATCAAGACCTGATGTTGTGATGGATGGTCGGCGTGGAGCGGATGATGCCATCGCCTTAATTGAGCGGCGCCTTGTAGAAGCGTCGCAAGAGAGCATCCGTCAACTACCTCTACGTTCCGCTCCGCGAATTTCTGCTCAGATGACTGATCTTTCCCAATTGATCTCAGGAGATATAGACCTAGACCGTGTCATCGCACTCTCAACTCCGCTCATGGCACTCTGCCATACCGCTTGGGCAGAACAGTACGTTGCAATTGAATCACCTAAGGAAGAAGTTACATGGCCAGATGATGCTTGGCTGGCGATCAGACTCTGTACCTTGCCATGGCCCATTCATCTGCGAGGCTCGGAATTGCACATAGGTACTGATCCCGCACTTGTTCGCCGCTTGGCGGTTGGCGACAGTGTGTCCGCGTTAGAAATCGCCCTACGTCGATTGCACGCGGCAGGTGTTCGATGCTCCGTTCGAGGCGGCAGCGTACCACCTGATTCAGCACGATTATGGGGTGCCGCATTGGCTTTCCCTATCAATCAAGCGACTGCCCAAAAATTTCTTTATCGATTAAATCCATCCAAGGAGTGACCATGACTGTCGATCTCTCAAGCCTCAATAGTTCCTCTCGTGTGCTATTCAAAATACCCCTGCAGCCAATTCAAGGAGAGCGGTTTCAGCCGACAGGATTTCCTGCACTTGGCGCAGCAACATTCCAGACCAACGAAGGCACGAATCTTCTCGTGGAATCAGCTCAGAGCATGGCCAATCGCCTCGAGTTAACCATTTGGGACGCAGGTAATGAAAACATTGTTCCAAATTTAACCGGGTTATCTCATGTTCGAGTAACGCGCGGGGACACACTCTTGACCGACACCATCTTGGAATCGCACCGCATCAATAGCCCTTATGTGCTCGAAGGCAAGGACAAGACCTTTTTCAACCTGCTCAGGGACGAGGTTGGAGTCATGGAGACGGGTCCAATCGATCGCCGAAAACTTGCCTCCGCTCTACTGCGATTTGATGTCAATTCGCTCTTGCACGGCGTATTTCTTGCGAAGAAAGAACTCGCCGGAGGACGACTGCGAATCGCTCGCGCCTTGTCCGCGTTCATTGAGGCAGAAGGCGTGCGAGTCGCGGCTTCAGGCGGCGTGAAAAACGATCATGTCAACCCGTCCGGGGACACGAAATCAGGATTCGGCAACGTTCCTTTTGCGCGAGATGAGTACACGGCAGATTCAATCACCCTCTATGTCAACTTGGACCTCGCCCAGATTCGTGGCTACGGCTTGGGGCAACCTGTGGAACGCTTATTGATTCTTATCGCCCTCTACAAGCTACGTGCGCTAACAGCGGATGGACTGCGCCTTCGTACCGCCTGCGACTTTGAGGTTATTGATCAAGGTATCGAAGCATCAAGACCTGATGGATGGAAGCTGCCTCAATTGGAGCAATTGACTGACTCGCTGAAGTCGTCAATTAGCGAGTGCCAACAATTAATGGAAGTCAAGACAGTTGTTTTCGATGACGAGCTTAAGAAAGGAAAGTCAGAGGATTAGGATTTAATTCCCATGACACTCACTCTCGCATTTCAATTCGTGTCGGGCCGTTATCATGCAACACCCTACGGCTACCATGTAAATGAAGGGCTCATTGAGTGGCCTCCCTCCCCTTGGCGCCTGTTACGGTCGCTCATATCGGTTGGCTACACGTCCGGTGTTTGGAATGGGGAAGGTCCGCAAGGGGACGCTCGTTCACTCATCGAATCCCTTGCCAAAGAGTTGCCGAGCTATCATTTGCCAAATGCGATTGGCACGCACAGTCGCCACTACATGCCCAAGGGATCGTTGGACAAAGGCATCGAGAAGACAACGCTAGTTTTTGACACTTGGGCACGTTTGGGCGATCAAGAACTCTACGTCAGTTGGCCTGAGGCACGCTTATCTCCAGATGAAATGTCGGTTCTCGGCAAATTGCTCGCGAACATCAATTACCTGGGAAGGTCAGAGAGCTGGGTGGAAGCAAGGATCGTCCCCAACGACGAAGCAGTACCGCCTTTCAATTGTGTGCCCGATTTGGGCAAGACCTACAACCTCTTGGCTCAGGAACAAGTCGCTCTCTTGTCCGCGACAAATGCGAGCGCGTATTCAGATTGGCGCAATCAACAAGTCGAAAACATTCTTGCGAATCCTGAACTCCGTCCCCCAGAGGGACGAAAGCTTACCAAGCCTCTTGAAAAGAAACGCCAGAAAGCAATCGATCCCTATCCTCCCGACCTCATAGACTGCTTGCAGAAGGATACGAATTGGCTGCGAAAATATGGTTGGAGCCAACCTCCCGGTAGTCAGCGAGTATTTTTTCTGCGCCCATCCAATGCAATTGCCATCGGCACGCCAGTTGCGAAAGGCACATTCAAATCGGCACGAGTCACTGCCATGCTGCTTGCCGTGACTAATACGAGCCGCAATGATCACGCGCTTCCAAGCGTCATCCGCACCTTACCCCAAGGCGAACTTTTACATAGTGCTTTGGTTGGAATCTCCGCAGGAATGAACCAAGATCCACCGCCTATGGAACTCGTCGGGCGAGACGCGAACCGAAAACCACTTCGCGGACCGCATGAGCACGCGCATATTCATCCTCTTGACCTCGACTCGGATGGGCACTTGGATCACATACTCATATGGGCAGCGATGGGCTTGAGCGGAAATGCACAATCGGTCATTCGTGCTGCTCGCAGAACGTATACAAAGGGCGGCTTGGAACCTTTGCGGCTCGCGGTTTCGGCACATGGAGATTTCCTCAACCTATCGCACATGAGAGGTGTAGAAGGTAAAAAGCTAAGCCAAATCGTTGGAAAAGCTTGCAAATGGCGATCCCTCACGCCGTTCGTGCCAGCAAGACACATCAAGAAGCGTGGAAAGAACACACTGGCGGGTCAAGTTGTCTCAGAGCTTGATTCAAGAAATTTGCCTCATCCCAAGTCAATAGAGGTCTCAGCACTCCAAGATGCGCCTCGCTACGGCCGATTTCGACACTTCGTTGTCTCCAGAAGCAGGGGCCAGAAGCCGCCAAGAGCAATCGGTTACGCGATTGAATTGGAATTCAATCAACCGGTGGCCGGACCTATCGCGCTTGGATACGCTTCCCATTTCGGTCTCGGTTTGTTCATCGCCGAGACCGAATAGGAGAACAGGCGAAGCCAGTTCATCGTCCCACCGCTTACACGGAAGCGTCCGGGACATCGCAGGACAGACTCGCGAATAACGTCTTCCGAATTGCTTTCCAAGGATACTGAATCCGGCTTTAGCAACACGCCATTGTGCGCACTCTCCACCACAAGGCGCGTACCAACCTTCCAACTCAGTGCTTGAAGAACAGATTTGGGCAGAGTGACCTGCCCCATTATCGACAAGATGGTTGTTGGCGGTTTCGGCACGGTAAATTCGCTTTCAGTCGCAAAGCAAGGAGAAAGTAAGATACACCGTTTCGCATTTTGATGAGTAAGTTGATGAAGATGTAGAACAGCCATGACGCTACACTCTGTCCTCGTTCAGAGTGGGCTGGTTCAGAGATACACTCGCAGCCCCATTACAAATCAGATGAAAAACGGATGAAATCAATCAACAGCATCCTCGGCGAACTAACCTTCAACGACCTACACGATTGGGCTGGGGAAACAATCGTCAATCGGGGCAGGAAGTACGTCAGCCGGATTGAACGAGTGTGGCACATGAACGACAACACACTTGTCGCCTGGGTAGTCGGCAGTGATCGATATGCCACATCGGTGCGCATAAACGAAGTGGACGAGCTTGCGTGCTTCTGTAACTGTCCCTATTCCCAAGGACCGTGTAAGCATGGGGTTGCGTTGATTCTCGTTGCTGTGGAATACATCAAGCGATCTGAGCCGATTCCCGCACTTGAAGATGATCATCCCCTCCGCAAGGCTCTCCGTGAGGATTCACAAGAGGATTTCGACTCGGACGAATACAGCAAAGATGTATGGGCGGGCGGGCGAGAAGATGACCTCGATACGCCGGAGCGCACGATGGCGCATTCCAAGGTTGATGCGATCCTCACTGAGAAGAGTCGCAAAGAACTGCTCAGTCTGTTGATGGATTTGAGCCGCCGGTTCCCATATGTCTCGCGCTATATCCTTGAGGAGAATCAGCTTGCCATCGGGCAGGTGGACGGGATCGTCCAAGAACTGATGGTCGAAATCCAGAGCCTCACAACGGAGCCAACCTCTTATGACGCTTGGTACGATGAAGTAAGCATCCCTGATTTCTCCCGTATCGAGCAGCAATTGCAAGCATTGGTGGAAAAAGACTTCCCGGATGCGGTGCTAGCACTTGGTGAAGAGCTCTGGACTAAAGGAGTCGCGCAAGTCGAACAATCCAATGACGAAGGAGAAACTGCGGACGCCATTGCTTCCTGCATGGAAATAGTCCTAGCTGCTTTGCCACAGTCCTCTCTTTCACCGCCAGAGCAATTGCTTTGGGTGATTGATAGGGTACTAGACGATGAATATTCACTTCTAGATGCCTCGGAAAAATTCCTTCAACGACCTGAATTTACGCCCGACCAGTGGCGAGAAGTGGCAGAAACACTGGAGACACGACTACAAAATATGCCCAAACCGCGTGCGCCAAAGTTTGAGGACTACTACCCGAGAAGAAGATTCTTAGACATCTTGCTGGAGGCCTATGAGCACGCGAAATGGAACGACAGGATGATTTCACGGCTTGAACAAGAAGCGGACACGAGCCAATGTTACATGCGGCTTGTCGAAGCGCTGCTAGACACGGGCGAGAAGGAGCGCGCCCGCCAATGGTGTATCAGAGGCTACGAGCGCACCTTGGAAGATGCGCCCGGTATCGCTTCGTCTCTGCAACAGCAGCTACGAAGAATCGCACAGGACGAGCGGCGATTCGACTTGGTTGCAGCATATCGAGCACAGGATTTTTTGAGTCATCCCTCGGTCTCTGCATTCAGCGACCTACATAAATCTGCGGAGAAGGCGAAATGCTGGCCAACCGTAAGGCAAATGCTCCTGCACTTTCTTGAAACTGGCCAGAGTCCAATTCGCACGAACAACGAGAAAGGGCAAAGCGAGTGGCCTCTGCCTTCGCCAGAGATTGAGCCACGAAACTCCGAAGAGCGACACTGGCGACCTAAGTTCCCCGATTTACCTACCCTCATTGAGATTGCCATCTTTGAGGGACGCCCCGATGATGTCGTCAACCTCTACCAACGTCTTGCTAAGGAAGAGCGATGGAATAGAGGAGGAATTGATAAAAAAGTAGCGGAGGCCATCGCCGACTCTCACGCAATTCTTGCGCTCGATATTTGGAAGGGCATCGTGAACAGTCTTATCGCTCAAGTCAAACCCAAAGCCTACGATGAGGCTGCTGTGTATCTGCGGTTGATGAAGCGAACCTTCGCACAAAATGATCGATTGGATGAGTGGCAGAGGTTATTGGAGAAGCTGAGGACCGAGCACAAGGCTAAGCGACGACTCATAGGCGTGCTTGATTCCTTATCGAAGAAGAAACTCGTGGACTGAACGGGCGATTCGGCTAAGTGTCTTGAGGAAACTTGTTCCTTGGTGAAAGCAATGGAATGCATACGCTACTCTATCCCCTTGCAATCTGTATAGAATCGCCTTCCCGCTAACCGCAGGCCTCGCCTAGGAGGAATCATGAGCGTAGCGAAGGAACAGTTCTCACCACCAAAGAAGCAGCCGTATCAGGCCGCACTGCCATTAAGGTTCGGTGAAGGCCGTGGGCACGCGCCGCCAGTACCCGCTCGAATCCTCAACGAATTCGTCTACTGTCCACGTCTGGCCTATCTTGAATGGGTGCAAAAGGAATGGGCTGACTCTTCGGATACGGTCGAAGGGAAGCGAACACATCGACGAGTCGATCAGCAGTCTGGCCAACTGCCTGACCCATTCGAGGAAGTTGAAGATATCAAGATTGCCCGCAGTGTGGAACTATCGTCGCGGAAACTGAATCTTGTTGCCAAGATTGATCTTGTGGAGAGTAAAGCCGGCATCGCCGTCCCCATCGACTACAAGAGGGGGAAGCGACCGCATACAGCCAAAAACGCCTATGACCCTGAGCGAGTGCAGCTTTGTGCCCAAGGTCTACTTCTCGAAGAGCACGGTTACACATGTACGGAAGGTGTGCTGTATTTCGCTGCGTCCAAGGAGCGCGTGAAAGTGCCTTTCGATCATGAGCTCCGCGCTTTGACGCTAGACTCTCTTGCTCGTCTGCAAAGCGTCGTTGACGGCGGACGCATCCCGCCGCCGTTGGAAAAGAGTCCCAAATGCCCGCGGTGCTCGCTCGTCGGCATTTGCTTGCCTGATGAAATCAACCTTCTGCAAGCCATGTACACCGAAGTTCGTCCAATCTCGGTGCGCCGCACGCACGCCATGCCTGTGTATGTGCAAGAAAACCGCGCCAAGGTGGCCATAAGCGGCGAGCGACTCGTTATCTCGGTGGGCGACGAGAAGCAAGCCGAAGCGCGCTTGGGCGAGACATCGCAGCTGGTGGTGATGGGCAACACCTACGTTACGACACCCACAATCCACGAACTCATGCGGCGGGACATTCCTATTACTTGGATGTCATACGGAGGCTGGTTTCTTGGCCATACAGTCGGCGCAGGACACGCCAATGTAGAGCTGCGCACCGCGCAGTACAGAGCGTCCTTCGATGATCGCAAGTGCTTGAATATTGCGCGTGGGCTGGTGCAATCGAAGATTCGAAACTGCAGGGTGCTCTTGCGCCGCAACTGGCAGACGCAGCCAGATGACCAAGACAAGGCAGATGTTCTGCTCGACCTGAAACGTCTCGCGGAGCGCGCCGGGCGCACGCAGGAAATGGAAACGCTGCTCGGCATTGAAGGCGCTGCGGCGGCCAAATATTTTCAGAGCTTCTCCAATCTGCTTAGGCCGAAAGACGCCCTAGGAATGAACTTCGACATGTTGAGTCGTAATCGCAGGCCACCGACCGACCCTGTGAACGCGATGTTGTCCTTCGGTTATGCGATGCTCACACGAACCTTTGTAACCGCTCTTTCCGCAACAGGTTTCGATGTCTACCGCGGCTTCTATCATCAACCGCGATACGGCAGGCCAGCGCTGGCGCTTGATCTCATGGAACCGTTCCGTCCTTTGATTGTGGACTCGACCGTGATGACTGTCATCAACACAGGGACTATCAAAGCGGCTGATTTTGTGACGGCGCCGACCGGGGTGAATCTCACAGCATCTGGGCGGAAGCGATTCATTGCCGCATTTGAGCGACGCCTCACCCAAGAAGCCACTCATCCAATATTCGAATATCGGATTGAGTACCGAAGAATGCTCACAAGCCAATCGAGACTACTAGGCAGATACTTGTTGGGAGAGATTCCCAACTATCCGAACTTTATAACTCGCTAGCGGTGATTGAGCGCATACAGGAGTGGCGGTGACATGGCGACTGACGAGCGTATTTACTTTGTGATCTACGACATTGCCAACCCGAAGCGGTGGCGAGCGGTGTACAAGAAAATGAAAGGCTATGGGGAATGGGTGCAACTGAGCGTTTTTCAGTGCCGACTGAGCAGGACACGCCAAGCGACGCTTATCTCTGAGCTTGGTGAGATCATTCACGATGACGAGGATCATGTGCTCCTCGTCGATATCGGGCTCGCCGACAAAGTTCAGCCCAAAGTCGTGTCCATAGGCAAGCGCACTTTCGAGCCGGTGGAACGCGAGGCGGTTATCGTTTAGGCTGCCGCTATCTTGCAAGCAGCCACTTGCTTCGCGAATAGCAAGGGGCGCTCGCAAGGTCGATATATCTTTAACAATCAAATGTATAGAACGATGCTCGGCATATTGATTCCTAACGGGAACTGTGAATGCTGATCATTTGGCACTGCCGCTCGCAAACGGGGTTGCGATTTCATATAGAATGCGCTCTTACAGACCCTGTATCTCCCCCTCCATCGCGGGGGGGCCTCATTGAAGCAGCAAGACCCGCCTCAATAATATTGCGAACCGCAGGAATCTCCCCCTCCATCGCGGGGGGGCCTCATTGAAGCTTCCGAGTTGGTTGCCGCTGACGATAACGTGAGCATCATCTCCCCCTCCATCGCGGGGGGGCCTCATTGAAGCAACAATCAGACTCTTCAGCTTCTGCGCCTGCCTACTCATCTCCCCCTCCATCGCGGGGGGGCCTCATTGAAGCCGCGTGTGGCATCCCAAGTCCACGATTAGCCAGTGGATCTCCCCCTCCATCGCGGGGGGGCCTCATTGAAGCGACTACCCCGACACGGAAGATCAGTCCGGCGCACGCGAATCTCCCCCTCCATCGCGGGGGGGCCTCATTGAAGCGATCATGTTGTGTGCTTTGCTGTAGCATCGCATGGCCATCTCCCCCTCCATCGCGGGGGGGCCTCATTGAAGCACCGGACGGAACCCAAGAATACTTACCTACGCCCAATCTCCCCCTCCATCGCGGGGGGGCCTCATTGAAGCCCGTTAGTGGCGGCGCATGGGCAGCCTTCTGATCGCGATCTCCCCCTCCATCGCGGGGGGGGCCTCATTGAAGCATTTTGGAAGTGGGTTCGGTGGCGGCCGGGGCAACGGATCTCCCCCTCCATCGCGGGGGGGCCTCATTGAAGCGATGTTACCGATGATACCGGCGCGGGTCGATCTGTCATCTCCCCCTCCATCGCGGGGGGGCCTCATTGAAGCCAATGTGACTCTCCATCGCCAGCGTTGCGCGAGCAAGATCTCCCCCTCCATCGCGGGGGGGCCTCATTGAAGCATGGAGAGTTTATTAGTAGTTTTGAACATGATAGTGATCTCCCCCTCCATCGCGGGGGGGCCTCATTGAAGCTTAAGCGCTGCCATTAAGTCTACATCAACAAAGGAAATCTCCCCCTCCATCGCGGGGGGGCCTCATTGAAGCGCCATAATGTCATCCAAACTTTTGGCGTAGTCGCCATCTCCCCCTCCATCGCGGGGGGGCCTCATTGAAGCTGTGAAAATCCAAACGCGCACCAATCGATACATCATTATCTCCCCCTCCATCGCGGGGGGGCCTCATTGAAGCTTCATTGTTTGGCAGCAAAGGGGGAATC
>JAPYNO010000066.1 GCA_028283025.1 Pseudomonadales bacterium | reverse complement strand
CCGCTTCTACATCACGATCTTCCACGACGACTTGGACGAGGCGGAGGAAAGCGTCATCGTCACCCTGTCGCGCACCACCAACACCGGCGTTTCCAGCGAGGGGTTCAGCGAAACCCGCTTCGCCATCGCGGAGCCGCCGCTGATCGACAAGGTCCGCCACTACACCAGCGAAATCGAGCGGGGATGGGGTCACGTCCTGCGCTGGCGGCGCGTGCTGCATGCGCTGAGTGGCGGCAACGAGGGCGAAGGCCCGGCCATGACCGCGGCCGAGGCGCGGGGCTATGCGGACCGAAACCGGACGCGCTGGGCGCCGGTGGTGGCGGTGCTCACCTTGCGAGAGGCGCAATCGAGGCGTGCGCACGACGAGGTGCAGGACGATACCCTGCTGTTCACTTGCGCCGCGACTTCGGCGAGCTTGGTCAACACGGTGCGTGGCTACTGGCAGTCGAACCGCCGCCGCGCGGAGCGCGGCTACGGTGAGAACTGGCACCGTGTGCTGATTGCCTTTGGCGCGGAGACGCACGCGACGCTCACCGCCTACACGGCGGCGGAGGCGCGCGCGAGCGAACGGAAATGGTCGGGCTGGCGACCGGTGCGCGAGGAGCTAGAGCGCTTGGAGGCGTGCAGCGTGAGTATCGCCGTCGCGCAGAACGCCCCGCCGCCCGTGCCGGAGGTGACGGTCACGGGCGGCTTGGCTGTCACCGAAGGTGGTGATGCCATCTTCACCTTGACGGCCACGCCCGCGCCAGCATCCGATCTGTCGGTATCGCTGGATGTGTCCGAGACCGGTAGCTTCGCCGCCGCTGGAGAGGCGGGTGCGAAGACCGTCACCATCGGTGCGAGCGGTACGATGGAGTTCACCGTTGCGACCGACGATGATGACGTGGACGAAGCGGACGGTTCAATCGATACATCGATTAGCATCGGCGCGGGCTACACGGTGGGTAGCACCGTCTCGGCGAGCGTGGTGGTGAAAGACAACGATACGCCCGTCGTCAACACCTATGCTGGCCTGATTGCCGACGTGCGCGGTTATGCGGCGGAGACCTGGCACGGGCTCGCCCATGTGAAACGCTGGCAGAGGGTGCTCAAGGCACTCGGCGAGACCGATGCGGTGTTCGCCGGCCTCACGCCGATGACGGCAACCGAGGCACAGGACAATGCCAACAAATATTTGCTGGATCGCTGGAATCCGGTGGTGGCGGCGCTGACGGCGCTAGCAGATGGTGCGCCGCAATCGCTACCGACGGCGCAGGAAGATGAGCCTGTAGCCGCGCCAGCGCTGTCGGTCTCGGATGCGAGCGGGGCGGAAGGCGAGGCCATGAAGTTCACCATCACGCTGTCACCGGCGGCAGAGGGCACGGTGAAACTGCTAGCGGCTACCCGCGAGTCGAACCCGGTGTCGGCGCACGAGAACGAAGACTACCAGTACAACGCATGGTGGGTGACGTTCGCACCAGGTGAGACCGAGCAGCACTTTTGGATCTACGCCTTTGATGACGCCCACGGCGATTCCGGCGAGATCTTCGAGTTCGTACTTTCGCAAGTCCGAGGCGCGAGCATCGCCGATGCAGTGGGCGTGGGCACAATCACCAACGACGATCCGCTGCCGGGTGCGTACTTGGTGCGCTTCGGGCGCGCGGTCGCCGAACAGGCGCTTGGCGGCATCGCAGCAAGGTTAGAGGCCCCGCGCGAGCTTGGGATGCAGGGTCGTTTCGCAGGCCATGCGCTGTCCTTCGGCGGCGCAGCGCCGCTCGGTTTGGATGTGTTCGCGGATGGTGGCCACGGCCATCGTGGAAGGTTTGTTTCCTCATCCGGTGACCAGCAGGAGAGTACCTTCGGCGGGGGATATCCGGATAGCACCTTTGCGGCGCAGTCGCAAAGCATGACGCTGCGCGAAGCACTGCTCGCATCAAGCTTTACGCTGACGGGCGGGGATGGCGAGTTGGGAGGTAGCCTGGCGCTGTGGGGGCGGTCGGCGCAAGGCGGTTTCGCGGGCCGTGAGGACAGCCTGTCGCTAGACGGCAACACGACAACATCCATGCTGGGAGTGGACTACAAGCAGGGGCGCTGGCTAGCGGGACTCGCTGTGACGCGCAGCACGAGCGAAGGCGGCCACCGAGTTGGCGGCGCGATGGCAGGCGAGGGCGACGGCCAAGTCGAAGCCGCATTGACAGCCGTGCTGCCTTATACATCGATGCAGATCGCGGATCGGTTCAGGGTGTGGGGGGCGCTTGGCCACGGTCAGGGCGAGGTGCGGCTTACGCCTGCTCTCGGTGGCAGCTATCAGGCCGACACGGATTGGCACATGGCCGCGCTTGGCCTGCGCGGCGACCTCATGCCGCCTTCGGCTGAGAGCCTAGCGCTGGCAGTCATTGCAGATGCGCTGTGGGCACGTACTACGTCGCAAGATGCGCTTGGCCTCGCAGCCTCCAACGCCGCCGTGACCGGTTTCAGGTTCGGGCTGGAGGGTCGCTGGCGTCTATCCTTGGCCAATCGAGTCAGCATCGTGCCTCGCTTGGAGACAGGCTTGCGCCACGACGGCGGCGATGCCGAAACCGGTCTCGGAGTTGAGATCGGTGGCGGGCTCTCTTGGAGTGCGCCAGCACTCGGCATCTCACTCGATGTAGCGGGCCGCTCGCTGCTGACGCACGAGGACAGTGATTTCAGAGACGAAGGAGTTTCCATCTCACTCGCCCTCGATCCAGCTCCGGCGACGCATCGAGGCCCGTCGCTCAGCTTCCGTCAGGACTATGGCGGTGCGTCGCAAGGCGGGCTTGATGCCCTGTTTGTCTCGGCGCCGCTTGCGCACCGCGCTGCTAGCGAGGCGGCAGGGCGTTGGATGATGGAGGCAGCTTGGGGCTTTCCGGTCTTTGATGAGCGCCTCACCGTCAGCCCGCATTACGGGTTTGGGCGCTCCGATCAGGCACGCGACTTTCACATCGGCTGGCGACTGATGCCCGAGGCTGTTGGCGCGCACGACCTGTCGTTCGGACTTCAAGCAAGCCGCAGAGAGGGCGGCGCGACCAGGCCGGAGCATATGGTCAGATTCGAGATTCGCGCACTCTGGTAAGCATGACCTATGCCCTGTCCCCTATCCGAGGATAGATTTGCACAGGACATACTGAAAGGGCGGTCGGGGCGCACTAGGCGTTACCGCCGCCCCTTCCGCGTCAAGAATAGCGATTGCGCCTGCGCCAAGCGCGAAAGTCCTCAAAATCCGATCGTTCGCACACCCGGTCGCGCTTGAACGCCTGCGTCATGCACACTAGCGCGAGTATAAGAAAAGGTATGCCGGGCAGCAGCGGCAGGATGAGGCCGACGAGACCTACCACTAGGCTCAAAAGCCCCATGCCAAACCAGCAAATGCGAATAAACGCAGATCTTTCGTACATTGTCAGAGAAGTTCCGAACAGGAGTTGGGCACAGAAGTGCAAACCCCGTGCCAATTTTCGCTGCGACAACACGCGACAACAAAGGTTCGTTTTATCAGTAAGTTAGCGAATTTTGAATGATATGTGCGCAGTTCGACTCAGATTCATTAGGTGAAATTCACCATTGATAGGTGTATTTCGCCCGTTCATTCGTCTTTCCCAAGGCTGTGATCCATTGACAAGGCTGGTTCCGGGTCCCTCGGTGTGCCGACAATCTTCGCGGGCACGCCAGCCACCGTGACGTGCGGCGGCACATCGGCGAGCACGACGCTGCCAGCGCCGACCTTGGCGCCTTCGCCGACTTCGATATTGCCGATAATTTTGCAGCCAGCGGACAATAGGACGCCGCGGCGAATCTTAGGATGCCGGTCGCCGCTCTCATTTCCGGTGCCGCCGAGCGTGACAGAATGTAGCATGGATACATCATCCTCAATGACCGCAGTTTCTCCCACCACGATGCCAGTGGCGTGGTCGAGCATGATGCCGCGCCCAAGGTGCGCAGCAGGGTGCATATCAACGCCGAGTCGTTCACTGATTTGATTTTGCAGCAGTTTGGCGAGCGGGCGCCGATTGTGTTGCCATAGCCAGTGCGTGATGCGCTGCGCTTGAAGCGCGTGAAACCCTTTCAGGCAGAGGAAGGCGAAAGTGATGTCATCGCAGGCTGGGTCTCGTGAATACACGGCGGCGAGGTCATAGCAGGCGGCGGCGGCAATGCGCGCGTCGGTAGCGAGCGCTTCCTCAATGACACTGCGGATCATGGTCATTGGCAGCAGGGCGCTTTCGAGCTTGGTGGCGAGTTTGAACGACAGCGCGACTTCAAAGCAATTATGATTGAGCAGCGCGGCATTCAAGTAGTTCACGAGCAGCGGTTCGGCCTGTGAAGCTTGTTTCGCTTCGCGGCGCATGATGTCCCACAGCGTTGCTTCTGGCGCAAGACCGAGCGTGCGTATGTGTGCTGCGGCGAGCGGCGAAATATCGCGAAAAGGCCCTAGGGTCGCTGGCATATATATTCCTGTTAGTTCGGTTCAAACGACTATCTTATGACGTATTGGCACTGCTGTGTGATGAAGTCCGGCCGCGAAGCCCTGAAATGACCTCGATCATCAGTACAATGTAACGTTCTATCCAAAAGAAACCTTAAAAGACCAATATGGACAGCTTCCGTACCCGCTCGACCCTCAATGTCAACGGAAAACCCTATACGTGGTACAGCATTGCGAAGCTCGCAGAGCATTTTGGCGAAGGCCGTGCTCTGCGCATTGCGCAGCTGCCAATCTCCATCAAGGTGCTGCTTGAGAACCTGCTTCGCCATGAAGATGGCGAGACGGTGACTGCGGACGATATTCGCACTTTTCTGACTTGGGCCGACACGCAGCGCCTCACGCACGAAATCGCATACCGACCAGCGCGCGTGCTCATGCAGGACTTCACCGGCGTGCCCGGCGTCGCCGACCTCGCCGCCATGCGCGCAGCGGTCGCGGATGCGGGTCTCGATCCGGCGATCGTCAATCCCTTGGTGCCTGTGGATCTTGTCATCGATCACTCGGTTATGGTCGATGCCTCGGCGAGCGCGGATGCGTTTGAGAAGAACGTCGAGATCGAGATGGCACGCAATGGCGAGCGCTACCGGTTCTTGCGCTGGGGGCAGCAGGCGTTCAAGAATTTCAAAGTCGTGCCGCCCGGCACTGGCATCTGTCATCAGGTCAATCTCGAATACTTGGCGCGCGTTGTGTGGACGAATGACGATAGCGGTGACGGTAATGCGGTCGCCTATCCTGACACGCTTGTCGGCACCGACAGCCACACCACCATGATCAACGGCCTTGGCGTGCTCGGCTGGGGCGTCGGCGGCATTGAAGCAGAAGCCGCCATGCTCGGTCAGCCCATTTCCATGCTGGTGCCCGAAGTCGTTGGCTTCCGGTTCGATGGACGCTTACGCGAAGGCATCACGGCCACAGACCTTGTGCTTAAGGTTGTCGAGATGCTGCGTCAGCACGGCGTCGTTGGCAAGTTTGTCGAGTTTTTTGGCGATGGCCTTGCGAGCTTGCCACTTGCCGAGCGCGCCACTATTGCCAATATGGCGCCAGAATACGGTGCCACCTGTGGCATTTTTCCCATCGACGATGAGACCTTGGCGTATTTGCGTCTTTCCGGCCGAAGCGATGAGCAGGTTGATCTCGTAGAAGCCTATGCAAAAGCGCAGGGGCTGTGGCGCGGCGATGTCGAACCAGTGTTCACCGACACGCTTGTTCTCGACCTCGACACCGTCGAAGCGAGCCTTGCGGGCCCGAAGCGTCCGCAAGACCGCGTGTCGCTTTCACGAGTCGGCCCCGCGTTCAATGAAGCACTTGAGCTGACCCCATCGGCTGGCGCGGACCGGCGCACGCAAGTGAGTGGCACAAGCTATTCTCTCGGCCACGGCGATGTCGTCATCGCCGCCATCACCTCCTGCACCAACACCTCCAATCCAGCCGTCATGCTCGGTGCTGGGCTCGTTGCCAGAAAAGCGGCTGCCCGCGGCCTCGCCGTCAAACCGTGGGTGAAGACTTCGCTCGCGCCTGGCTCGAAAGTGGTCACCGAGTATCTTCAGCGCACAGGCTTGCAAGACGATCTTGATGCCCTTGGGTTTCAGCTTGTTGGCTACGGCTGCACGACCTGTATCGGCAACTCAGGTCCCTTGCCGAAAAATATCTCTGCCGCCATCCAAGAAGGTGACCTCGTGGTTGCATCAGTGCTCTCCGGCAACCGCAACTTTGAAGGGCGCGTGCATCAGGAAGTGCGAACGAACTGGTTGGCATCACCGCCCCTCGTAGTCGCCTATGCGCTTGCAGGCAGCGTGCGAATCAACTTTGATAGCGAGCCGATTGGCACGGATGGGCAGGGCGCGCCTGTGTTTTTGCGCGATATATGGCCGAGCAACGAGGAGATCGCCGATGCGGTCGCTTCCGTGTCCGCCGACATGTTCGAGCGCCAATATAGGGATGTCTTCAGCGGCGAACATGCTTGGCAGGCGATTCAAGTCGAGCCGTCGCAAACCTATGGATGGGAAGCCTCAAGCTATATTCGCCGGCCGCCTTTCTTTTCGGCTGACGGCCAAACGTCGCGCGAGCTTGAAGTGACAGGCGCACGCATTCTCGCATTGCTCGGCGACTCGGTGACTACTGACCATATTTCCCCGGCTGGCGCCATTCAAGCGGCAAGCCCTGCTGGCGAGTACCTGCAGCAGCAGGCTGTCGTGGAAGAGGACTTCAACTCCTACGGTGCGCGGCGCGGCAACCACGAGGTGATGATGCGCGGCACCTTCGCGAATATTCGCATTCGCAACCGTATGGTGTCTGATGTGGAAGGCGGCTATACGCGCCATATTCCGACCGGCGATACATTGAGCATCTACGATGCCGCCATGCGCTACGGCGGCGAAGGCACACCTTTGGTTGTCATCGCCGGCAAGGAGTACGGCACCGGGTCGAGCCGCGACTGGGCGGCCAAAGGCACGCGCCTGCTTGGCGTGCGCGCAGTGCTCGCGGAGAGTTTTGAGCGTATTCATCGTTTCAATCTCATGGGCATGGGCATCCTGCCGATCGAGTTTGTCGAAGGCATGAGCGCCGAGAGCTTGAGTATCACGGGCGAAGAGTTGATTGATATTTCCCTGCCGCCTGGCGTTGTGAGCGCGCAGCCGCGCCAGAAACTCGTGCTGACCATACGCCGTCCGACAGGCGAAGCAGAGCAGATTGATGTGCACAGCCGTCTGGATACGAGCAAGGACATTCGCTATTTCGAATCGGGCGGCATTTTGCAATATGTCTTGAACGACATTGTGGCCAAGGCAGCATAAGTGGCACAGACCGAACACAATCAACTCTATCGTGTGCGTCACAGCCTCGCGCATGTACTCGCGCAAGCCGTGCTTGATTATCGGCCCGGCTCGACGCTTGGATTCGGGCCGCCCATTGACGACGGCTTCTACTATGACTTCATCCTGAGCGAGCCGATCACCGAAGAGGATTTCCCCGAGCTTGAGCGGCGCATGAAGCGCATCTTGAAAAGTCGTCAGAACTTCTACTGCGAAGAGCTTGCGGGCGATGCGGCGCTCGAACGCTTGCATGAGATGAACGAGCCGCACAAGCGCGAATATGCCGAAGAGCTCCTGGCGCGCCAAGGTCTCTCTAGTCTGACCTTCTATCGAAACGGTCCGTTTCTTGACATGTGCGAAGGGCCGCACGTCGAAAATACGCGCGAGATACCGCGCGATTGCTTCAAGCTGCGCAGCGTCGCAGGTGCCTACTGGCGAGGCGACTCTGACCGCGTGATGATGACGCGAATCTATGCGTGGGCATTCGAGAACAAGGCCGACCTTGACGATGCGATTGAAAAATTCGAGCTCGCGCAGCAGCGCGACCACAAGAAGCTCGGCGCTGAGCTTGGCCTGTTTCGTATCGACCCCCAAGTTGGCCGAGGCTTGCCGCTGTGGCTGCCGAACGGAACTGTCATCAGGGATGAGCTTGAAAAGCTCGCGCGCGAACTTGAGTTTCAAGCTGGCTATGATCGAGTGGTGACGCCGCATCTTGCCAAAGCTGATCTTTACTACACCTCTGGGCACTTGCCGTACTACGCCGACGACATGTATCCCTTCATGCACATCGCCGATGCGAGCGAGGATGCCGAGGGCGATGAGGCGGCCGTCAAGGAATCTTATGTCCTCAAACCTATGAACTGCCCGCATCACCATCGCATCTACGCCGCCGAGCCGCGCAGCTACCGCGATTTGCCCTTAAGGCTCGCCGAGTATGGTCAGGTGTATCGCATGGAGGAGTCGGGCGCCGTCAGTGGCCTGTTGCGCGTTCGCGGCATGTGCATGAACGATGCGCATATCTATTGCACGCCAGAGCAGGTGAAGGCCGAATTCAAGGCAGTGATGGCGCTGCACGAGCGTGCCTACGAGATTCTCGGCCTCGATCAATATCGCGTGCGCTTGTCGCTCATGGACCCGGATGATGCCAAACGCGCCGACAAGTACGTTCACAACCCCGAAGCTTGGGCGCGCACCGAGGCGATCTTGAAGGAGATTCTCGACGAAATGCAGCTAGGCTATGAAGTCGGCATTGGTGAAGCGGCGTTTTACGGCCCGAAGGTGGATATCCAGTTTGTCACCGTCACCGGACGCGAAGAATCGGTGAGCACAGTACAGCTTGATTTCGCCCAGCCCGAGCGCTTTGGCTTGACTTATATCGGTAGCGATGGGCATGCCCATATGCCCTATTGTATCCACCGCGCTCCGTTCAGTACCCACGAGCGCATGATCGCGTTCTTGATCGAGCATTTTGGTGGCGCGTTTCCCACTTGGCTCGCACCTGTGCAGGTTGAAGTGGTGACGGTTTCCGACCAGTTCGATGCCTATGCAAAAAGTATCGTCAACCGATTGCGCGCTTCGTTCGTGCGCGCCGAGCTTGCGCCGTCAACCGAGTCCGTGTCCAAGAAGATCCGCGAAGCGACGGTGCGCAAGGTGCCGAATGTTGTCGTTGTCGGCGAGCGCGAGCAGGCTGCGGGGGAAGTCATGCTGCGCCGCTACGGCGAACCGAAGCAGCACAAGATGAGCCTTGATGCCTTTGAGGCGGCGCTACTGAAGACGATTCGCAGCCGCGCACTTGCCTTTGAGTTCTAGCAGCCTGCGCCGCAAGCCCTTAGCTAGCGCCTTTTTCAGTGGCCGCCAGAAGCTGCGTCGAAAGTGCGGCGAAATCGGCGAGCACGCGCATGGCCTCAACGACGAAAGGATCTTCATCTTCTTCTTCGGATGCATCTTCCTCGGTGGTCGCAAGCCCGTGCGTGGTGTCGTATAGCTCATCAAGGCTAGTGAGCGGTGCTTCCCCCTTCGCGGTTCGCAGTCGATTCTCGATCTCGAGCCGCTGCGCATCGATGGCATCCTTTTCGCTCTGCCGCGTCTCAAGGTTGAGGCTTAGGTGCGTGCGGCCTTTGAGTTCGCGCGCGAGTGACGCCATGTCCTCGACATACAAAAAGTCAGGGTCTTGTTGGCTGCGCTGCTGATGGCTGTCGCGCAGAATCGGTGCGAGCGCTTCGACTTGGCGCGAATGCGAATACTGGGTGCGTTCAATCGAATCGCTTGGCAAAGCCGTGTCGCGAGCACTCTCGCCGACTTCCTCTGGGTCAAACGACTGCGGAAACTCGATATCCGGCGTGACGCCGTCATGCTGCGTGCTCATGCCAGAGATACGGTAGAACTTGCCTTGGGTGAGCTTGATTTGACCGTGGTCGAGCGGCACAAGTTCCTGAATGGTGCCCTTGCCGTAGGTACGCTCGCCGATGATGATGCCGCGGCCGTAGTCCTGAATGGCAGCCGCGAAAATCTCTGATGCCGAGGCTGAGAGCCGGTTGACGAGCACAGCAAGCGGGCCGTCCCAGATGAGTCCGCGATTGCGATCAATATGCGTGTAGGGACGTTTGCGCTGCTCCTTCACTTGCACGATCGGCCCTTCGTCAATGAAGAGGCCTGCGAGGCGGTTGGCCTCTTGCAAAAGGCCGCCACCATTGTTGCGAAGATCAATCACAAAGCCTTCCGCACCTTTCAAGGCGAGTTCCGCCACGAGCCGTTCGACATCGCCGGACGAAGTGCGGTTGTGCTCGTAGTCGGCATAGAACGACGAGACTTCAATCAGTCCCATGCGTCGAGTGCGCCCGGCGTGTTCGAATTCAATGAGCTCGCCCGTCGCCACCTGTTCTTCAAGCTCAATGCGGTTGCGCACGATCAGCACCTCAAGCGGGCTGGTCTGCGCTTCGACCTTGGGTGCGCGGACTTTGAGGCGAACGATCGAATCGCGTGGCCCGCGAATCAGCTTGACGACATCGTCGATGCGCCAGCCGACGACATCGATGAGCGCGCCGTCGCTGCCTTGCCCTACCGCGAGAATAGACGTATTCGGCACAAGCTTGCCGCTCTTCGAGGCCGGGCTGCCCGGGAGTACGCGCTGAATGCGCACATAGTCGTCTTCTTCAGAGAGCACCGCGCCGATGCCTTCGAGCGACTGCGACATGTTGATGTGAAAGTTCTCGAACGCCGGCGGCGACAGATAGGCGGTATGCGGGTCGAGCCAGCTCGCATAGGCGTTGACGAACACTGAGAAGACATCCTGCGCGTTGTAGCGTGACAGACGCGAAAGACTGTTGCGATAGCGCTTCAGCAGACGCTCTCGTATCTCTTCATCGCTCTCACCTGAGAGCTTGCCATCGATGATGGTGGCTTTGAGGCGCTTGTCCCACAGAGCATCGAGCGCATTGATGCTGACCGCCCAAGGCGCCTCGCTTCGATCAATAGCCAAGGTTTCGTCCGTCGCAAAGTCAAACTCGTCCCAATGATTTGCGATGCGGTCGATCAGCCACTCGAAGCGCGCCGCTTGCCGGTCAAGCAGGGTGTTGAATATCTCGAACGCCGGCGAGGTGTCCTCGTCCTGCACAAAGTCGTCGAGCTTGTGCCGATACGCCTCGAAGGCTTGCATGTCGGCATCGAGGAAGAACATGCGCGACGGGTCGAGCGCTTCGAGGTAGCGGTCGAACATGACGCTCGACGTTTCATCGTTTAGCTGCGTCGCGCGCAGGTGGAAACGCGCCAGTTGCTCGGTGAGGTCGAGCGCCGTTCGTCCGTGCACGGATGCCGGGTCAATCGGCGCGCGTTCAACCGCAAGGCAGACGGTTGCCGCAAGCAGGGCGAAAGGCACGCCTGCAAGCTGTCCCAAGATGCGGGTGAGGTGGCTCATATGCGACTTGATTCTACCGACTTTTAGAGACATGCGAGCGGGTGAACTGTGATTGCCTTGCATAATCACTCACTTTAGGGCCTAGGCCCTAGCTCGATGACCTGATGCCAGCGACGCAGGCGTGATAGCATTTTTTGGTGAGATCATCTATGAGAACAAGTGTCCTTAGCCTGCTGCTGCTCGCGCAGGCGGCGTGGTGCTACGAGGGGGAGACGCATCAGCGAATGACCTTCGTTGCGGCGCGTCAGTTCAACCTATGTGCGCCAGATGCCCACTTGCCCGTGCTGACCCCGCTGCAAGTTCGCTACATCGCGCGCAGTTCAGTCAAGGAAGCCAAGTCGCGCATTGTGCGCACTTTTCGCTGGGGTTACTACGAACGCGAGGCGGAAAAGTCCAAGCAGTTTTTGTGGCTGCTGCAGACGCGCGTTCACAAGCGCTTCGAGCGCCTCACGGCAAAAGCGCTCGAAGCGGACGAATTGCTCGACTACTATTCGGTCATCGGTCAGCTAATGACGCACCTGCAGGACATGAGCGTGCCCGTCTATGTGGTGCCGATCTATTTCACCCGCTTCTGGCGCCTGTCCTTGCGCGACAGGCTGAGCGTGTATCCGATTGATACCGAAGTGCTGACTGAGGGGCTCGAATCAATTGCTTGTGATGCCCTGCTCGCTCCAGTGAGCGCGCCCTCCGAGTTGGTTTCAAGCTTGGCCGAAGAGACCATCAATGCGATCGCTCAGCCTATTCCTGGCCAAGCGCCCGCGACCTGGGAAGCGTTTTGGCGTTTCGGGCGCGAAGGCAGGTTTGGTCGATACGGCCCGGCTGGCAATCGATTTGGCGAGCGCACCGACTTTCAGTGCGGCGAACAAACCTGCGTCTTCTTGGCGGACGACCCCTTGTACCGCGATTTCGCTTACCTGCGGCACCTCGATGCCCTGCGCAGTAGCCTGCGCTTGATGCAGTGGGCGCAGCAGCAGCAGCCGTGACGCTGCATGTTGGGACAACGCCTTGGGTGTGGGAGGGCGGGCTGTCGATTCCAAGGCAGGCGAAGATCGCCGAGTCGCTTGGATTCGAGTCCTTTTGGCTACCGGAGAATCATCTCACGCAGCCGTTTTCGCTACCAGACCCGCTCATGATGCTCGCCGCTGCCGCCGCATTGACAACGCGCATTCAGCTTGCAACCACATCCTACTTACTGCCCTTGAGAGCACCGCTCGCCGCCGCCGAGCAAATCGCAGCGCTCGATAATCTGTGCGATGGACGACTCTTGCTCGGCCTCGGTCGCGGGTTTGACCCCGACACGCTCGCAGCCTTTGGCGTCAAGCAAAGTCACAAGCGGGCGATGTTTTCGGCGCATCTTGCGTCTATTGTGAGCCTCCTGCGAGGCGAGGCGGTGCCGGGCTGCGGGGAAGACCGGCAGCTTTCGCCGCTGCCGGTGCAGCGCCCGCACCCGCCGATGGTGGTGGCGGCCTTCGGCCCCAAGGCGATTGAGCAGGCAGGTTCGCTCGGGCTTCCTTACCTCGCATCGCCTGCGGAAAGCGCATCGGGTCTTGAGCGCAAATACCGAGAGCATCGCGCGGCGTGTCGCGCGCACGGGCACGAGCCGCTGAGCATGGTGCCAGTGATGCGCACGGTGTTTGTTTCTGATGATAAATTGTTGCTCAAGCGAGCGCGCGAGTTGATTGCGCAGGAACGGATTACGCGGCGTGTTGCGCGGGAAGAGGCTGCGACAGTCGATGAGATCGCGTGTGTGGGGCGCGGTAGCGAGGTGCGTGCGCAGATCGAAACGCTTCGAGAGCGATTAGGCATGACACATTTCATCGCCTCACGCATACGGCTTCAGGGGATGGACGAGGCTTCGATGCGGGCGTCGATGGAGGCGTTGTCAAAGCTTTTTGCCAGCTAAAAGTGCTCCATCACAATCGTCTTGTGCAAGACAAAAAGGAGACCCTGAGGGCAACCCCGAGGCTGCCCCTTCCGGTGGTTCGGGGTGGAAACGGCTCATGGAACCGGCGCCGACGAGCTCGATGCGGTGGAATGTGGGCTTCGGGGCCGGAGCACTCAATCCGACGGGCGGGCGGGCAGTTCCTCGAGATCTTCGTGTTTATCGATGCTATCCCCAGACGGGTTGACGACCGCGGTCAGGCGAAGTTTGGCCGCGATGGTCGGTGTGGCATCGGCGCGACCCTGTGTGGTCATGTAGTAGCGCTGTGTGACAATGCCGTAGGGAAGGGTGAGAACATCGGACGTACCGCTGTTCAGCCCCCGGCCACTGCTGTGGTGGACCGTGTAGAGCGTGTCGTTGGCGGCGAAAGGGCCGTTACCGGGAAAAGTGACGGTAAGGTCCCATGAAGGACGCTCTTCGGCTGTGCTGCCGCAGCGGGGCGAGTAGTTCGGGTCCATGTTGCAATACAAACGCTCAATATAGCCGAGCGGCGGGCCGGTCCGAGGGCGGATGTCATCTCCTGCATCTGGCGGCTTGGGGACATACGTGATCGTCACTGTCTTGTGCCAGCGCTTGAGAACCGGTTGCGCCTCCCACGGGGTTTGCTCAACCGTCAGGATCTGCGCGGCGGCGGGCAGCACGAGGGTGGGCAGCAGGATCAGG
The DNA here is from genome assembly GCA_028283025.1 of Pseudomonadales bacterium. Taxonomy (GTDB): domain Bacteria; phylum Pseudomonadota; class Gammaproteobacteria; order Pseudomonadales; family Azotimanducaceae; genus Azotimanducus. Next base: position 16,348 of record JAPYNO010000066.1, on the reverse strand, counting down.
GTCAGCAGGGTCACGGGCAGCAGCAGTCGAGTCATGGGTCGGTCTCTTTTCGTGGAGGATGGACATCGGAAGAATAGGCGGCTGTTCAATCTTTCAGGACACTAGCAGCGAAAATGACAAGAAGCTGGACAAGCCGTCGTGCGGCAATCGTTTTATTGACGGTGCAATTGTCTGTCCGCGCGAGCGTCGCTTTGCCCACTTGTCGAGCGCCGATCATGGCAGCAACAGGGCTGTCCTGCAGGAGCGCCGAGATGTTCTTCAGATGTGCATCGCGCGAAATCATGGCATCAATGTACCATGAAATTTGGACGAACACCATCCAAATTTCATAACCTATAATGCGGGTATCTTTGTGGTTGTGTAGATCAGCATTGCTGAAATACCATTCGTCCGCAAGCACGGGTTGAGGAGTCGGGCAGGACACTCTCGCGATGACTAGAGATTCTCGCCTCGCGTGACAGTCAACTGCAACGTCAGGCACTCCTGCAAACTGAGACCGCCGTGCGCGTATTCTTCGCCTCTTTTGAAACAACGCACTCCTTCCGCGAGGGCGAAGGACTGGTTTGGGTTCCAAAACCACGGGTAAAGTCGCTCTTCAGTCGATGCGCTTGGTTTTATCGATGCGCAGCGCCCCCATTTGCTCTCCACGAGTGCGTTCGGAAGGTTGATTTTTTCGAGCTCGCCCGGAAGTAGCAGCCAGCCATGGTCTGTCACAACACGCACACTGCGCCATCCGGCATCTAAGAGTTCTGCGATTCGATTGCTTACTTCCCGAATCAGCGCATCTATGTGCTTGGCGAGCTTCCATCCACGATCATGACCTTCATGATCGATATTTCCAAACTCGCACCAAGCCATGCCCGTGCCATTGCCACAATCAGAGCCTTTAAGGACAGTCCACCCCGCATCTTTCAGCAGTCTTTTCAGATGATGGCCACCCTTGAGTGATTGACCGGTGTCCGCAACCGAAGGCTCGAAGTCGGAACTGCCTTCTTGGCCTCGAATCTTGTCTGCGACCGGCGAGACAGCTGCCTTGCCGGTCGCTGTGACGCTCGGCAAGGCCGTCCAAATTGGTTGTTCGGATACGCTGAGATCATGAGACTGCAAGGATTCTACCAAGCGCTTTCCAGTATCGAAACGAAGACCGTCAACGAACAGGACGCAGTCGCCCTCGGAATATGCTGTATCCCTTGCCTGCAAGTACGTGCCTCCGGGGTAGGATGCGTCATGAACTAGCTTCTGAAGATGGCGTGCTGAGTCTTCGAGCCACGGCAGGTACACGGCGCGAATAGCGATTGTCACGGCATTGGGGTCGGGGAGCTTCTCGACTTGTTGCAAGGCTCGCAATACAGCATCGTCAATTCGCCATCCATGGTTGCAGTAGCTCGCAGAGAGATCATTCACGGTGCCCGCCGCAGGGCACTCCTTTATGAGTTTGGCAATTGTTGCGAGGTGTGCCAATGCGCAGGCCAAGGGAGACTCGCCCATTCCTGCCCACACCAATTCGCGACGACCATGATGCTGTTTTTCTAGCACTACAATAGTCGATAGCACATCGTGGGCTGGCAAGTTGGCAAGGTGTTCAAGTTCCTTGCGAAGGCTCTCTTCCTCGGATTCATTCCATTGAGGCCAGCCTCCCGCCACTTGCTCATCCGCGAGCAAGTCGAAATTCGGTGCTTTGCATTCTCTAATACGCAGAGGAACATTCGGATATCGTGCGGGTGCTTCGCAAAAACGCTCCCAAACAGCACGCCAAGTGCCATCGCGATTCGCAAGGCTGGTCGCTCCATTCAGGATGCTGTCAGTCTCTGGATTGAACGCTAGCTGTGACCTACAGAGATCGACGAAGGCTTGCCATTCATTTTCGCTACGCGCAGTCTTGAAGTCATCTCCTTGATCGAGCCATTTGATCAGGTCGAGGTTGATGTCCTCACTCAAGAGTGTATTGAAGAAGTCGTGATCCAAGCGCTTGCCCTTGAGTCGGGAAATCTCCTCGCTCAAAAGCGGTGTCAATGCAAGCCGCATCGCGCTTCGCGTGTCGTTGTCTTTCGCTACATTAAGGCCAAGCCCACCTTGATCGGACTTCAGATAAGCAAGCACAGTCCAGTCCTTGGCGTTGATCTGCGACCAGATCACGCCTCGGTATTGGAGTTCAGCGAGCGGCTTCAAATAGTCCGGGCAGTTCTCGGTGGCTCGCAGGTCTTGGCGACCGACTCCGGGCAGGTACAAGATTGCTACTCGGTCCGCGGGGAGCGAGATTTCTTCGATTCGACCCGCAATCACGCATCGAAGCCAGACGGCAGGCCCTCGACGCTGTTCGGGTGCATAATCGCCCAAGAAGATAAGTTCAGGCAACTCCCCTTGAACATCGGGTACGGCTTCCTCCCACTGCCGGTCTCGGTCCGGCCATAAAATGCAGGCAGGTGCGACTTGTGCTTCTCGGTTGAACGCGGCCGCATCACAAACTGCATTGACGAGGTGATCGAGTACTCTCATGCGTCACCTACCGGATTCAAGGCTTCAAGTCGCGATACCCATACATTAAACAGTGGGCACTCTTGACGGATGGCATCCAAGCCGATGCCGATGGCGATCAACGAGCCATGCAAGACTTTGTCATAGCTATTGCAAACCTTCAGAATGCGTTTTGAGGGTGCCGTGCATCGGTCATCGTTAATGTGTTCCGGGCTGGTGAAGTCGTTTCTCACTCGTTCCAATTGCTCGACAATGTCCGAAGCTTCGAACCATTCGCCAAATGCAGCTGGCTGACTAAACAGCAAGCCTTCGAATTCATGTACGAGGATATTCGATATGAAATTCCTCGGTGCGATATCCTCCTGAAACGCGCGCTCTACAGCCTGTGCTCTGACCATTGAGTCACCATGCGATGTCATGCCTGGGAAGTCCGATGGCAATCCGTAGAAATCGAGCATGGTTGTCACCCAAGACGTTGTATCTTCCTTACACTTTGTCTCAACTTGCCGCTTAATTTTGGCATATGAAGTCACACCGCCTCGACCTTGAGGTCCGGTTCGAACGATTATGGGGTTCAGCCAGACGCTCATGCGTCCAAAGTGCGGGTAGAGAACATCGCGAACGAATACCTCTTCGGTCTGTCCCTCGCAGAATACATGCACGCGGGTCATCGGGAAGGTCTCCCGCCGAACACGTTCTTCTGCCAAAGCTCTGCGAGTGAATACTCGGAAAGCCAAGTCTCTAATGCCTCTGCATTGAGGCGGCGGAGACGGGTGAACCCTTCTGCTCGGTCAGCCACAATGATGTCTTCCAGCGAAAACTCGTTGAGAAGTTCTGTGGACTGCGTTGAAACGATGATCTGTCGGGATTTGGAGGTTGAGCGCAGGAGGGAGGCGAGCAAGTGAATGGCAAACGGATGTAATCCGAGTTCTGGCTCATCGATCAGTATTATCTCTGGCTGGAATTCTTCGGGCTGTAAGAGGATAGTCGCTAAGCAGATGAATCGCAGGGTGCCGTCAGAGAGAAGATGCGCTTTGAAGGGTGTGTCTTCGCCCTTCTCGATCCACTCAAGTTCGATTTGATCTTCGTTGCTAGGTTGAGGCCGGAGTAGGAAATCCCCGAAGAATGGAGCGACTAAGCGAATAGTCTTAACAATCTGGTTGTATTGGCGTGGATGCTGATCTTTTAGCATGGCGAGAAACGCAGCCAAATTTCTGGCATCCGGGCGCAGGTAGAGGTTGTCGTTGATGCCGTGCCTCTGTTTCAGTAGCGTAGTTTCGCTCGTGTCGTGAAAGTGATACACGCGCCAGTTCTTCATGACTGGTATCGTGAATCCGTAAATTTTGGTGTCCGACTTCTCCGCCTCTACTACGGATTCGAAGTGTCCCGATTTGGGTCGCCAGTCTCCTCGCACGTTCCACCACAAAGCTTCTTTGGCGAACATCATGCGATTGTCTTGAGTGGGTTCCAAGGCAAACCGATAACCGTTGTTGCCAAAATAGAGTTCTGCACTTAGCTGCTCGGTGCTCTTGCGGCCAAAGTGCAGCAGAGAATCGGGACCGCCTTGCTTGCTCACATAGCGTTGAAGATTGCCCTCAAGCATCTGCTGAATGAGCCGGAAAAAGCCGATGAAGTTCGATTTCCCTGCTCCGTTGGCGCCAATCAAGACGTTTAGCGAGTGGATCTCAAGATCGCACTCTCGTATGGACTTGAATCCGCGCAGCTTGATGGTGGATAGCTGATTTGGGTTCATGGCTTCAAATCCTCTTCCAGTTTGGAGTACCTCATGGAAATCGCGTTTGCATAATCATCAAGCAATCTCAAAAGTCATTTCCTTGAAGCTTGAATACTTTGACTGCTTGCTCGGTGAGCTTCTTTGTTCTTTTTTCAATCCGATCAATGCTCCAATCAGTGGCGCTGGCGAGGTCCTCATTAAGTCCCAGTTTGTTCTTGTAGCCTACTGCTCGATCTTCATTGTCGGTCCGGTCTCGCTTTTCATCAAAGCTCTTGTTGCCAAGTGAACTATTGAAACGAGAAATCGTAAGGTTGCCAAGTTTGTGGACATGAGTCTGCTGTAGCTCCCTAGCCTTGTCTTCGTCACCAGCTGCAATCATGGAAACCCATGGCTGAGGAATGTTCTTCCCTTGCGGAAAGATGTGTTCAATGGTCCACGCGAATCGTTTTTCTTCAACCTGCCATAAGTCGACCCAACTCTCCTCAGTCATCGACTGTTCGGCGAGCGCGCACAGGATGAATCGGGTAACCCTTGCGTTTTCCTCGTAGATCGAACCTTCCAGCTCTTGTCGAAAAGTATCGTCCGACGCAGAGATATTCGTAAGTTGCTCTTCAATAGAGCGAAGTACCGCGTCTCCATTTTGTCCGCTAATCTTGTCGATTACGCTCATGAATAGCCTTGTGAGGTCGCGGGTTGGAGGGGTGTCAGTCAGATTGCGTCTGACGAAAAAACGCACTAGCAATCTGATTATTGATTGCAAATGTGCGGTTGATAGCCCGAGTTCGCTTTCTTGCATCAGTATATGCAACAACAGCAAGTGCGAAGGAGTTCCTTGGATTCTCTCTAGGTCCTTAATCGCTTTATCGAGGCCGCTAGAATCTTCTTCATTACTGCGAGAGAGAAGCAACGAGTATCGTTCCCCAGCGATGTTGAGCTTATCAAGGCATTCTTTTGCGTTGTGATTGATCAGGCTTTCGAAGATTTTTATCAGATTGGAACGAGTGGCAACCGGTACTTGGTGGATTGCCTTAAGCTGCTGCCTGAAAGCGTTGTAATACTGACGGAAGAAGCGCTCTTGGATTGCGTAGTCGTCACCAAGATGCTCTAGGAGCTGTTTCCAGCATTCAAAGTACTGATCTATCGTGCCTTGTTCCTCGTGTTCCAAACGAGCTAGCAGCTTGTTCTTAATTAGGTCTACTGCTGTAAGTGGCATGCCGCGATTGTTCAGAGATTCGAACAGGGTGTAAGCATCAGCGTGGCTCCCCACTTCAATTTTGACCAAGCAGGCTCTATTAACCTTGTCCAAAAACTCAATGATCTTTGCAACGCAGTCGTCTTGATCATGGCTCATTTGGTGTAAGCGACTTTGAAAGTATCGGTATGCTCGAAATATCTTTCGGTTGCCAGCCCATTTTTTCTCAGAATATTTACCTATGACTTCGTTTTTTGCGAGAACAGATCGATAGTCAGCGTCGTTGTGGTTTTGAACTTGCAGATTCAGTCGAATCTGGTCATCGCCTCTCTTGAGCACAAGTTTCCTCTTCAAGTTGATTAACTCGTTCTGTTGTTCTTCGCTTAGTGTCTGACTCCTCAGAGCGTGATAAACAGCAGTAAATAGCAGCGAAAGTGTCGTCAGTCGTTGCTGTCCGTCAACTAGTTCGAGCTTCTGTATAGCAAGTGTATCGGTTGTCTGATTGATGCATATGATAGAGCCGATGAAGTACCCACTATCGTTTTCGAAGATGTCATCAAACAAACTTTCCCATTGGCTCTTGCTCCAAGAGTACTCTCGCTGATAGCGGGGAACGGCATAAACCACCTCAGCTTCTATGTCGAAGAGTCGTGATACCGAATAGCTGTTTGCGGATTTAATCATTGTGATCCTTTTTTGGTTGCGGTAAGTTTTTCTGTTAGTGTCAAGTTATGGTCGTTAATACGGTCGCCTTTGAACAGGTGGAACCAAGGCGCGGATTCACTATCCTTGCCCCGGTCTTTGGTCCACTTGATGTTGGGTTTGTCGCGCAGGATGCCTGCGCCTTTCTTGCCGACATCGGGTGCGGTAAGGAATGGTCTGATGTTGAGGCGCACACCGTCATTGATGTCTGGGTTCCAGCCGATGGGCTGCTCTTGCAATGGTTTCCAGCGCACGAAAATGTCGTAGGGCGCTTCGCCCTCAAGGATAGCCTCTAGCTTCTTCAGGCTTTCGGCGGCTGCTAGGCGCTCCTCAGCCCCGTCCATGCCCTGAGCAATGTCTTGTCGCTGGCGATTCGACCAATCGCCTAGGTAGGTGTAGATCAGCGTTTCGAGCAGTTTTCTGTCGAGTTTATGATAGTTGACCAAGGCGGAGAAGCCGTCGCGGAGGCCGTCCCAGATGTGCCAGATGAATGGGCGGTTTTGGAACAGCTTGCAGTGTTGCGTGAAGAACTTGTCGCGTAGCCAAGTCTCCAATGTTTTGTCGGTGTGTCCCGCGCTGCCCAGTAGAGCGGCGAGTGTATCGTTTGACCAAGCATCGCTGTAGGCAGCGGCGAGCAGGTCCATGAGTCGTTCGGATGCCGCGGCTTCTCCGCGCACTGGCGGAATACAGACGATGCCGTCTTTGTCGGCGTACTGAGCCAAGGCTTCACAACGATTGACCCATTCGCGCTGTTCGTCGGCCAACTCCATGTCGGTGTCCAACTCTGCTGGCCAGTGATAGCCCAGTAGGCGTGCGACGGCAATTTGTAGTGCATTCTGGTGCAAATTTAGTGGGCCGTGAGCAGTCCACTTGTTCTCCTCATCCCAAACCACTGAGCCGCAGGGATGGCCGTGGAAAATCCACTGAGTGGGGTCGTCGGAATAGGGTTTGGGCAGTCCGTTTGGATATTCCGTTTCAGCGACCTTGCTCCAGTGAGTGAGGTCGAAGGGAACTTTGACCAGCGTGGCATTAGTAACATTTAACTTTTGGTCAATGCGGCGCACAGCCTCATTGTATTCGGGAGAGGCGCAGAAGCACCAGACTGCCGCAATTTTGTCTCCCGCGAGCGGGCCTATCGCACTCGAATTATTGTCGAAGAGTTCTCCGCTGTAGAGCGTTACTGGCAGAGAACCCATCTGCGATGCAACAATCCCTTTTCTATTCCATGCCCCCCCCCCCTGTATACGTACGCCTTCACGGCGCTCAAGGTAGATGTCGCCTTCCTCACCCCAATGTAGGACATGCTCTCGGCCTCCGTAGTGTATGGTTTCGATAACGGTACTTTGCTGGAAACGGTATTCTTCGGGTCGCTGCGAAAACTCCCAGAATTTGCGCCCGAAGCAAGGGTAGTCCCCCGTTGCCATTCCTTGGAATGCAGATGCATGCAAATCGAGCAGCGGTCCTTCCAATTCGTCGATCGCAATACGCGCATCAGGATTTTGTAGCTGCTTTGTCTGTCCGACACTCTTGACTTCTTCCGTCAGTAAAAACGATGCTTTTTCTGCGGCGGTGCGAGGTTCGGATATATCGAGACCTCGAATTAGCTTGTCATCTTCGGCATCATCAAGTAGTCTGCCTACGCCGATTCCCGCGTTGCTGCGGCTCATGGCGATCAACACCGCCTTGACGACTTCGCCGCTAATGGTTTCAAATGCACTTGGTCCCAAACGAGCGATTAGATGCCAAGTCTCGTTCGTCAGCAGCTTCTCGCGAAACTTCTTATAACTGGTCAGAAAGAGCCAGTTCTGTGGCAACACGACGCTTGTGGTGCCTACTTCGTTACAAAGCTCCAAGCAGCGATCAAGAAAGACGGTCGCCAAATCGTTCTTCGCGACTGAATAATGCTTCTCACAGAATTTCCGCAATCGTTCGTCCTGTCTGCCTCGAGCAAGGTAGGGTACATTGGTGATGATCAATTGATAGCGATCAGCGAGCAATGCTGCTGCCTTCGCAACTCCACTGGCAACGACGCTGATTTCGGAGGTCTCCATGTCGTGTTCATCATCCAATGCGGCCATGAGCAGCGGCGCAACGTTCTCCCAATTGAGTTCAAGCAGCGATCCCTTCTTCAGTCCCGCTTCCGGGTTGATGAGACTTCCAAGCACTGGCGCGTCTTGGAACTGCTCATAGAGTTCTTCAAGCGCAACCTCAAGACTAGCATCGCCTTGGGCGAGCGCCAGCCAGTCGTTTTTCTTGGCGTTGATCGCTAATCCAGAACAGGCGATATTCAATTCTGGCAATGTGCGATAGCCACCTGCTTCGGGGTATTTCCATGCGGCAAGCGCGAGCGCGAAGACCGCGACTTCCACGCAGCGCGGATCGAGTTCCAAGCCATGGATGTTCTCTCTCAGCACCGCATCAACGGACTCCTTGGCTGAGAGATTATCGAGTTCCATACGCATCGGCACAAGCATGAGAAAGGCGGCGACTAGGAAATGACCAGAGCCGCAGCAGGGGTCGAGGGTTTTCAGGTCGGCGAGTTGTTCTGGCCAACTGTCGAAGGAGCCGGCTGCGGGGTTCCAGATTTCTCCTTCCCCTTGGCGGGGAGAGAGGATTCTGGTGAAGCGAAGGTAATCCAAGGGGATGCCAGGGATGGATGCCCTCGAACGCAATTCTTCTTCGCTGCTGGCGTTTCGCAAGTCTGAATCGCTCAGCCGCCTTGCCGCCCACCATGCGCCAAGTGAGTTGTCGAGCAGGAAGCTGACCATGTATGGCTCGGTGAATAATTGCGTGACCGCGGGCAGTTCGCGTTCGCCGATCTTGTTTTCGGAGGCGTTGACCTCGTCTTTCTTCTTAGCTTGCCAGAACTGATACACCCAGCCGAGGCTATCGGATGCAGTGAATACATCGCCCGGCAAATCAGCGACCGTGCGTTCAAGCGATTGCTGGTGTTCCGGTGGCAGTTTCAATTGAAAGACGGGCGAATCGACTCTGAATATCTGCGGCAGCATGGTGGCTGCATAGCGGGCAGCGAGTTCCCATGCGTTAGCCGCGCCCTCATCGGTGGCGAGGTCTTCGCACTCATCGAGCGTGACGGCAATAGGGCCGTCTGGGTCGGGAGGTCGTTCTCGGCCAGAAAGCGCGCAAATAGCATTCGATGCCAATGTTCGTAGGCGACTGTTTCGATAAGGCGAGCAAGTGCCTGTTCGCCGCTTATGGTGCGCATGTCGCCCAACTGCCGCCCATGTGCCCGTAATCGACGCCGCAGGTCGCGGTCTTGTTCGCTCAGGTGGGCAAATGGCGCAGTTTCGCCAACTCCGAGATGCTCGAGCACTGCGCGAGCAGCAGTCTCCGCAACCTCGCGTGCGCCCTTGATAGTGCGTTCAAGTCGGTTTCGGAGTGACTTGTCTAACGGCTGCATGTGCTTTTCGCCCATCCTATGCTCGTTTCAATGCTCGCGAGCATAGGAACGCGCATTGTGGGTCGATTTCATAAGGCACGCCCAGAATTGCTTGCTTTCGGCCCTTAAGTCGACCTGCGATGCCGAAGACAACTGTTCCGCCACCACCGTTGGCCATGCATACCGCCATTTCGACCAATGACTTAACGGCACTTTTGCGATTTCTCGTGCCCCATTTCTTAAAGTCGAGGTCTTGATCTTCCAAATCGTCAGCAACGCAGTGGTCAAGTTCTGTCAGCAGGGATTCGATGTCAGCGGTGGTTCTCATAGTTCCAACGTGACTCTTACCGAAGGGCGACCGGCCCGTTGGCGAGGGCCGCTTTGAGTGTGCTCTTGGCTTCCTCCGCCCAAGTATCAATATCCTCGTTGGTTTTCAGAGTGCGTTGGGGCAATTCAACAAACTGAATCTCCGGTTCGCACAGTTCAGCAGCGCGGACAGCAACTTGGTGAAAGCGGCCTGACATGGCGGCCGCGCGATCAGAAAGGGCTGACAACCCACAATGATCGAGTGTGTTCAAGACCTGCTCTGTCGTTTGCACTTTGATATCTGGTCGATCTGCGCTGGTAAGCCGCTGCTCGGACAAGAGTTCGTGGCGTTGCTCAGGTTCGAGTTGCTTCCAGTTCTCATCTGCTTTGAGTCGCTCCATGCCGCGGTCGTGATCGCAGCTATATGCTTCATCGAGATGGTTGAGTTGATCGCGCAATAGTTGAGTCAGGCTGGTGATTAGCGGTGCAATCGGATCTGGTTCATCGAGTAGCTGTCGCTGCTGTTCGATTGTATTCGTTTGAGCAAGTAGAACCGCGGCCTCCTGAAGTTTGCTCGCATAGGTCATGAGGCGCTTCAATTGGCTCCACGCAGGCGAACGACTGTTGATGCGTTCGGCAAGTGCGGTCCATTCTTTAATGTTGCTGGTAAGTTCATCCCTACAATTGAAAATGGTGCGAAGCTGCTCATTGCCTGTTGCGAGGCGGATCTCATTTAGCAGTGAAGTATTGGGTTTAGTCGGCTTTGGTGCTTCGCCGCCAGCTTCGTCAGCAAGCTCAAACATCTTCTGCAAGAAGGTCGGTACGCTGCTCAGTTCTTCGCCTTGCCGAGCTGAGATGCCGACCTTCTGCAGCAGCTTGCGAATTCTTATGCGCTCTGGTGTGTTGATAGTGGCGGATTCCACCTTGAATGTCGTCTTACCAATGGCTTTGCGCTCCATATCCTTTGGAGCGATGGATTGACCGCGCTCGTCATGAGCGCGGATGAGTCCAGCGACAAAGAGCACCTGCAAGCCACCATCTACGGCGTCTCGTGACCAGCCATAGGGGGCAGACTCAAACTTGGCTCGAAGCTTTGCTCCTTTCTTCCCGCCCGCGATTACGCCAAGAATCGCTTTGCATACGGGGTTTTTGTCAGGTTCGCCTTGGTCGCCGACCGCTTGCAGCGAATCTGGGTCGCCCTTTTGCGCCCTCTCGTACACTTTGCCCCATCCGTCGTGATCCGCAATGCCAAATTCGGGGTAGAGCCGCGACAATGAATTGTTGCAGGCCTCGGTGACCATGGCCTGTAGATCCTTGCCGAGAATCTCGTTTCCACCAGCCTGAAACACGCGCGTACCAGAAAAGGCATCTTCGAGCAGTTCACGAATCCTGCCGTCGGCAGTCTGCTTGGCGGTTTCCATAGCCGCCCGAGCTTCGGTGCCCTCCGGTGAATTAGGCACGCCTCGTTTTTCGAGTGTCGCGCAGGCGGCTTTGTATTCGATAAGTTGATGACGAACATCATCGCCAGCGCGTTTGGGGACGAACACAAAGACAGTTGGCGATTGATTGCCAGCCTGTCGTGCATCGGCTCGCACCGAGTTCTCGTCTGAATCCCATCCATGACGGACCCATAAGGAGATTTGCCTATCGGCCTCGGGGGGAAGCTGGGCATCGAAGATCGGGTGAACATCGCGCGAAACCTTCGCGTCGCCTTGAACGAGCGAGAGCTTGCTCACTTTTTCGGCGAACAGCTTGCGAATGCGATCTTCGCGTTCCGCTTCAATGCGGTGTGCTTCGTTGTTCAAAGCGGAACGCTGACTCAAAAACTCATCATTCCATGCCGCGCTTTCTTCGGTTTGGATACGGTATTCATCCTCGACCTTCATCACAAGATCGCATTGGTCGAGCAGGCGCGGCAGCTTACTGCGCAGACTGCTGCTGCCTTCGGCGAGGTCTTCAACCAAGAGGTCGGCGAGCGTATCAATGGTGGCCCTCACGCCAATCTCGTTATTTTCGCCGCCGAGCTTGTTGGTCAGGAACACCAATCCGCAGGCGCGCGCCTTGAGCTGGTCGTCCTCTGAACCAGTGCGCCACTTCATAGTTTGTGCGTGCAATTTCCTTGGCAGGATGCGTGACTGAAGCAGTTTTTCCGCAGAGTCGAAGTAGAGATAATCGGCTGGCACGACTCGGCCCAAGGGCTCATTGAGATTGGTCTGGATGACCTTGTGCACCATGCTGAGTTGATTGCGTAGCTGGCTGTCGGTGCCAGTTTGATCCAGCACTCTGAGCGTGTACTCCCAAAAGCGGCGTCGCACCGGCAAAATCGGATAATCCTGCGGAAAGTAAGGGATGTCATCCTGCCTATGGCAAATGGTCGTTGCGCCTAAGTGTCGGGAAATCTCTCCCAAGCTTGTTTCCATGATGCGCTCAATGGGTGCTTTCGCCTCTGGCTTCTTGGCCAGAACGACTTTGCGAATTACTACATCAACATCGGCATCGGATAGTTCCACGCGAACCCGAAAGCGTCCTTCGAGCCTTTTCAGATTGCTGGTGCCAGTGACGGCGGTTTGACCAGTGCCGATGAAGAGCAATTTGCCGCCAATGTTCTTGCAGCAGGCTTCGACGACTTCCTGCACATTCATCGAGCGCTCGCTATTCTCGCCGATGTACTGCTGCACCTCATCGAGCACGATGAGGGTCAATGGGAACTTGCCGTCCTTGGTGAGCGCCAGACGAATCGCTTTGATCATCTCGTCGCTCGACACATCTGAGACGTTCGGGTACAGATTGTTGAGCGTCTCGACGCACGAGGTCGGTGATGAAAACAGGTTGGGTTTGACGTGAAGCAAGGCTTTATGAAGCTCCTCGGCGACATAGAAGTTGTCTAGTTCTTCTTGCCAGTCGAAGCCTCCGGCCTCAATGTGGGCGCGGACTTCGGATTCGATGCCTTCGCTTTTGAGCCACATGATGAAGCGGGCGACAGGGAAGCGTTCAGGCAGTCCCGCAGACTTGAAGATGATGCGGAGCAGAGCGAGTCGGACGCTGCCATCTGCGCTCGCACCGAGCGTGCCGGATGCTGCGTGTAATCCGCCATGACACTTGCCACAGGCGCTGAGTGCCTTCAAATGTTTGTTGATTTCTGTTGGCAAGTTCGCAATACCGCGAGCGGTGGCGCCATCATCGAACTCAGTGTCGGTCCACAGTGCGCGCAGCATCTTGACGAGGTGAGACTTGCCTGACCCGTAGAATCCGCTTACCCAGACCGCGGACTGCTGAGCTTGGTCGATATTCTTGAGGTAGTTCTCAAGAATGTGCGACATGCCTTTCTCGTACTGACCATCACACACAAAGGTCTCAAGTTCGTAGCGAAGAACGGCCAATGCTTCGCTAGTTTGCTCGTCATTGACGTTGGCGACGCCTTCGTTGACAAGCTTTCGGGCGGCCGGATTGGTTTGATAAATATCCAGGTTCTTCATGATCGCTCTATCAATCCTTGATGAATGCGCATTATTCCTTGTCAGCAGTGATGGGTACAGCGAGATAGTTCCAGCCATCATAGCCATCGAGCAGCCTGTAGTTGTTGTTTTCAAAGCTGCCAGGAAAGAAGACAAGCAGTCTTCCGCTGACGAGTGGAGCGAGCCTATCCACAACCTCGCGGACTTTCACGAGTCCGAACAGCGAACCGACCCCCGAGAGTGCTATGACAGCATCCGACCCGGCACCGCATTCTTGGAGGAATGCCTTGAAGTCGTCACTGATACGATCAAGGTATCTTGGTAGCAGCGTTGGGAGCAGGCTTGGCTGCTGAAAATAACTCTTCGCATACCTTTGCGATGCCAGCCAAGAGGCAAAGTTATCCGTCAGATCGAAAATTTCCCATTTGTGACCCGCTTCCGCCGTGACAAGTGCGAACTCGTCCAATTTGAGTCGCAGTCCGCGTTCATCTTGTTCGTTGTAGACACAGAAGATGACACGCTGCGCGGCGGCGGCATCATCGCGCCAGGGTATGGCGATGTAATTTCGGTAGGATTGTATGAGTCGGCTAATTCTGCTCACGGAACCGCTCTAGCTGTTCGTGTGTAATTAAGTTCGGGAACTGTGCTTCAATGACACTGCCTACGCGCTTGAACACGATCCAGCTTTTGCGAGACGCTTCTTCGGCAAGTTCTATGGCCTTGCCAGGTGCGCAATCAAGTAGCTTGGCGTACTCGGTTTGTAAGAGCTCCTGTCCGCGTGCGCCTGTGAGAAAGCCTAGGAATAGCGCGTAGGCGACGCTGCCAGCGGTTGGGTTCGCAGCTGTGCGAACTTTTCGCGCTTGCCCACGAAGGTGCCCCGACTTAGTCCAAGTCGAGTTGATGTGTTGCGCTGTGGACATCAGTGTCACAGGGCTGAATCGGTTGGGTTCGATATTATCGATGAATGTTTCAAGTGATTCTCGCGTGACTCTCTCGCCTTTTGGGACATTTAGGATAAACCGCGCTGTCGGACGAAGGACAGGGTCTCTGGCATACGCGCACATGAGAGCTAGCAGCGGGCGTCCCTGCACGTCGCGTTTCCAGAAGTACAGGAGCGCCTGAAACAGCGTGTTGCCTCGTTCGAGTGCGTAGAGTTCCACAAGATGCTTGTAGGTAAGGAGGCGATTGATGCGAGAGCGCTTGCCTAGGCAGTTGTCTTCTTTGATTGCGAAGGCGTAGTCGCGCTTGTCGGCTTCGGGTTGGTCAACGTAGGCCAAGAGATTGGTCAGTTCGTCGAGCATCATCGTGCGAGAAATATGGGCACCGCTCCGCTTGAAGCGAAAGCCGAGTTGGGACAATTGTTCGCTCACTGTGTTGTTGCGGTCATGTTGCTAGGGTCCTGTCCGGCTAATTCGTGTGTTTTAGGCGCTAGGCTATTTCGCTCATTGGCAAGGCGCGACAACGCAACCAAGGGGAAATGGCCAAGAATAATCATACGAATTAGCCGGACAGGGCACTAGCTCAACTCTTCGCGCAACATTTCATTCACTTGCTTTGGGTCAGCGCTCCCCTTTGACGCCCGCATCACCTGCCCAACGAAGAAGCCAAGCAGCCGTGTCTGGCCTTGTCGATATTGCGCCACTTGCTTGGGATTGGTATCGATCACCGACCGCACCATTTCAGCGAGCGCCGATGTGTCGCTAACTTGTGCGAGACCCTGTTCTTCGATCAGCGCGTCAATGTTCAAGCTCGCGTCGCCCGCGTCCCAGACCATGCGAAACAAGTCGCGAAGTCCTGCGCTTGACAAGGTGCCATCGAGATTTCTGAGTGCGAGCATTGCGCCTTGCGTGGGGGTGACCGGGCAGTTCGCCATGTCGATTTGCGTGCGGTTGAGGCTTGCGCGTACTTGTCCGAGCAGCAGTTTCGAGAGTGCTTGACCGAGGCCGTCGGGTGCGTCTTCGGATGTTGCCCGCAGCGCGGCGTCGAACCAATCGACCATGTCTGGGTCGCTCGTCAGGCGCACGGCGTCGTCCGCACTCACTTCGTGTTCGCGCATGAGCCGTTCCGCTTTAGCGTCGGGGAGTTCCGGCATGTCGCGGCGGACTTCGGCTAACAGATGCGTATCCACATGCACGGGCAACAGGTCTGGGCACGGGAAGTAGCGGTAGTCGTCGGAAAATTCCTTGCCGCGCATGGCTTTGGTCGCGCCTGAGACGTGATCAAATTGGCGGGTCTCGCGCAGCACAGGCTGACCCGCTTCAAGGCGCCTTTTCTGACGATCAGCTTCGTATTCGAGCGCCTGCTCAAGGAATCGAAAGGAATTGATGTTCTTGAGTTCAGTGCGCTCGCCGAGCGCATCTTGACCTGCGGGACGCAGTGAGATGTTCGCATCGCAGCGCATCGAGCCTTGGCTCAGGTTTCCGTCGCAGATGCGCAGGTGCTTGACGAGCCGATGAATGTGTCGGAAGCAGGCGGCGGCTTGAGCCGGGCTGCGCATGTCCGGTTCGGTCACAATCTCAAGCAGCGGCATGCCAGATCGGTTGAAGTCGAGCGCGGTGAGGCTCGGGTAAGCATCGTGAATTGACTTGCCGGCGTCCTCTTCGAGGTGTGCGCGCGTGATTCGCACTGGCAGGCTTGTGCCGTCCTCAGTCTCAATCACAATGCGTCCGGCGCCGATGACAGGATGCTCAAACTGACTTGTCTGATAGCCTTTCGGCAGGTCTGGATAAAAGTAGTTCTTGCGATCAAACCTGCTGTACTCGGGAATTTCGGCATCAATGGCGATGCCGAAGCGCAGCGCCTTCTTGAGTGCCTCTGCGTTCAGCACCGGTAGCACGCCGGGGAGTCCGAGGTCAATGGCGCACGCCTGATGGTTGGGGCGCGCGCCAAATGCCGTCGCTGCGCCTGAGAATAGCTTTGAGGCGGTGTTGAGCTGCACATGCACCTCAAGTCCGATGACGGTTTCCCAGTTTATTTGCCTCATTTCACTGCTGTCCCAACAAAGCTCGCGAATCCGATTATAAGCCATTGAATGTAAATACATAATGGCACCGTTCCCAAGGGCATCGATTTGAACGCGGCGT
>JAPYNO010000065.1 GCA_028283025.1 Pseudomonadales bacterium | reverse complement strand
TCGCAACATGCTAGCGGAAACATCAAGACCTGAGCGAAAAACTGAATTTCGCAATCATCGCCGTCGAACAGGCAAAATCTCGTTCGCAAGGGGCAACATACAGGATGACGGCGAGAAGAACCAAGTCCGTAAGCATGTCCCCGGCCCCTATTGGATGCGTTTCAGAAAGGAATGGCTTGAGCACCTGCTGGTGCTGCAACGCGACCTACAGTTGAAAGGTCACGACATTGAGCTTATCGCTGAAGAGGAACTGCACCAAGTCCGACACCAGTGGCTGAATGACCCCAACGAACCGGACTGGGCTGATGATCTCCCAAGAATATACCGCGATGTGTTTGGGCACGATCTACAATGGGTGCAGCACGATGCGGGCACTTTCAACGAAGCTGACAGCGAGCTACTACAAAATCTTGAATCGAAGTACTCGATTCCGGCGACGCTTGTGCGCAAGCTACTAGATCTTGAGACCTCAATGGACGGGCTTGCGAAGCGCCGAGGCATTGCGGACCGCATACACCAAGTTCTTACAGAGGACTGGGATTCTCTCGAGACAGTTATGTCGAGAGGGGAAACAGTGCTTGATGGAGGTTATCAGGAGGAAATAGACCGCCTTCAGTACGAGCTTGAAACTCTTGCAGATGCAGGTCCATCTTGATTATCGAGCGCCTCACCCTCAGCGACTTCCGCGCCTACGGCGGTGTACACGAAGTTACGCTGCGTCCGTGCGAGCGCAACGGACATGAACGTCCGATCATCCTGTTCGGAGGACTCAACGGAGCGGGAAAGACGACGCTTCTGCTTGCCCTGAAGCTCGCCCTATACGGCCGGCTCGCTTTAGGCGCGGGGACATCCAAGGCGCACTACACCAAGTTCATTCGCTCCTGCATACACAGTGTTCCGGGAGCGATGGTGCAGCGGAACAGTGCATTCATTGATCTGGAATTCATCCACGGCAAACTAGGCCGACAGGCTCAATATAAGGTTCGCAGAGGTTGGTATGACGATGGCCGGGAAATTCGTGAAACCATTTCCCTTTGTGAGGATGGTGAGCGGAAGAAAGCCCTAACCCCACAGGCCGTACAAGGATTCCTCAATGAGCTTGTCCCAGTGGGTGTCTCAGAACTGTTTTTCTTTGATGGTGAGAAAATCGCAGACCTTGCCGAAGATGATTCCGGGGCTGCCCTCGGGGATGCGATTCACCGACTACTTGGAATCGACACAGTTGAGAGACTTAGAAATGACTTACGTGTGTACTTGCTGCGACGGGAATCCAAGGCAGATTGCAGCAATGGATCTTCCGATCTCACCGAGCTTCAGCGCGAACAGGAATCAATAATTCAGGATATTGCCAAAGACCGTGCGGACCTTGAACGGGTCAAAGGTAAGCTAGATGAACTGACAACCGAGAAGGATGTCTTAGAGATTAAACTGAGCGAGCGAGGCGGCGAGTGGGGGCAGTCGCGCGAGGTTCAGCAAGCCAAGGCAAAGGAGCTCGCCGAGAGCCTCAGGAGAGATGAACGCGAACTCAGAGATGCGCTCTCTGGAGCCTACCCCTTATCGCTTGCCTCATCCGCAAACTCCGAGTGCATGGAATTGGTAGCGAGTGCACTTGTGACACTGAGTAGGACAGAGGCAAATCAATTGCTAGAGAACTTCGCGGATTCCCTAAAGCAAACTACTTCAAAGTCGGATCACCCCGCAATCGACAAGCTCCTCTCGGAATCTCTCTATATGACGAATGGCGTTGCACCTGCGTTCGACCTCAGCCACCGTGCGGTCGGACGCATCGAACATACACTTAAGGCCGCAGTTCCAGAGTCTCAGGCCAAGGTCAAGAGCTTGGCCGAGAGAATCCAAGAAACTAAGAACGACCTCGACCAGATAGCGCTCCAAATCCAGCAGGCCCCAGATGAGGCAGCCTTAGCATCGGTGTTCTCGGAACTAGCCACCCTGAATGAGCGCATTGTCGAAGCGACTGCCGAAGTTGCAGTCAGGCAGGGCGAGCTCAAGGCGAAGTATGCCAACGCTATTGGTATGGCTCGTACATTGCGTGACAAGCATCATGCCCTGTCCGAGCAAATCGGACTCCAACAACCCATCAAGTACGCAACTGGAGCACGGGAGCTGCTGAGAGAGTTTGGGCAGATGAGTGCTGAGCGCAAGTTAGATCAACTCGAACACGAGTTTACCCTTGCATTCAGGCGACTGTCTCGCAAGGATGACATGGTCTCTGGAGCGAGAATCGACTCCCGACGGTTTACCGTCAAGCTTCTAGATCGCGAAGGTGTTGAAATCGAAAAGTCGAAACTTTCTGCTGGTGAGAGGCAAATCTATTCCATCGCGATGCTCGAGGCATTGGCACGGACATCGGGCAGAAGGCTTCCCGTAGTAATCGATACACCTTTGGGTCGCTTGGATTCTCATCATCGGACAAATCTTGTTCGTGATTACTTCCCAAGAATAAGCCATCAGGTCATTCTGTTGTCTACGGACACGGAGGTGGACGAAAGCTTCTACAGGGAGCTTTCACCGCACATCAGCCACGCTTTCGAGATTTCCTACTGCGAGGAAGGTAGAAGAGCGCAACTAAAGGAAGGCTACTTTTGGCGAAAGAAGCAGAGGGCGAACGCATGATTCCGCATCGTGTCCGAGTGTCCGACCAGTCGGCTGCGAGGTTAAAGTTCCTAAAGTCCAAAACTGGCCTGACACCAAACATTCTTAGTAGGTTCGCCTTTGTGTTGTCGATCAGGGACATGAAACGGGTTACACGTGGATCCTCAGACTTGACTGGTCAGGAGTTCAATACACCTACGCTATTTGGGGAGCACCAAGAAATATATAGCCTCTTGTTGACAAGATACGTTGAATTAACCCAAGACCAGCGTGATCCAGGTGTCATCATTGCCAACCTGATCGAAAACGGCCTGCACAAGATGGGTCATGTGAGGCAGATAGAAGATTTGGCGCATTTGAAGTGAGAGCTCTAAATTCCTCGTACAGAAGCTCTATGTATCAACAATATAGACTCACGAATCGCAAACTTGAACATGGTGTTGAGGTGCTGAGCCTGACGAAAAAACACCGATAATTTCAATGCTTGCGGAAACGTCTAATTCCAACGTCCTTTGAGGCTACATTAACTATAAGCGACCCTAACGCAGTTCATCTAATCTAACAAACGCACGGCCAGTTTGAGAGGCGCTTCTTCGGATACGAGCTATTAGTTCTTCAAGCGTCAGAATCCCGCCTAAGACGGCATACAGATGCTGGTGGTCAATCAGTAGGATTGGAGATTTGCCCCCAGATGCAGATTCAATTGCGTTTGGCGAGTATCCAGACATGCTGACCATAATCCCCATGGTGTTATCTGCTTTCGTTTCGACTATGCGTCGAAATACATCCACACTCGAAGGGCCTACCTGAGTGCTGGTGAATTTCAGTTCCACAAGGTAAGTGGTATCTCCGGCGGTAATAGACCCGTCAATCTGCCGTCCGCTGGCTTTGTAGGGGCGCTTTTGTTGCACTTCAAAGTAGGCGGCAAGATCGTAGAACCACTTTTCAAAGGCATAGCCACCTTGCTGCGTGCCTTGGAGAGAGACTAAGGAGTTAAGACTATCTTCTAACTTGGAGAGGTCGTGTTGCTTTTTCAAATGTTCCTGACGAATCTCTTTCGCCACCCTTTTTACCTCCGCATTTTGCCGCTCTCTTTTGGCCTTGCCTGCTTGCTCATTTTTGTAGGTCCTGAGCGCATTGACGGCATATCGAGCCTGCTCCTGCTTGTCTTTTGCATCCTCCCACCCGGCAAGGTCTGGAAATGATTGCTGTTCGGCCAAGGCGTCGGCTAGCGCGTTAATTGTCCTGATTCCAGCTAGAGTAGACTCCAGTTTCGGAAACAGTCGATTCAGAAAATCCCGCTTAGTTTCTTCTTGCGTCCATGTAGCCAAGATAGGCTCAGAAACCCCCGAGCTTCTGAGAAAACTATGCAATGTCTGGCGCCGCCAAAAGGATTTGTGGGCCGCATCCCACACCAAGTGAACGTAGTGTGCAGATAATTTTTCCGGCATGGGATCTTGAGTATAGGACGGCTATTCGCTCGATTAATTAGCAGCTAGTGATTGGCCGTGCGCTAGACTATACAACAAAACTAAATTAGCTTTCTCTTTGAATTGGGAGATGAATGCTGATTAGTTTCCTCGTCTCGTTGATGGCTTAATGACATTGCCTTGATTATCCATAACGCCAATCGTACTTTCGGAGTAGTGAGCTAGTGCTTTCTCTACCGCGTTCTGATTCGTTCCTGCTACATATACTTCGCCCCGATGGCCTTGTAGCTGTCGGCCTGCATCCGGGACAGACTCTGGGGTCTCTACTTCGATCGCTTTGCTTGGTGTCTTGATATCTACTCCTTCGCCGTGGTTGTGCTCCGCACCGTAACGAGCTGCTACGCGGTTGGCGGTAGTCTTATGGGATCGGCTTTCAGACATTGTCTTCTCCTGTAAAGACGCTTTTTCGAAGTCAGGCTTTGGTTGCTGCTATTTGCTTCCCAAGAATATGGGGTCGGTCCGTGTCGATTCAAGGAAGTTTGTTCACCGCCAACTAGGAGGCGAGCAGCCACATTCCCAATAAACCTAAACTGTTCGGCAGACAGCTTGTCTCGTTCAGAAAGCCACCAGATAAGAATATGAGTATCGAGTAGAAACTTCAACGAGTCAAAGTCTCCCAATCATCTTCAGGCAGCACTGGTGCCACGATATCGCCAAGCACTTTAACGGTTCCTTTAAGTTTGGATTGCGGGTACTATGAAATTCCCTCTACAGCTTCTGCGACAGGGCTCAACACGGCGACCGGTTCGCCGTGCTTTAGTATGACCAAAGCTCGACTTGTCGCGTGCACCTTGTCGAGCGTAACGAAGCACTTCGCTTTGAATTCTGAAGCGTTCATTGATTCCATGTCGCAAGTGTTCACAAGCTGATGGGACATGTCAAGCTTGAAGCAGAGTGACGAGGCAATTGCAGGCAAGCCCTCGCATGGAGAAATTCCGCTGCGCATTGAAGCTGGCCATAGCTAATTCCCATTCAAGAAAATGAGTTAGGATGAGTCGCCTGCATCGACTCAGAAACGAGGGGTTGTCATGGGGATTACTTATTTTCTTAGAATCGCGGCGCTTTTGCTGCTCGCGTGCCTGTCCGCAAAAGCTGTTGCGCAGGACTCCGTCACCTACAAGATGACCTTCCAAGGTCTCTGGACGGCAGACGACATCACCGATTCCAGACTGCCGGGAGGTGCGCACTTCACCCAAGTCATCGGTGCGAAGCACAATTCGAGCACCCGCATTTGGCGGTCTGGCGGCACTGCTAGCGAGGGCGTGGAAGGTGTTGCGGAGTTCGGCAGCACCGGCATACTGGTTTCAGAAATTGGTAGAAACGCCAATACAGATGGTGTGGTTCGCGCTGGCTCGTCCTTTATCGGTCCAACATCATCTGTATCTACCACATTCACCATCCAACAGAGTCATCCGCTGGTGAGCGTGCTGTCCATGATTGCGCCGACTTCTGATTGGTTTGTCGGTGTTGACAGCGTCCCGCTGTATCAGAGCGGATGGAGGCAAAAGGTGGAGATGAGCCTGTATCCGTACGACGCTGGCACCGAAAATGGGAATGCTTGGCGTTTGGGTGGCGGCAATGTTGACCCACACGGAACGATCACCAGCATTCGCAATAGCGCTAGCAGCGGCGGCAGGTTTCGCAACAACCCTTTGGCACGATTGACGTTCGAATTGCAAACGCCATTGGCAAGCAAGCTCACCATCGCCAATGCAAGCATCTCAGAAGGCGACAGCGGTCAATCGAGCCTGACGTTCAGCGTCACGCTCGATCAGTCGAGCAACGCGGCGATCACGGTCGATTGGGCAACTTCATCGACATCAAGCGATACCGCGACAGCGGGCAGCGATTACACAGCCGCGAGCGGCACTCTGACGTTCGATGCCGGACAAACAAGCAAGACGATTTCGGTGTCAGTGCAGGGCGATCTGACCTTCGAAAGCGATGAGACATTCACTGTCACGCTCAGCAATCCAACCGGCAACGTCGCATTACCATCATCAGCGACCGCGCGCGGCACAATCAGGAATGACGATGCACCGCCAGCAACCGCACCCGCCGCGCCCACCAACCTTTTCGCGAGTCCATCGGGACGCTCGCGCATCAATCTCTCCTGGTCGGCGCCTTCGGACAATGGCGGCGCACCGCTCACTGGCTACCGCATTGAAGTGTCGAGCAATGGCGGGACGAGCTGGCAACAACTTGTCAGAAACACCGGGAATGTCGGCAGGACATACTCGCACAGTGGGCTCGCGCCGAGCAACACTCGCCACTACCGTGTCTCCGCTATCAATTCGGTAGGGACAGGCCCTGCGTCCAACACCGCAAACGCAACGACAGCGAGCAATGGTGCGCCAAGTTTCACATCGAGTACCTTCGAGCGAAGCGTCAACGAAAACACGCCCGCAGGGCGCGATGTCGGCGCCCCAATCACCGCGAATGACCCCGAATCCGACAGCCTCACCTACAGCTTGAATGGTGGCGATGCAGGGTCATTTACGATCAACGCCACCAGCGGCCAGTTGCGCACGCGCAGTGCCCTCAACTTTGAGGCCAAGCCTTCGTATGAATTCACCGCTGTTGCTCGAGACGAATTTGGCGCACAAGGCTCTGCTCAAGTGCGCATCGCGGTTGGTGACGTTGCAGAGCCACCGGGGCAGCCAAGCGCACCGAGCGTTGACGCATCGTCATCGAACACGCTGTCTCTTCGCTGGCGCGCGCCTGCCAACACCGGTCCGCCAATCACCGCCTATGAACTTGAGTACCGTGCTGCGGGCACCGTTGCGTGGAATGACGTGACTGTGGGCGCCGAACTGAGCGCGACCTTGTCAGGTCTCGCACCGGACACCTTGTACGAGATTCGGCTACGCGCGATCAACGACGAAGGCAGCAGCGATTGGTCATCTCTGGGGAACGGGCGCACCGAAGCGTCCGACACCGATGCCGCTGATGATACCGACGATGCCGATGACAATGAAGACGACACCGATGACACTGAGAACAATGAAGACAATCAGACGAACGATGAGCCCGCCCCGGACGAGGACGGCGATGGCGTGCCCGACTCGGATGACACCTTCCCGCTAGACTCGTCCGAATCGCGGGATAGCGATGGGGATGGACTTGGCGACAACGCCGATACCGACGACGACAACGATGGCATCAAGGATGCCGACGATGCGTTTCCACTTGACCGGGCGCGTACCATCGATAGCGATAGCGATGGTATCGTCGATGAGCACGACCACTTCCCGATGGACGCAACGCGCACGTCAATCAGTGCGTATCGATTCCATGATGGCAGCGCGCAATTCGGTTCGCGCATCTCATCGGCTGGGGATTTTGACGAGGACGGCCTTGGCGACCTGCTGATCTCCGGTTCAGAGGGCACCTACCTCGTATCCACCGCCACCCTCGCGTCTGCCGATGCTGTGGACGGATTGCTCGATCGCTCGATTGACATGCGATACCTTCTTGAGGCGCAGGGCGCGTGGCTGATCAATGCCGAGGTATCCATTCAGGAAATCGGCGATATTGATGGTGACGATCACTCTGAGTTTGCTATCGGCATTCCAAGGACGGCGGGTGTTCAGCGCGGCGCATTCACCGAGTATGCGGGCGAGGTTTTGGTGGTTTCTGCGCACGAGCTCGACTTTGCAAGCCTCGACGCACGCAATGGCGGGCGGAATGGGCGCATCAACCATCAGCATCTTTCCGAACTTGACAATGCCTTGAAAATCGTCGGGCACTCGGATGCGCAGCTCGGGCACAGACTGTATGGCGGGCATGACCTCGATAGCGATGGGACGCTCGATCTCATCGCTACCACCCATGGCAAGGGTAGCGAGCGGGGCGCTGCCTATCTGCTGTCCGGCGCAGAGCTTGTTCGCGCACAAAGAACATCGCAGCCAAGTATCGCAGTCGAGACGCTCATCACAACAGAAGGTTCATGGAAACTCAAACCAAGGGCTTCTGCAGGCCCCGTGCAGTACATGAGCGCATCAGGCGACTTCGACGGTCAAGGCACCGCGATGCTAGTGATGCGCAATCTCCAAGACAAGAGCGCGACCGCTCACCTTATTGCCATCAGTGATCTCACCTCTGCCGATGCCGCAGACGGCACGACCGATGGCATCGTGGATGTCGAGCACACGGCTGGCCTTGCTGGCTCTTGGGCGATTACAGGCGGACGTGATGCGCTGCATAGCCTGACTGTCGGCAAGGTCAGCGGTAAGGCCCACGCGGATTTGATTATCGCAGGAGGCGCAACCGCTTCTCACATGTATGTACTACCCGGCAATCAGCTTGATGCAGCGGACAGGGCCGACGACATCGCGGACCGCATTATTTCACTGACGTCGCTCGAAGCCCCCATTGCTTGGCGAGGAATGACCCTTGAGCGCGTGGCAATGACCGAACGATTCGGCGATATCGATGGTGATGGCCTTGTCGATCTCGCCTTTGTACAGGGCGCGGATACCGGCGCTAGCTTGACCTTTGGCGCGCGCTTAAGCGAACTTGTAGGCATGGGCGAAGTGGGCGAGCAACTGCCAGTCTCACTACATATGGCACCGGCTTATCACACGCTCACAGCCATTGACTTCAGCGAAGACACCGATGGCGACTCGCGGCATGATCTCATTGTCTCAATGCAGATTGATGCCTCCGTCCGGGACTTGGCAGGGGCCGCGGATGATCCGCGCAGAGCGCTTGCATTTGCGCCACCGGCAGCTGTCTTTCTCGTCGGTTCGAGCGCCATTGACGTGCTCGAACGTGCCGACGGGCGCACCGACAGCACGCTGCGTCTTTCCGATATTACCGGCGACGCCGATCAAGACGGAATCGACAATCTTCTTGAATACGATGACGACAATGATGGCTACGCCGACTATGAAGATGCCTTCCCTGAAGACGCTTCAGAGTGGAAGGACAGCGATGGCGATGGCATCGGCGACATGCTTGACGAGTTCCCTAGCGACAAGCAGCGACAATTCGACAGCGATGGCGATGGCATCGCTGATCGACTTGACGACGACGACGATGGCGATGACATTCCCGACGATGAGGACGGTCGTCCTCTCGATACAGATAACGATGGTGAGGACAACTATGTCGATGTGGATGACGACAATGATGGTCGCCTTGACGCCGACGATGCCCTGCCTTGGAGCCTCGAAACACCACAGGACAGCGATGGCGACGGCACCCCGGATATCACGGACGCTTTTCCATTGAATCGCGCCGAGAGGTCTGATTACGATGGCGACGGCATTGGAGATGTCGCCGATGCGGACGACGACAATGATGGCTTCGTCGATACGGCGGACGACTTTCCGCGCAACCGGTCAGCGGCGAGTGACAGGGATGGAGACGGCATTGCCGATAGCTTGGATGTGTTCCCAGACGATCCTCTCAGAACGCAAGCCGAGTCCTACAAATTCACCTCGCGAGACTGGCACCTCCACACCGGCCTTGCGAGTGCTGGCGATATTGATGGCGATGGCCGAGCGGACTTCCTGATCGCCAAGTCGGGCGCGTTAGCTGCGGTGTATCTGGTTGCCTCATCCGATCTTGCTGCGGCGGATGCGGCCGATGGCCAGCTCGACAGACAGGTCGATCTCGACTTGGCAGCGCGCGAGGCCCACTCATGGAGGCTAGGCGCATCCGACGCTACATCGGACATCACATCGAGCGCCACATCGGATGACAGCTTCGTGGTGCACGCGCTCGGAGATATCGACAGCAACGGCATGGGTGAGTTTCTCATCGGCAGTTCGGCGGGTATCTACATCGTTTCTCCTCTGGACTTCGCCGTTGCCGATGGCATTGATGGCACTCGCGACAGCCGAGTAGCGCTCGACAACCTCGCTGCTTCGCCCAACTCATGGAAGATTGTGGGCGGCTCAGAAGACGAGCAGCTCGGCCCGTCACCTGCGCCCGTAGGCGATCTGAACGCTGACGGACAAACGGATATTCTCATCAGCGTTGCGGCAGGCACCAATGCACCATTGATGCTCTATGTACTGAGCCTCGTGAACTTGGCGGACATGGATGCGGCTGATGGCAGCGCCGATGGCGTGATCTCAACTACCAACATTGCCGCATCGTCTAGTTCTTGGAAGATCACAGGCCCAATGGGCGCACCGAGCAATGCCATTCGCGACATTGGCAGCAGTGGTCCGATTTCCGAGCAAGGCTTCTTTTTCATGTGCAGGCAGTGCGAGCCGAGCACCGAAGGTGATGGTCGCTTGAGCGCAGCCTATTGGATTTCTGCATCTGACCTCGCTCCGGCAGATACGAGCGATAGGGTAAGCGATCAAAAGGTCTCCCTTGAGATG
The DNA here is from genome assembly GCA_028283025.1 of Pseudomonadales bacterium. Lineage (GTDB taxonomy): Bacteria > Pseudomonadota > Gammaproteobacteria > Pseudomonadales > Azotimanducaceae > Azotimanducus. Next base: position 43,768 of record JAPYNO010000065.1, on the reverse strand, counting down.
ATCGTCGCTGAGCAGAATTCATGGAAATTCCTCGCCACCGCGGACGATGATTTGACCATAGGGATGGGCTTGCCAGACGTTGATGCCGATTCAGAGCCAGATCTGCTGATCTCCACACAGCACAGGAGCTTCTTCCTATCCAACAAAACTGATTCGCTGACAAGAATCATCCATGTTCATGAAGAGTCAAATAGTCGCTCTTGGCGCACCGTTCGCTCCGATGCGTGGGGCGATTGGTGGCATCGCTATGCCGTTGACGACATGGCAAGTCTCGGCGAAGTCGCAGTGCGCGTGCGTTCAGAAATTGCCTATCAATACAACCTTCTGCACGCGCCACCACTGCTCGACAAGGATGCCGACGAACTGCTGATTGCTACTGGCGCGATGACCTACATTGTGCCGCTCGATGCGCTTGCAGCCTTAGGCGGCGCGCAGAATGTGAGATTCGCCAATCTCGCTGAACGATACGAAGGCTATAGGCTTGTGCCGAGCGCAAGCAGCGTCCCCTACGAGACACATATGTCGCTTGTCGGCGACACCGATCTTGAGACCCAAGATGACATACTGCTCGGCAATCACGATTCAGTAATCTTACTGAAGCGCGCCGATCTTGCAGCCATTGATGCTGCCGATGGCCTTGCCGACCGCATCGTCGGTCTGTCCTACCTCGCAGGGGACGCTGATGGGGACGGCTTTGAAGATATCATTGACACATTTCCGCACGATGCGCGCGAATGGGTCGATCTCGATCTTGACGGCGTAGGCAACAACGCCGATGCCTTCCCGAACGATGCAGGCGAAACAGTCGATAGCGACTCGGACGGCATCGGGGATAATGCGGATGGCGACGACGACAACGATGGCATCCCGGATGAAAACGATGCCGATCCACTCAACGCTCAGATCAAGCACCATGCGAGGCTGCTTCAAGTCGAACTCTACCAAGGCCCGCTCGCCCGGGTGTGGGATGGCGCGGGCGGTATGGGCGAAAGCCATCTGCCGCTCATCCTTGGACGCCAGGCGGTGCTCGCAGTCCGCACCGCGCATCGAGCAAGTCAGATTCCCGAAATCCAAGTGCGCGCGGGACTGCAAGGCGCGACAGCCGACAAGGAGGCGCTGAAGATGATCAGTGATGCATCCGAAACATCTTCAAAATTTTCATCAGCGCAGCGCGAGACCACGCATGTGTTCGAGCTCCCTGGCAACCTTGTGCAAGAGGACTACGAACTTCTTGTCTCGCTTGGTGAGGATGACGATACAGGACAACGCATGCGCATTCCCCTTGTTGGCGAGACGCTGCCAGACTTCTCGATCACCTTTGTTCCCATTCGTACATCCGACGGGAACCCTGAGATCACGGATACCGAGGCGTATATGCGCAGCGTGTACGACTTCCTACCGATCACGGATAACTATCGAGCGAAGGTCGCCGCTCCGCTCGTCTACCGCGCGAGTAGCGGCGGAAGTCGCTGGCACGTTCAAGAAGCCGCGCTGCAATTGCTGCACGAGTGGGCGGTGAGAGCCGAAGAAGGCGAATTCTGGCACGGGATATTTCGCCATCCTGACGATGGCTCAAGCTGCGGCTACGCGTTTCAAGGCATTGGCGTCTCCATCAGCGCGGCGCACGACCTGTCGAACAGCTGCGGTGGCGACCTCGCTCAAGTGCGCGAGATCGGCCACAACTTCGGACTTCGGCACGTGGCCGCAGGCTGCGGCAATGGCAGTGATAATGATGATGTTGATCCCGACTATCCCTATCCCGCAGGCGGCATAGGTGCGAATCGGGGCTGGCGGTTCAGTGAGGACAAGTTCATCGAGCCGAACGATGGTCACTTCGACTTTATGAGTCATTGTCAGTCTGCGTTCATCTCTGACTACCATTTCCGCAAAGCAACGCAAAATCGGCTGCAATCGGCGCCAGTGAGCCGTGAAGGCAGCGTGCAATCTCGCCACAGGCTCCAATTGCAAGGTGCGGGCGGCATCCACGCAAACACGCTACTGCCAGCCATCGCGAGCATCGCCATCACCGGCGCAATCGACCGCTTCGGCGTCTGGTCGCTCTATGCCGCAAACTTCAGTTTGCGTCCGCCGCGAACAGCGAGCACGCAAGCCGATTACACACTTCTCGTGCGCGATGCCAGTTACGCCGTGCTCTATGAACAGCTTCTCGATATGCACGTTGCAGGCGCATCAGGCGCAGCAGCATTCAGCGCCCGCATCCCCTTCTTCGGCCAAGCGCGACACCTGCAAGTACGCGATGCGCAAGGTGTGTTGATTCTCGATACGGCGCTTGAAATAACGCCATGAGCTAGTGTTTTCAAGAGGTAAGACGGTTCGATTTGGGTGATATATTGCTTTACTTCCCATTTCTACTGACATTCGTCGCAAGGAGAGGTAGCTGCAAATGTTCCATAGAATGCCCACACTACGACATCTGCTGTTCTTCGCTGTAGCAGCTTCGCTCGCAAGCCCGATCGCCTATTCTCAGGTGGTGATCGAAGAAATCGTTGTCACCGCGCGAAAACGCAGCGAGTCGATACAAGACGTACCGGTGTCGGTATCCGCTATCGAGCAAGAACTCAAGCGAGCCACCGTGCGGCGCTTAGAGGACATTCAGAACTTCGCGCCGAACCTCTATATTCGCAGGTCGCCCGGCATCGCAAGTGGCGCGGCGGTGAGCATTCGAGGTGTTTCATCGTCCGAATCCGACAAGAGCTTCGATCCAGCCATCGGAGTGATGATGGACGGCATGTTCCTTGGCACATCAAGCGGTGTGCTGCTACAGAACTTCGACATCGAGCGAATCGAGGTGCTGCGCGGTCCGCAAGGCACGCTGTTCGGAAAGAACACGACCGGCGGCCTCATCAACGTGATTCGCGGCGCTGTCACCATGGAATTCGACGCCGACCTAGATCTGACGCTCGACAACAACGGACGCGAGGACATCAAGGCCGTTGTGAATGTGCCGCTCATCGGCGATCAACTCGGTGTCAAGCTGTTTGGCGCGAGCATTCAAAGCGACGGATTTGTACGCAACACCACGCTCGGCGATGATGTCGGTGGCGACGATATTCAGGACTACGGCTTCACTTTGCTGTGGGAACCCTCCGACCTCTTCAACATCAAGCTGCACTACGAGAAGTTTCTCGACCAGAGCGAACAGGGCGCGTACACCAACGCCAATCAACCCGGCGAACTGGCCTGCAACCTTGAGCTGCGCGGCAACGGCATCGGCTGCGAAACCAGCTCAAACGATGGCCCCGACAACAACTCGGCGAACGGTCGCAATTTTAGCGACAACGAATACGACACTTTCATCCTCACCGCCAATCTCGATCTTGAATCGTTTCTACTCACCTACATCGGCACTAGCCGAGATATGGACGAGGACAACATGCAGCATTTTGATGGCGCGCCGGTTGATGCGCTGAGAATGCGATTCTTCAATGATTGGCATCAGAAGAGCCACGAGCTTCGCGCCACGTCGCAGTTCTCAGATCAGTTTGAGTTCGTCGCTGGCCTCTACTTCTGGGAAGTGGACTATGTGCAGCGCTGGGATGTCGGCGACCTGCACTATCAGCTTTGGCGCCTCGGCGTCTTTCCGATTCCCTTGACACCCACAAGTCTCAATAGCAATGGTCAGGAACAAGTCACCGAGTCGAAGGCGGCGTTCCTTTCGGGTGATTGGCACCTGAATGACAGGTGGACGCTTACGGCAGGATTTCGCTGGACCGAGGAAGAGAAGGATTTTCTTGGCGGCAACCGCGGCATCCCCTACAACCCGGCTGTAGGCGATACGATTCCGCCGCTCTTTGAGCCCAAGTCCTACTATGGCAAGTGGGACGAGGTGACGCCGATGGTGGGCGCTCGTTATCAGGTCAGTGACGATATCATGGTTTACGGCTCCTACAGCGAAGGCTTCAAGAGCGGCGGCTTCTTTGGACGCCAAGCGAACTTCAATCTCGACCCGAGCTATGACCCCGAATTCGTCGAAAACTACGAAGTCGGTTTGAAGAGCACTTGGCTCGATGGGCGGCTGATCTTCAATTCGGCCGTGTTCGTGAGCAAGTACAAGGACAAGCAGGAATCGATCCTCATTCCTGTGGATCTGTCCAACGTCGCCACGGTTGTTCGTAATGCCGCCGTGCTCGATATGAACGGCGCTGAAGCGGAAGTGATGTATCAGATATCCCCCGCATGGCTGGTGCGCGGCACCTACGGGTATATCGATGCGGTGTTCGATGAATATCTTGCTGATATCACCGGCGACCAAATGGTCACCGACAATTCAGGATTGACCACACGCAACACGCCGAAGCACACCTTGGGACTGACGACTAGCTACACCGTGCCAGTGGGCGCTGGCAATCTCGAAGGCGTGGTGTCGTATCGCTATCGCGATGAAGTTGAGATGATCGCGGACAACGACCCTCTCGGACATCTTGGCAGCATCACCAATCTTAGTGCTTCGGTGAGTTACGCTTGGGACGATGATCGCTATACCGTCTCCGCTTTCGGCCGAAATATCACCGACGAGCGAGAACGGATGGTCGGACGCATCGCCGATCTCACCACTCGCGGCTGGTGGAACGAGGGCGCGACTTACGGGGTTGAGTTCTCCGCTTCGCTGTAAGCACTCACGAGAGGTCGAATTTTTCCGGCAGGACGCCGCTGAGCATTTTCTCGCACATCGCCAGATTGTCAGTAAACGTCGGATGCACCTTGATCATCTCGCAGTGCTTGATGAGTGCAGGCCATCGATCAATGCTCGGCAGCTCGGCCACCATCCCAAGCTGAGACATGAGTGCGCCAACCGCGATGTCAGCAAGGGAGAACCTGTCGCCGACAAAGTACGCTCCGCCTTGCAAAGCAGATTCCAAGTAGTCAAAGCGCGGCGGCAGCGTTTCGCCAAATGCCTTGCGCGCAGTCTCCAAGTCGGGGGCTGCGCCCGTGAACAACGGGAATATGAGCGGCCTGAAAATCTGCATGCCGATGTTCATCGCAAGCTCAGTGTCGGCATATTCTTCGAACCAGGCCACGCGACCTGCATCGAACGCTGATTCACCATAGAGTCCCGTGTCGAGCTTGCGGTCAAGATAGAGGCAGATGGCGGAGGAGTCCGCAATCGTGCCGGGCACGCCTTCGGTGCCGATGCGCCTGTCGCGCAAAGCAGGAATGCGGCCTGCGGGGCTGATTTCCCTGTACCAGTCCGGCAGATCCATGATGTTGACGGTTTCGAAGTCATAGCTTTCGCCTTTGAACTTCAAGACCGCTTCGACTTTGCGCACGAACGGCGATAAGGGTGAGCCGTAGACAACCAGATCATTCATTGAAAGCTCCTTGGAAAAGAGTGGGAGGCAGATGGTGGGCCCGGTAGGACTTGAACCTACGACCAATGGATTATGAGTCCACTGCTCTAACCAACTGAGCTACGGGCCCGCAAAAGCAAGGGCGTGTATTGTAGGCGCGTCATCGCTTTCGTGTTGGAGTATCTGTCCTCCGGGGTGAGGTGGATGTAGCTTTTCGCCATCGCGAAACTCCTTCGGCTGTTGTGAACGGGAGGATGTTGCCCCACCCGGCCCCTCTTAACTTCTGGAGCGTTGCACTAGCAATTTGAATCTAGGCTTTCTATAGGCGAGGAAACGCATCCCCATCAAAAAACCGGAACCGTGATTCGTAAGCCATTGCCACGCGAAACGGAATTTGATCGCGAAACGCCGGGCCGACGATCTGCATGCCCGTCGGCACATTGTTCTGATCACGGCCTGTTGGCACATTAATCACCGGCACACGACCCAGAGCGTTGAAGTACGGCGTCAGCACAGGCGCAAACGGATTATGAACGGCTTTTCCGTTGATGTGGATTGGCTGAGACGGATCCCAATCGGCCGGAACGCTCGCCACACTCGTCGTTGGCGCAATGAGTGCGTCGTATTGCGTAAGCAAAGGGCCAATCGTCTTGTACATCTGATCTTCGATCTCACCACGGCGTATGAAATCGCCTTCTGAGGCTGACGTGGACATCGACAGCGCCATGCTGATATACGGCGAGAGCAGCTCTGAATCAGTGTCCTGGCCGGTTGCCTGTATCCATTTCTTGATCAGCGGGAAGTTATAGCTTGCGCTGTAGAGCAGCAAGGCCTGTTCCGTCTCATCTGTCCAGCCTAGGTCCACATGAACAACCTCGGCACCAAGACTTCGCAAGCGCTCCAGTGCCCGCAGGGTGTTATCGCGAACGACATCATCGACCTCTCGATAGCCAAAATCGAGTGTGTAGGCGAGGCGCATGCCCTCGATACCGGGATACTCGGTGGGGAGTTGAAGGTCGGGATACAGACTCTCCATGTCCTCCGGGTGGTGACCGGCAATGATGTTCTGGATCAAAATGGCATCGGCGACAGTTCGGGCCATCGGCCCGTTCATGTAGTAGCTATCGAAGCTGTTCGGAAAGACGGCAGGCACGCGGCCAGTGGGTGGCTTGAAGCCAATCACGCCATTTTGTGATGCTGGCAGACGGATCGAGCCACCCGCATCCGTCCCCAGCGCCAGCGTGGTTGTGCCAGCGGCAAGCGCCGCACCGGCACCACCAGAAGACGCGCCAGCGCTGAACGCGGGATTCCAAGGATTGCGCGTGACCCCATTCAAGCGCGAGTGAGTCGTCGCGTTGAACAGGAACTCCGGTGTGGTGGTTCTCGCGTGAACGATCACGCCCGCATCAAGCAATCTTTGCAACCAGGGTTCGGTGAATGTGCCAATGTTGTCTTTGAGCAGCAGGCTGCCGATCGCATAGGGCTTGTCTTTGTGATGTATCGAGTCCTTGACGGCGAGCGGCAGACCTTCGAGCGGCCTCGCCGAGCCACTGACATAGCGCTGCTCGGCCTCTCGCGCCTGCGCCATCGCTTCCTCGTAGAATCTGTGCGAAAAGGCATTCACCGTCGGCTCGACGGCATGTGCGCGGTCAATGATCGCCTGCATCAAGGTCACGGGCGACAGCTCGCCGCTCGCGAATTTGGCGAGCGCGTCTGTGGCTGACAGATAGTGAAGGTTGTCGCTCATTTCAAATCTCTTTGATCTTTCGGGATCGCGCGAAGCTACCGTTTCGTTCACGCCCGAACCGCGAAGTACCGTCTTTTTGGATCATTGGGACCAACACCGATCTCTCGAACCAACCCCTGCTTAACGAGCCGTGAAAGACGTGTGCGAGTTGCGCGCGGCGTGAGGCTGATGATGGCGGAAATCTCTCTCGTTGCCAGCCCTTCGCTCTGTGCTAGCGCTTTGAGAATCGCCTGATCCTTTTGGTCTACTGACACTTCAGAGTCCTTCTGCGTATGCAAAGTCACACGAAACCGGTTTCCTAGTTCTTCCCAGACTGGTGCCGGGAGTCCTGCGGCGCGACACGTCGAGATCATTCGCTGTATGCCACTTCCCCACTGCTCCACCAACCCCAATTCGTGAAAAACCCGACCAATCACACGATTGCGCAGCTTTGATACACCGTGCGGCAAATCTTCAACAGTGAGCCCAAACGGCAACAGTCCCGGATTCTCAACCTCCAAGCGATCATCGAATAAAGCGAGGCGAATGGGTGCGCTTCTCTGAGAGTAGTCTGCATGTGCCACCGCATTGACTATGCCCTCTCGAACGGCCGCGGGTGGCAGAGTCCAATATGTTGATCGACGAACCGATCCAATCTCCACACCATTCATTGTGTGCTTTTCGACAAAGCTCACCGCAGCTTCGATCGCCTCGATCAAAGGCATTTTCAATTCCGCATGATCTATGATTTTTGACTTGTTGGTGCCTGCAAATCGCCCGGCCTGAATCCAGGCATCTGGAAAGTGTTTCAGGCGGCCCACGCCAAACATCAGGACCCCGCCAACCGTAGACACACTTCGGCCTTGGTGGGCGGCCACAAGCCGCAGACTCTCAAGATCGCTTTTCTTCAGCTTTCGCACCTCGGCAAAGCACTCTGAAGCAGCTCTGAAGTCGATGACTTCAGAGTCCAGTTCAGGCATCGGCTGCTCATCAAACGCCTGTCCGCGCGAATATCGTTGGAATTCGGCGATGAGTTCTGTGTCCGCTTGTCGATTCGTCGAACCAACTCGAACGAACACACTCAAATCCGGCCATTCGCCCTTCAGATGGTGCGGCCTGATTGAACTCGGATATACCTTCACGGCCAGGACTTGAGCGTCCCGAAAGTTCAGGACTTCAATATCTGGAAGGATCCGCGGGCCGATGGAATCGCTGATGAGGTTGGCGATTCGCTCTTCAAGGGCAAGTGCATCGGTGACGCCTCTCACATGTCGTGTGCCATCTTCTACGCCAATGACCAAGGTTCCGCCTGCCGTGTTCGCAAAAGCAACAATGGTGCGAAGACAGCCCTTTGGCGAGGAGAAATCACGTTTGAATTCCAGCGTTTTTCCTTCTGGTCGGAGGAGTAGTTCGGAGAGGCTCATTACTCGGAAGTGTACCCGGAAGCCTCAGGGCGTGCAATACTTCAGAGCTTCCTTCTGAACACGTTATGGACCGAGGATGAAGCGAGTTTTTCCGGGGAGTTTTTCGCTTTCGAGAACATTTGCTCTTCCCCAAAGCCACAGCAGCGTCCTCATCCGTTCATCGTCGGCGGCGGAAACCGACCCGCCACGCTTCTCAGAGTGGCACGTTACGGAGATGGCTGGCACCCCCATGAACGTGGCGCCCGATGGTGTTCGTCGAAGAATGGAGGCGTTAGGTCAGCACACGCGCGAACTTGGGCGTGAGCATGTGCCCCAAGCGGTTCAAGTGCGACTGACATGAGCAGGCTCGTGCCGACACGATTGCGGCCTATGAAGGCGAAGGCATGATAGATCTCATCGTTCATGTGGCAACGCCGAACATGGACAAGCAGCGCGCTGCCATGCACGAGTTGGCTCATTTTTTTAAGTGATAGTTACGCTTGCGATAGGGCTTCTCTATCGTCAGCAAGTCCTACGAGCCTGCCTCATAGTCATGGAGCTTGTGCGCCTGAGCAATCACGTATGCGTGAATTTGGCGGCAGAGGCCCTGTCGCAGCGGAGTTTGAACTGTAGAGCCTGACAGTCGATTTTGACTTCGAGTCCGTCACACTGACCAATAATCTTAGCCATCTCGACTATGAGCAACCCAATATCGTCAATATCCCCGGGCTCTTGGTGGGTCTTGCCGACTTTCCATCCGATAGCATCACCAACGAAATTCGGCTGAGTTCCAGTGGTAGTGGCCATTGGAACTGGATCGTTGGCCACTATTATCGTGATTCCGAGGGACAGCAGGTCACGGACAGTAGTTTCTTTGCGCCGACTGGTGGCCCGTTCCTGAATGTCCTCGTGCTCGACTCCGAGACCCATTCGTTTTTTGGGGAAGTTTCACGCGAGTTCGCCGATGGGCTGGTCGAAGTGCTGGTCGGTGTTCGCGCATTTGAGGACAAGCGCACATTTCAAGATCTGATATTTGGACTTCCAGTCAGCACATTCGACGAAGAGTTTGATTCCGCCAATCCTAGACTCAATATCAGCTTGCGGCCGAACGACGACGCAATGTACTACCTCAACTACGCCGAAGGGTTCCGCAGCGGTGTGTTTGCGTCAGGAGCTGCCCAAGCAGTTGCGGCCAACGCTGGCACCACTGCCGGCATTGTTCGGCCAGATAGCGTCAAGACGCTTGAGATCGGCGGAAAGTGGACGCTTCAGGATGGCGCGATGAACCTTGAGGCCGCCGTGTATTTCTCCGACTGGGAAGATGCGCAGCTGCAGCCACTCGGCCCCGATGGTCTGCCCGTGCCGCTCAATGTCGGGGACGCCGAGATCAGGGGCGTGGATCTCGCGCTGACAGCGACCACCGGCATCAACGGTCTCATCATTGGGCTGACGGCAAGCTATATTGATTCCGAATACACGAGCGTTAACCCCGGCGTCGCGGTGCTAGCGGCGGCAGCTGGCTATAGCTCGTCAATTGCCGATGGTCAGAATCTCGGCGCGGTCCCTGAATCAAGCGCAACCTTGTCTGCTGACTACACCGGGCCTACCTTCAGCAACGGCGCCAACATCTTCGTCAACTCAAGCTACTCCTACCGCGACGAGCAGAACGATTTATCAGGCTTTCCCGCGAAGGCGGACGCTTTCGAAGATCTTTCGCTGTGCATCGGCTATGAGAAACCAGAAAGCTGGAAAGTGACGCTGTTCGGCCGAAATCTCAGCAACGACATCGGTGTCCTGTCGTCTAGCTACGGCACGTTCATTGGTGTCACTCGACCGCGCGAGGTGGGCTTGAGCGTCGAGTTGGAATTTTAGGTGGTCGATCGAGGGGAACACTGAACGACATCACATTGCGACCCTCGCCATCACGCAGTATGGTCTGAACCAGTCCATCCTTGGAGTTGCGTGCAATCTGCGCCGCTTTCATCCGACCTTTTATATCAAGGGACAGGGCGAGATTTGGCGGGAAGAACCAAGCATCGGTGACATCGCAGGCGTCAAGGCGCTCCCTGTTCCATTGCAGCTACTGAAGGCGGGCACCGAGTTGATGTAGCCGCGCCGGTCATCCGCGAAGCAGGCCGCGGAATGCTCGCCAAGCGAGCCCCTTGATGGTTTGTCCTGCTTGTGGTGCATTCCGCAAACATCGACGATTAAGCTCGTGAGTTGGGATATCTGCGCGTGAGGTGCGCGAGATATCACATGGATACACATCCAGTGCGTCCAACTACCACGAAAAACGAGGGGCTAGATAATGCGATCCAATCACAACACAATTGACAGGGTTCAGTCCGCACTGATTTTGTGCGGCGCGTGCGCACTATTGTTCGTGAACCCAGCAGCAACATTCGCGCAAACGGGCGATTCTCCGACCCTTGCGGGAATCGAAGAAATCGTCGTCACCGCCCGGAAACGTGACGAAACACTACAGGAAGCGCCCGTTGTCGCCAACATCTTCGGCGAGGAGGATATCAATCGCTACAACATCCTCAGCATGGAAGACCTGTCCCAGTTCACGCCGGGATTGACCATCGGCAGCACCGTCGCCAATCAGGGGCCAGTGGTGACCTTGCGCGGCGTGCAGACGCCACCGGCAAACCTGAGCGCTGATCAATCTGTGTCTTTCGTGTTTGACAACGTGCCGGTGGCCTCGTCTACAGTGGCTCGCTTCGGGCAGATTGACATGCGCCAGATGGAAGTGCTGAAAGGCCCGCAGTCGCTGTTCTTCGGCAAGAACACAACGGCGGGGCTGCTCAATTTCGTCTCCAACGATCCGGGCGATGACTTCGAGTTCAGTGCGAAGACCGGCTATGAAAGCGAAGCCGAACAGGTCTATGCCCAAGCAATCGTCTCAGGCCCCATCTCGGAAACGCTCAAAGGGCGTCTCGTCGTGCGCTACTCAGACATGGAAGGCTGGCTCGACAAGTCCGCAGCACCAAGCACGACCTTCGATAACTCGGGCAATGTCGATTCAGCAAATGATGTGTTCGTGCCGCCGTTTGTCGGCTACGCGCCAGGCAGCACCAACGACAAGGGACCCGTCGATGAATACAACTTTGTTCGCGGCACATTGGTCTGGGATCCCTCTGATCGGCTGAATGTGCGGGCCAAGCTCTCTTACGCCGATCAAGAAAATGACGCCAATGTCGGCAACTTGCAGCTTTCCAACTGTGATGCTGGCACTGCGGCGTTGATTGTTGCGTCTGGAAATATAGCCGATGTTCCAGGGGGCAGCCTTATGGACCCAGCCCATCTTGTTCTCTATAGCCCGATGGACGACTGCCAAGTGGATGGCCGGGCCCCGCATCATCAACCCTCCCAAGCGGCGGCGGACGCACTTCTTGGATCCGGCGCCACGCCGGAAAACGCTGGTACGTCTGACCTTATGCTAGGCAGCCTCGAAGTCAACTACGACATCAATGACCGCCTCACCCTGACCTCTGTATCAGGTCTCTTTGATGCAGGCAACGAATATATAGCCGCGTTTAACCCCGGAGCCGGATCGGGCTTACATGCCGCTTGGCTTGATGCGCAGCACGAAAGTCTGACGCAAGAGCTACGCATCACCTCGATCAATGACGGCAGACTCAACTATATGGCTGGCGTGTTCTTCGAAACCGCCGAGCTGACAAGTGTGCTGCCCGTCTACTTCCCGCCCCTTGGTCTGGTGACCCCCTATCGACCATACAGAACAGTCGATACTGATTCTTGGTCCGCATTCGCGCAGCTTGAGTGGGACTTGAGCGAGAACCTGAACCTCTCGGTCGGCGGCCGCTACACTGAAGAAACTAAAGAATTTACGACCGTGATTGATGGCGTTCCAGCACCGCCGCAGCCAAACGGCAAGCGTGAATTCGATCATTTCTCGCCTGAGGTGACGCTCACTTGGCAGCCTGAGCACCACCTAAATTTCTTTGCAAGCTACAAGGACGGCTTCAAGCCCGGCGGCTACAACACGACGTTCATCCCCTTCGGAACCAACTTGGCCGATTCGCGCGTGGACCTGAGCTACGACGATGAATCAGCTGACGGTTTCGAATTCGGTGCCAAGACCCAGTGGCTCGACGACCGTCTGCAATTGAATGCCGCGTACTACAACTACACATTCGTCGATTTGCAGTCAGTCATATTCAATCCTGCGGCCGCCGCTCTGAGCATTGTCAACGCTGGTGAGCTGGTAACTCAGGGCATTGAACTCGATGTCGTGTACCTGCCTGCTTCGATTGAAGGGTTGGCGCTCACAGCAAGCATGGCATGGAATGATGCTGAATTTGAAGATTTCTCGTTTGCGTGCTACAGCGGCCAGACGGCAGCCGAGGGCTGTGTCACCTTGGATGCTGGACTGCCGACCCAACGTGGCGTGCAGGACCTCGCAGGCAAACCGCCGGTCAATGCGCCAGAAGTGCAGGCGAATTTCGGCGCGGTATACGAATTCGCCCTGTCAAGTGGATACAGGGTGGAACTCAATGTATCGGCTGCCTACAGCGACGAGTTCTATACCGAGCAGGAACATTCGCCCCGTTCCATACAAGACTCCTACTGGCTCTTGAACGCCGGGCTCGCGCTGCATTCGCCGGATGATCGATGGACGCTGTCCGCCTCTGGCCGAAACCTGAACGATGAACATGTCTGTACAGTAACCGGGCAGATGACCAACTCAATCGCAATGCCCGCCACCGACTTGTTCTGCAGCACGCAGCGCGCGCGTCAGGTATGGGTTGAAGCGGAGTTTCGTTTCTGAGGGAGTTCCGTACTTACCAATGAAGGTGCCTCTATCCCGTCAGGCGCACCGCGCCAGCCTATGGCAGCCTCACCATCCCGCCCTGCGCCTTGGCGTTTATTACGCCGCGCTTTCTCGAACCCCAAGCCGCCTGCATTTCAGTGCCGGTCTTTCTCAGCTACGGAGATGCAGATGTCCTTGCCGAACCGACGCGCGAGCAATTGTGGGACAGGCTGATTGAATGGAGCGCGGGGTAAGCCAAGCATGAGTGCTCCCATCTATCGGGAAAGCCTGTTTACGGATCAGGCCCTGGCACATCCGTTCGGGCACTACAAATCCATCCGCGATCTTGGGCCGGTCGTGTATTTGAAGAAGCCAAAATTACCCGTGTTGTCGCGCTACGAGGACGTCAAAAACGCGCTTAGAAAATCGGATGTGCTGCTCTCTGGTCATGGCATCTCCCTGAACTTGATATCCAATCTAATCGGCCGTTTTGGTGAAAAGACGGCACCAAATTCGGATGGAGCACAGCACAAACGATACCGCAAGCAATTGATGGCGCCTTTGATGCCCGCGGCGATCGAGAGCCTGCAACCCAAATTTGAGACCATGATCGCCGAACAGGTACGCGCACAGGTCAGCAAGGGCACGTTTGACGCAGGCGGGGTGTTGTCGAGCTACTTGCCTTTGAGCGTTGTTTCGATGCTGGTCGGCATCCCGGAACAAGGCCGACGCAACATCATGACTTGGGCTGTCGCCAGTTTTGAAACAGTCGGGCCGCTCAAGAAGGGATACTTTGGTCACTTGAAAACCATGTTCCAAGGACGCCGCTTCTTTCATGATCTGAAACCCGAAGAATTGGTGGCTGGCGGCTGGGCTGCGCAGCTGTATGAATCGATCGATCAAGGGGTGATGACACTCCATGAAGCCGGACAGGTCATTCTGGGCTTGGCACTACCGAGCTTAGATACAACCATTCTGGCGACAAACAATCTGCTCGTTGAGCTCGCGAGAAACCCCCAGGAGTGGCAGAAGATGAAGGCCGACCCCGCATTGATCACAAGCGCTGTCAACGAAGCGTTGCGGCACGGTGCCACATTGCGCTGGTTTACGCGAAAGGCTGTGGAGGACTATCGCGCGGGCGACGTTGTGCTACGAAAAGGGCAGCGAGTCGTCATTATGTACGGCTCCGCAAACAGGGATGAGCGACATTTTGTATCGCCAGATTCCTTTATTGCGGACCGGAATCCTCGTGACCATCTAGCACTTGGGCACGGGGCGCATGCCTGCATCGGGCAACATCTGGCGAAGATGGAAATGAAAGCACTGCTCAAGGCACTGGTTGAAAACGTGGAACGCATTGAGATGGACGAGCCGACTCCATTCATCAATTCGGCACTGTTTGGCTATCGAAAGGTCCCTTTAAGATTATTCAATCATCTGCCATAGTCATATACCCAACACGATTTCCGCGCAAGGTGCCCAGCCACAGCGTATCGTCAATTCGAATCGCACTAGTCACCGCACCGAAAACAGGGGTTCTGCTACGACTGACTACATTGATAATCTCCATCGAGAGCGGGTCAATTTCTACAATCGCGGAATCGAGTTCGCAGACCGCGAATGTCTCGACACCTGAGCGAGGCATGCGCGTCAGCTCACCGCGTCCTGAGCTGTTGATGTACAGCCACTCGCCATCGGCTGACGTCTCGATACCGTTGTTGACCGACAGTTCGCTACCGGGCACTTTGCTTAAGCCCTGTGCGGGGAACCATTCAAGTGCGTGACCGGTCTTCTCCCCGGCCATCATTTTCTCCATCAGTTTGGGGTCTGTTGAGTCATAGCTGATCGAGATGACAAGTCCGCCGTTAGGCAGCGGGCTCACGGCATTCCCAAACAGCGATTCAGGCAGAGGGATGCAGCCTTTCCAGCGAAGGATGGGCACAGGCTGATTACTGTCGAGGTCATAGACTTCGACCGACTCGCGCCCAACATGGTTGACTGCATAGAGCTCGTGCACGCCACTGTCGCGCAGGCGAACGTTAATCCCATGCACGAAGCGCTCACCTGGCTGAAGGGGTGAGGGACAAGCCTGATATGGCGCGGCAATAACGGTATCCACTGGCGGGTATGTCACGTCCACCATCTGCCACGACTTGTCTTCAACGTTGATCAGATGTAGACCCTCGCCGCTGGTGATTATCCATGGCGTATTGGGCAGATGAACTAAGTCTTCTGCGTTTCTAGGCCCGCAGACAAATTGCAGATCGCCTTCGGGATCGCAAGCAAGTGTTGTCTCCGCGGAACTTAATCCAGCATTGACACTACCCGCTAAAAGTAGCGCCCAAGCAATATAGCCAGTTCTAAAGATGTGCCCCTCCTAGATTCGTGGACATTCCGGCATCAGCTCGTCCACCACCCGGTCCATTGATTCTTTCCAATCGAGCTTGCAAGGCCCTACAAGCTCAATCAGCTTTGATGTATCGGAAATAGTGCACATCAAACCCCACGGATCCGCTACGAACTCAATATTGTCACGACCGATGCGCTTCCCGATATGGTTGGCGACATCTCGGATATCGACCACTTCGGCACCCGTCCAATTGAGAGTTTCTGGTTTCGTGGAAGCGATCGAGAGCAGGCCGGGCACATGATCATAGATGTCGTCATCATGGATGTACTGGTAGACGCACGGCCTGTCGGTATGAAAGCCTGGGAACGGCATGCCTGCATTGATCGCGCCGATATACCCCGCGACAAGTCCGTTTTCGATGCTGCTGACTTGGCAGCCGAGGCGTGCGATCATCGTCGGCAGTCCAAATTCCTCGGCGCAAAAGCGCGCGATGACTTCCTGTGCGTTCTTCGAAGCGCTGTACTGCGGCGCATCGTCATGAAACGGCCCCAAGAGGCCATCTTCGACTTCGGGCTGATCGTACTTATCCGCATCTCGTTGCTTGAACACGCCAGTGGTGCTGACAACCAAGCAGGATTCGGCATTGCGAAACCGCGACATCAGCTTGCCGGTGCCGATGCCATTGACCTGATTTGCGAGCATGAAGCTCTTGCCGTTCGGCATGAAGATGCCTGTCTCATCACCTTGGCAGACATCGCCTCCGAGGTGAATCACATGATCAAAGTTGTCGGGCAGTTGCGAAAAATCCGGCTCCAATAGGTCCACCGCACGAGTGTGAACCCCCATGTCGTCCAAGCGCTGCCTCCTCGCCGGATCAGTGAATCGGGCGATGCCCCACACCTCGTTATCGTCTCGCACAAGACGTTCGCTCATGGGGATGCCAACCTTGCCCGATGCGCCTGTGAGCAAAATGCGCTTACCTTGCAGCTTGTCCATTGAGGACACCTCCGTCCACATTCATCTGCGTCACACCCTACGACTTGCGCATTGCGAAACTCGTCATGTCTATGCAAAAGTCATAGCCCGGCAACAAATCCGCCACCGACATCGATCGTCGAGCCGGTGACAAAGCTCGCCATGTCGCTCGCAAGATATACCATGAGATCGGCGGCTTCGCCGGGACTCCCCCAGCGACCGAGCACATTCGCATGCTCAGCGAGCTTCACCGCCTCATCGAACGGTATGTCCAGCTCTTCGGCAACCCTGCGCGAGCCGCCGAGTCCAAGCTCAGTACGAATGGGACCCGGTGCAATGCAGTTGCTGCGGATGTTATCGACACCAAATTCATAGGCGATGGACTTGCTCATGCCGATCAACGCCATCTTGGAAGTCGTATAGGGCGCCCAGCCGGCAACTGGCCGAGTGGCATTGAGGGAAGCGTTGTTGACGATGGCACCCCCGCCCTGCTTTCTCATGTGCGGGATGACCGCTTGGCAGAAATACCACGCACCTTTGAAATTGACGGCAATGTTGCGATCAAGCATCTCCTCGCTGCATTCAAGAAACGGCCCGTTGTCCGACGCGATGCCAGCATTGTTGATGAGCACATCAATGTGCCCGAAGGTTTCAATCGCTTTGTCAACGACTCGCTCAACTTGTGCCTGATCGCTAATGTCAGCCCGCAGCCAAATCGCCCGGTGTCCAAGCGCGTCAATTCGCGCCGTAAGCTGATCGAGCTGATCAGTCCTGTAGTCACAGACCACGACATCGGCACCCTGCTCGGCGCACTTGATGGCGGCGGCCCACCCCATGCCAATCTCACTGTTGCAACCAGTGATGATGGCGACCTTGTCTTTCAGTAGCATCTCTTCAGTCCCGTTGCAATTCCGTACCCAATACTATGACCGACTCTAGGACTTACACACTTCAATTCTGCATTTCGTTGCCCGTAAAGTGCATACACGAGTGCGCGTCCGGGCGATGATGTGGGATATTTGCGGAGTATGACTGATATCATCCTTCACCACTACTACCCTTCGCCCTACGCAGGCAAAATCCGCAAGCTGCTCGGAATCAAAGGGCTTGCTTGGCATTCAGTGATCATTCCGCAGATCATGCCGAAGCCCGATTTGACGGCGCTCACCGGCGGCTACCGAATGACGCCCGTCCTGCAGTTGGGTGCCAATATCCACTGTGACAGCCATCACATAGCGGCTCGATTGGAACGGCTGGCACCAACGCCAGCGCTCTATCCAGTCAGCCATCGTGCGACCATCGCCGCCCTTGAGCAGTGGGGTAATAGTCTGTTCCTACCCAGTATCGTCATCTTGATTGGTGTTGGCGGCTACATCGATGATGACTTTCTGGCTGATCGAAACAAGATCATGCCGACGGCACTCGATGCCGAGACAGCGAGGGCCATGACGCCCAGCTGCCTCGGACAGCTCAGCGCCGCGCTGCACGCAATCGAGCGCCAGTTGTCATGTGGCGGTCCCTTTTTGCTTGGAACTGATCTCACAGCCGCCGACCTTGCCGTACACACATCGGTCTCGACCTTGTTCTTGCTGCCTGAGTTTAGCGATCTGATCAAGCCCCTCAAGAAGCTGGCAGCTTGGCAACAACGCATGGCGGACATGCCGCCAAGCACGCGCAGCGAAATGAGCAGTGCCGATGCATTGGCGATCGCCCGAGCGTCAGACCCGGATATCGGCGAAAGCAATGCGCTCAGTGGTTCGAACTTGGAGCTCGGCGAGACGCTACGTGTCACGCCTGAATATATCGGCAAGTGCCCGGTCGAAGGCGAGCTCGCACAATTGTGCGAGAACGAAATCGTCCTGCTGCGTCGCACTAAATCACTCGGCGACATTGCCATACACTTCCCGAGGTCAGGATTCGTCTTGGAGAAGCTCTCGTGAAGGCCATGGTCTTTGAGGGAGAATCCGGCGTGCGCTACCGCGCCGTCGATGATCCCACCCTTCGTGATCACAGCAGCGCGATTGTCAAGGTCACCCACTGTTCCATTTGCGGCAGTGACAGCCAGTTCTATCACGGTATCAACAACGCCTCAACGGACACCGGCTTTTGCGTCGGGCACGAAACCATCGGCGAGGTCGTTGAACTCGGCAGACACGTTGATCAAGTCAAGCATGGCGATCAAGTCATGCTTTCCGGGCTCACTTCCAAAGCCTGCGGCGTGTGCGCCAACTGCAAGGCGGGCAAGCCCTTCTATTGTCACCGACTGCAACTGGGTATCTACGGCAACTCGTGTGCACTGCACGGTGG
Organism: Pseudomonadales bacterium; assembly: GCA_028283025.1. Classification (GTDB taxonomy): domain Bacteria; phylum Pseudomonadota; class Gammaproteobacteria; order Pseudomonadales; family Azotimanducaceae; genus Azotimanducus. The sequence goes on along the minus strand of JAPYNO010000065.1, from coordinate 24,921 downwards.
TCAGGCAGAAGCGATTCTGGTGCCCGACGCAAAAGCCAATGCGACGCTGATTCCCGAGGGAATCAGCGCTGAGCAGGCTCTACTGCTGACCGACACCCTCGCAACGGCATATTTTGGTTGTGAGAAGGCTGAAATTCAGCCCGGCGGCGCGGTTGCCGTTGTGGGTCTCGGGCCGATCGGCTTGATGGCGGTGGAACTCGCCTTTGTCTTCGGAGCGAGTCAGGTGTTTGCAATCGACCCGGTGGACTATCGGCGCGAACAGGCGAGGACACTCGGCGCGGTGCCGCTCAAACCCGAAGAAGCAGCGCAGGAAATGACTGAAGCGACCGATGCCGCGATGGCAGATTCGATCATTGATGCAGCCGGCAGGGAGTCGAGCATTCAGCTATCAGCTGAAATCGCGAGCAATCGCGGCGTGATCGCCTGCGTCGGCATTTCACACCACCCGACCCTGCAGTTTCCACACCTTCTGGCGATCATGAAGTCGCTCACCTTTCGCAGCGTGCTCTCCTATGTGCCGATGAGCTGGCCAGCGCTGATCCCGCTATTGCAAAGCGGACGAATTCGTCCTGAGCGGGTCTTCAGCCATCACATGCCGCTCAGTGAAGGTGAACAAGCCTACACACAGTTTTTTGAAAAACAGGACAGTACGCTGAAAGTCGTTCTGAACCCCGGCTAAGACCTCGCCGCCTGATCAAAATTCCGCGCCGCCAACAGATACACAGTCACCATGACGATTTCCACCAAAATCAGAACGCCTTGCGTCTGCGTGTAGTCCTGCGTCACCACGCCATAGACTCGTACAGCCAATATGCAGGCGATCAGCACAGCAACGGCTCTGAGCCAGACGCCTTCCGTCTTGTAGGCGCCATAGGCCAGCAGCAATCCACCGCCAATAAAGAAACCGCCGAGATCAGCCCTGAGGCCGATATTGGTATCGATATCGAGCATCTGCAGACTAAACACCGCATCGATACCGGCGGGGTTGAAGGCAATGTTCAAACCGCTGACTGACAGCAGAGCGAACAAGAAAATGAGGATTCTATAGATGAGTGTCGCGTTCATATCGTGTCTCCTCGCAAGGATTTGGGAACTTTGACCGTGCGCTATTATCCACAATTCACCGGCGATTGAGATCTTGGAAAAACAATGGACAGCTACCGAGAAATTGAAAACCTCATTTATCAGTCCGCGTGGACAACCGATGAAGGTGGCGGACCTGCCGAGACCTGCCGGGAACTATTCAAGCACTGCACAGTGACGATTCCCGAGACGGGGGAAGAGGATTTGGGGCCGAATCTGGCAACAAGCGCAGAAAAAATGCTCAAGCGATGGGCACCGGATAACAAGCTCGGCACGATGCACCGGATCAGCAATGTATGGATTGAGGTTGATGAAGACGCCGGCACAGCGAAGAGCCGCGCTTATCTGACAATGATGCAGGCGGTGCCGCAGGACGGATTCCCTTTGCAGGCAATTGGCTGCGGCATTTATCACGACACGTTCAAGCGCGTTGATGGGACATGGTGGTTTGATACCCATAGACTCGATATGAAACTTCTCGGGGATATATCGAGGCATGTGACGGCAATTGATAGCTTGCCGCTTCTCCAGAGAGTCGCGTATCGCTTGATGATGATGTTCCCATTTCTGCAGCGGCTCGCGCCTCAGCCGCAATGAATAGCCACTGATTGCGGGAGGATTCGCAAACATGCTCAACAAATTTGACGACTACCCGGTCCACCAGACTGCCGAGCCTCTTGCCCACCCCGCGAGCAGCGATCGCAATGTTTATGACCGCTCTTGGTTTAACGGCTATGCCGAAGACGGTTCATATTATTTCGGCATCGGCATGTCACTGTTCCCGCATCGCAGTATTTTGGACTGTGCCTTCAGCGTGGTCGAGAAAAATGGCCGACAACACTGCTTCTTTGGTTCGCGCCGCGCGCCCCTTGAACGCACGGAAATGCAAGTGGGGCCTTTTCGTATCGAAGCTCTGAAGCCTCTCTTAAGCGCGCGTGTCACACTCGATGACAACGACAGCGGCATATGTTGCGACCTTGTTTTTTCTGCAAGAACGGCGGCTATCGAAGAAGAAAGACAAACCATGTGGAAAGGCACGCGCCGGACAATGGACACCACACGCTTTTTGCAGTTCGGTTGCTGGGCGGGCACTATCCGCCATCCCGATGGTGAGATACAGGTCATTCCGAGCCAGTGCCATGGCACCAAGGATCGCTCCTGGGGCACCCGCGATACGGCCGGAGAGCCGGAGAGGGGCGGTGCGCCAACGCCACCTGGGAGTGCATTCTTCATCTGGGCACCTCTCATCTGGAACGACCATGTCTCCCATGCCGTATGCATTGAGGACGCTCAAGGCCAGCCCTTGATCAACGAGGCCATTGTTGCGCCCTTGTATGACAGCGAATCAGACGTGCCGGAAGTCGTGGAGAGTCGCTTCGAACGATTGGCTCGAATGCGACAGCGAGTCAGCTACCATCCAAACACCCGCCTTGCCAAGTCAGCCGAGATCGACCTCATTGATTTTCAAGACAAGGCTCGCACGATCTCGCTCGAACCCATACTCCGATTTCAGATGAAAGGGCTTGGCTATTTCCACCCCGAGTGGGGTCAGGGTTTTTGGCAGGGTGAGCTTGCCACCGGCAGCGACTCCTTTGATCCGGCTGAACTCGACCTGCTGGCACCGGAAAACATACATGTGCAGCAAGTGGTGCGAGCGGATGACGGAGAACGTAGCGGCATTGGCGTCTTGGAACAGACTGTGTTCGGGCCCTACGCGCCTGCCGGCTTTACCGACTTTCTCGATGTGCCGAAACGTTAATCGTAAACTCAGCATGTAAGAAAATATCCCGATAGTAGGGCGATTATCCCCGCATCGCCACTACCATTGTTTGTTCGGCAGAAGTGAACAACGAGTGCTCCATGATCGAACACCAGAGGCTCTTTGTGGGCGGCGAGTGGCGCCCGCCCGCGTCTCGCTCGACCATCCATGTCGTTGAAGCACATACCGGACAACTCGCCGCCACCGTGCCCGAAGCAGGCAAGGCCGATGTCGATGCTGCTGTGGCGGCAGCGCGTCAAGCCTTTGACGAAGGGCCTTGGCCTCGCCTGAAGCCAGAAGAGCGAGCTGCCCGCCTTGAACGCTTTGCCGATGCCTTGGAAGCGCGAAGCGAAGAACTGTCGCGACTGACTTCAATGCAAAACGGCGGCCTGCTGATGATGAACCAAGCCGTCAATACGCCGTGGGGCGTCAACGTGGTTCGCTACTACGCGAACATGATCCGCGACACCGAATCCTCCGTTCCGAGGTCATGCACGAATGCCGATGCCACCATCAATCGACTTCCGGTTGGCGTCGTCGCCGCCATCGTGCCGTGGAACGTATCCTTTATCTCGGCCATGTCGAAAATCGCGCCAGCCCTTGCCGCTGGCTGCACGGTTGTCCATAAGCCTTCACCGGAAACGCCTCTCGAAGCCTACGTCATCGCTGAAGCAGCGCTCGAAGCTGACCTGCCCTCTGGGGCTTATAACGTCGTTGTCGCGGACCGCGAAGCGAGCGAACACCTCGTCGCGCACGATGGCATCAACCAGGTGAGCTTCACTGGATCAACCCCCGTGGGCAGGCAGGTCGCCGCGGCATGTTCAGCGCGAATGAAGCCGTGCTCGATGGAACTTGGTGGCAATGCAGCCGCCATCGTGCTTGAAGACATGCCCATCGACGCGATCATCCCCGGCTTGCTGGCCACAAGTGCGCTGCTGAACAATGGTCAAGCCTGCATTGCCCAGTCGCGGATACTGGTTCCAGCGGCGCGCTACAGCGACTATGTGGATGCCCTTGGCAGTGCGGCGGCGGGTGTTGTGATCGGCGATCCGATGGATCCAGCCACGCAGCTTGGTCCGATGGTGAGCGAGACGCATATGCGGCGCGTACTCGACTCTATTGAAGTCGGACGCACAGAGGGTGCGCGAGTCGTGAGCGGCGGCGGACAGCCGAAGAACCTCCCGGAACACCTCGCCGGAGGCTGGTTTGTCGAACCTACCGTGTTTGCGGATGCCACCAACGAGATGCGCATTTGCCAAGAAGAAATCTTTGGCCCTATCGTCAAAGTCCTGCCCTATACTTCCTGCAGGGAAGCCATCGCGCTAGCCAATGATCAACCCTTTGGACTGTCAAGTTCGGTCTGGGGCGCAGATCCTGATCGATCGCTTGAGATCGCAAGACAACTCATGGCCGGATCGATCTATATCAACGGCGCAATGACAATCGACGTCAATGTGCCATTTGGCGGCCTCAAGCAATCGGGCTTGGGCGCGGAATGCGGTGCTGAGGGCTTGCAAGAATACCTGCAGAATCAAGTGATCTTCACACCCAAGCCGCAGTAAGGGGAAACTCTGAATAACAGAGTTTCCCCTTACTGCGGCACATGGATGTGCCGCCGACATCTTTGCAGGAGCAAAGATGCGCGGCGCAGCCGCCCGCAGGGGTGGGTGCATGGACGCACCCACTGAATTCAGTGCCGTAAGGCATTGAATTCGCGAGCATAGCAGAATCGCAATTCTGCTATGCGAATATGAACAAGTCCAAGGATGGACTTGTTCAGACAATAATAAGAGAAACCAAGAGGGACATCACATGAACGAAGTCGTCGTACTGGGCATCGGGCAAACGGTGTTCGGCAAATTTCCAGACAAGACCGCGCACGAACTTGGATCGGAGGCGGTGGGCGCGGCGCTTCAAGACTGCGGCTTGAATCCGAGAGCACTTCAGGTCGCCTATGCCGCACGAGCCGTCAACGCTACCACAGATTGCCAGAAGATCATGATGGCGCACGGCATCAGCGAAATTGAAATGTTCAATGTGCAGAACGCTTGCGCAGGCGGCAGCACGGCGGTTCGCGGCCTGTGGAAGGACATCGCTTCTGGATTCTTTGACGTCGGTATCGCCGTCGGCGTCGAGGCGATCACTGGCACTCAGGTGGCCTCGCGCCCGCTCAAAGCAAGCCAAGACCTTGAAGCCGAACTCGGCCTGACTATGCCAGCGTTGTTCGCCAACATCGCGCGTCGTCAACTCGACACGCAGGACGCAGACGTGCGCGACTTCGCCCGCGTGTCAGCGAAGAACCATCGGCACGCCATGCACAATCCGTTTGCGCAGTATCGGAAAGCGCTGACCGAGGACGAAATACTCGCTTCACGAATGATCTGCGACCCTATCACGCTGCTGCAATGCTGCCCCAACACCGATGGCGCCGCGGCTGTCATTCTCTGCTCAGCGCAGTTCGCGAAAAAACACACCACGAAGCCGATCAAGATCACCGGATCATCACTCGTCTCAGGCAGCTACGCCTTCAACCAGAAAGACATCACGACCTTCGACTTCGGCGACAAGGCTGTGACTGACGCCTACGAGATGGCCGCAATCGACCCCAAGGACATTGATGTCGTCGAGATTCACGATGCCTTTGCCAACGAGGAACTCTTGCGCTACGAAGAATTGCAGCTATGCGAGCGCGGCGAGGGCGCACGCCTGCTGCGCTCTGGTGCCACCGAACTCGGCGGCCGCGTGCCAGTCAATCCCAGCGGTGGCCTGCTCTCGCTCGGCCATCCGCTCAGCGCATCGGGCGTGCGCGTTGTTGTCGATATTACGAGGCAACTCCGAGGCGGAGCGGGCGGCAGTCAAGTTGATGACGCCAAGCTCGGCGTGGCGCATATGCTCGGCGGTGTCGTCACAGGCTTGCAAGGCGGCGCCTGCGGCATTCATGTGCTGGTGCGGTGACATGCTCGACAAAGCGCAACCTAGCACACTCGAATACTGGGCTGAAAACGACCCTGATCGTGTCGCCCTGATCAAAGAGGACAGGCAACTGACCTACGGCGCTTGGAATGAGCAGTCGAACCGGCTAGCCGACTCACTTGTTCGATTAGGTCTCAAGCAGGGCGACCGGCTCGGCATGAGGTTCCGCTTGGATTTTCCTTGGTTCGTCATGCAGCGCGCCATGCAGAAGCTCGGTATCACGCTGGTGGCTGTCAACTGGAAACTGACGGCCTCTGAAGCGATGTACATCATCAAAGACAGCGACGCGGTTGGATTGGCCTGCGATGATGACGACGTCTCAGCTTGGGACGAGCAACCCGGCCTTGGCATGTTGTTCACATCCGGCCAAGATGCAGGTGCAGCCGGTCACCGCATCGAAGATCTCGTGACCAGCGGCAAGCCCGTGCCGCGCTTCGGCCCGAATCGGGCGGACTCAGTGCTCTATACCTCCGGCACCACAGGTCGTCCAAAGGGTGTCCCACCGATTGCGGCGGATGCCTATAGTCAAGAAGAGATGCTGCGGCATCTGAAGTCTGTCGGCTCCATACCACCGCTTCCCGACCGTCCGGTCATCCTGCTCTCCATGCCAGTGCATCACGGCGCCGGACCGGCGGCGGCAAGGAATGCTGCCCACAAGGGCGGCACCATCGTGCTGCTCGACCCTTACGACCCAGAAAAAGCCCTGCAGTTGATTGACAAGCATCGCGTTCAAGTCTGGACATCGGTGCCCACCATGCTGCTTCGCATCCAAGCGCTGCCAGAAGAGGTGTTTGCGCGCTACGACCTCTCGTCGAGCACTTCATGGAACACGGGCGCCGCACCGGTGCCGACAAGTCTGAAAGCATGGATTTTCGAGAAGATCGGTACGGACGTGCTGTGGGAGTGCTATGGGTGCAGCGAAGCTGGCATGCTCACCTACATCTCGCCGCAAGAACAGCTTGAGAAGCCCGCTAGTAGCGGCAGGCCTTACGCGGAAGTCGAGCTCAAGATCATCGACGACGCATGGAACGCGCTGCCGGTTGGCGAAACTGGCGAAATCGCCGCGAGAACGCCTTTCGTCCTGAAGAATTATCTCGGCCAAGCGCCGCTTGGCGAAGACACTGTCAAGGACGGGTTCTACAGAACCGGCGATGTTGGCCACATAGACGAAGAGGGCTATCTCTACATCACCGACCGCATCAAAGACATGATCGTCGCCGGCGGCGTGAACATTTATCCGGCAGAAATCGAGCGCGCGATCTTCGAACATCCCGATATCGAAAACTGCGCCGTCATCGGCATTCCTCAGGAAGACTTCGGCGAGCAAATTCTCGCGTTTCTTGTGCCCAGACCGTCAAGGGCGATCGACACCGAAGCGCTTGCGCGTTTTCTGGAATCACGTCTCGCCAAATTCAAACGGCCACAGCAATACAAGGTGGTTGACGAACTGCCACTCAATCCCACCGGCAAGGTGCTGAAGAACGAACTGCGCAAACCCTATTGGGAGGGTCGGTCGCGCAATGTCTAAGCGCTACGACGGCACGCTGCAACTTGCCTTGTGCTTGTTGGCCGTCGTGATGGGGTCGCTGTCGCTCCTGACGTTCGGCATCTACTCGCCACACTTCGTGACGGCATTCGATGCCTCGGTCGCCACGGTTTCCATTGCCGCGTCGGTGGTTTTGTTGGGTGCAGACATCGCTGCGCCCATCGTTGGCCGCCTGCTCGACATCTATACGGTCAAGCAGGTGTATCTCGCTGGCGCCGCGTTTTTCCTCGCAGGGCTATTGGGGATCTCTCTCGCGCATTCCGCAACCGCGCTACTGCTCTCCTGCGCGCTGGTCGGCATCGGCTTTTCGGTGCTCGGCCCGTTCGTTGCCTTGTCTCTGATTGTCGGGGTGCTTGCGAAGTCCTTAGGGGAACCCCGGGAAGTCGCCTATCCGGAACCTTAGGTCATCGTCGGCCCCCAATGCCCTGTCAGACCGAATCCTTGCGCGACCCAGACTTCAACAATTTTGCCGTCCACGATGTGAAAGACTTCAATGCCCTTATAGAGAAGACTCCCGTGATCATCGACAACGGCACCCTGCCTCTCGTGGCGATTGCCAATATCCTCGCCGCCATCAGCGGGATGCCACGTTTTGACCCACTCATCCGCTTGCTTCTTCAGACGGTTTCCAATCTCTTCGGTCGCTGGCGTGAAACAAAGATTCCAAATCATGGTCACAAACTCGCCTGACTCCAATAGCTTCACAATCTGGAAATCAAAATGCGCCGCCTTGTAGCCTTCCTGCGCCCTGACCATCTGAAATTCGTGATTGAATTTCATGAAATTTCGTTCCGGCTCACCGGCATCGTGCCGCCAGCAGGGCTCTTGAAGGTAGTCCTTGATGGCTGTTGGGTCTCGCTGGTTCCACAGCCGTGTCACGTAGTCCCGTACGATGTCGCTGCGGCTCATCGCCGTGTCACTCATATCTCAAACCCTCTCAGGCTCATTTCGTCTTCGCCAAATTGTACTGAGATTGACAGCACCTGCCGCCGTCGGCACAGTAGCAAGCATCAGGCTCGAATTGGGTTCATCCCTTGAGTGGTGGGAATTGCAGGAATCCGTCATGAACATTTCCTTGGAAGAGTTTCAGTCTTGGATGCAAGAACGCTTGGGCGCGACAGACCTAAGACTCGAAGGTTGGACGCCAACAGCAACTGGTTACTCGAATGAAACCAATATATTCGGCGCTCGCTTTGTCAGGGACGGCAAGCAAGTCGCCAAGAAGTTCGTGCAGCGGCTCGGGCCAGCCGACGGCAGAACCATGTTCCGTGAATACGATCTTGAGCGGCAATGTCGCGTGGTGCAGCACATCGGCGAACACTCGTCGCTGCCTGTGCCTAGGATTGTCGGCCTCGAATTGTCAGTGGCGCGCCCGTTCTATGTGATGGAGCATGTCGCGGGCGAGGTCGCCCTTGACGGCCACAAGGCGGACAAGGCGTACACGACGACGGGATTCTTGCATGACGCGACGCCCGCACAGCGGGAGGCCTACTGGTTCGACCTCATTCGGTGCATGGCCGAGTTGCATCGCGTGCCAGTGTCCGAAGAGTTCAAGACCTATTTCCAGCGAGCGCCGGGTGCTGAGTTGCAGATGCGAAAGGAGGTCAATTGGTGGGTTGACCTCTACAATTGGGGCAAGGGCGGCGCGGATGTCCCGAGTCCGCAAACTGATGGCCATATTGACTGGATCTGCAAAAACGTGCCGGACTTCGACGATGACAACATCGTCTGGCAGGACGGGCGGCCAGCGAATGTGATTGCCAAGGACTTCAAGATTGCAGCCATGCTCGACTGGGAAATCGCTGGCCTCGGCCCGGGCGAGCAGGACTTGTTCTTTCACCTACTCATGCATCACATGCGCGAGCGCCAGGAGGGTGCCAAGATCTTAGACGGCATCCCTAGCGAAGCCGAACAGATCGCTCACTATGAATCCATCGTCGGGCACAAGGTTCGCGAGCCGGAATACTTCGGGCGCTTCGCCCGCGCGCGCTGCGCGATCATTCAGATTATTTTCTGCCGCGCGGTGGGGATGGAACTCAAAGACATCAACTTCACGGGCGTCATCGATGACGAGGCGTTTGCGGGGAACTATTGATTTGGCGCAGGTCCAAACTTCAATACACCTCGTCGATAGATTCGCTTAAGGTCTACCTCGGTGGCCTGCCTAATCCTGTAACTCGCCACTCCACCGCAACTCGTCTTTTATTTCGGTGCGTATCTCTTCACAAGACAAACTCGTAAATCCGCCGAATTCAGCTTCGATCAAGCGAGCGCGAATCTTTTCGACTCTGCGCACTTATCGGATAAGATCATTAACCGCTTCACTGTTGCTCTTGCATTCGTGTTCAACTTTCACCTTCCTGTCGAGCTAATCCGCGTTTGGGGCGGTGAATGAGATACGCTGTCGTGGCATTGTCCTTACCTACTGCACCTACTGCGCCGAGTGGTTCGTATTACACCGGAATCACCCCACTTCATGTGCTTATGCTCAAGCTGGTCGAAAATAATACCCAATCACCGACTCATCATCCGTCCGCCACAATTCTCCGGGCACAATCGCCACGTTCATGCCTGTCGCGATGTCAGCTTCAGTAAATTCCGGGTGTAGCCGCGTGAATATGCGTGCGCCCTCTTCAAGGTCAATATAGCCACAGGTGTAGGGGGCTGAAATTTTACTCCCGGGCAGCGCACTCGTCGCGAAGGCGTGCACGTGGCCCCGGCCGCTGAGTTCAATCTCATCAAGGGTATCGTGGAGACAGGCGAGACAGAATTCGGACATCCTAGGAAAGAATACCTGGCCGCACTTGGGACACCGGTGCGCCAGGAGCTTTCCCCAAGCATCGGTCGCGGACAGCAGGTTCTCTTGTATCGGCTTGGAATTCACGCTTTTTCTCGCGCTTGATTGGATGTCATCTTCGCCCAGCGAGGCGGATTAGTCCACTGCCAACTGGACAAAAATGCACTCGCGCATCGCGGACTTCTCCCATGCCCCACCCGCAAGCCGTGTTGGGCGCGATAATCCAAACTGGCCTGCCCCGTCATTGGCTGTGAGGGAACGCTCCATGGCTTACGTCATCACCGCCGCCTGCGTCGCTGATTATTCCTGTGTTGAAATCTGCCCTGTGGACTGCATCAGTCCGGGGCCTGATGAAACCGGCTTCGAAGAGGCTGAGCAGATGTACATCGACCCAAGGCGCTGCATCGACTGCGCCGCCTGTGTGGAAGCCTGCCCGGTGCTGGCGATCTTCGAGGACGATTGCCTACCGGCGACGATGCGCCACTACGCCGAGATCAATCGCGAATACTTTGGCGAGCGAAGCGCATGACCCCAGACAGAATCCTTCGCATCGCCGTCATCGGCACCGGACCTGCGGGCATGTACGCGACAGAACACTTGATCGAAGATCGAAACCTCAATGTCGAGGTCGATCTTTTTGAGCGCCTGCCCACGCCGTGGGGACTGATTCGCGGCGGCGTAGCGCCGGACCACCCAGAAAAGAAGCTCATCGTCGAGCGCTTGTTCGATTACTTCTTCAAGCATGGATGCGTGCGCTATTTCGGCAATGTGGAGGTTGGCGTCCACGTTCAGCCTCGTGAACTTGCCCGCTGGTACGATGCCGTCATCTATGCCGTGGGCGCGAGCGATGATGTCCGGCTTGGCATCCCCGGAGAAGGACTGCCCGGTTCAGTGTCGGCGCGCGAATTCGTCGCTTGGTACAACGGCGACCCCGACTTCAGCCATCTTGACGTTGACCTCTCTCATCCCCGCGCTGTCGTCGTCGGCAATGGCAACGTTGCGCTCGACGTGGCGCGCATTCTGACCGCGCCCGTGGCTGATCTCGAAAAGACCGATATCACCGATCATGCACTGCGCGCACTGAAAGCAAGCGCCGTCAAAGAAGTTGTGATTCTGGGGCGACGTGGCATATCGCAAGCCGCCTACCACAACCCGGAACTTGAAGAGATCGGCCATCTTGATGGCGTGACGGTGGTGGTCGAAGGCGATGATGCTTCCCCACCAAACGTCGATTGGGCAACGCGGCGCAAACTTGAGACTTTGCGTGAATTGTCCGCTCAAAGCACACGCGCAGCCGAAAGGCGTATCGTGTTTCGATTCCTCTGCTCGCCGGTTGAGATGCTCGGTGAGCACAAAGTTGAACAACTGCGAGTCGTGCAGAACACGCTCGAGCCAGTTTCGAACGGCACATTGCAGGCGCGCCCCACCGGAAAGCGATTATTCATCGACACGGGGCTTGTCATGCGATCAATCGGCTATCGAGGCACGCCCATTCCCGGTCTGCCATTCGATGATGCACTCGGCGTTGTTCGGCACATCGAAGGTCGCATTTGCGATGACCAAGGCGCTGTCCTGGGCAACTATGTGACTGGCTGGATTAAGCGCGGGCCGCGCGGCATCATCGGCACCAACAAGAAGTGCGCGAGGGACACACTGCGCTGCCTCATTGAAGACCTGCAGGCTGGCCGGCTGACACCAGCGGAGCTTCGCTCTACAGAAGTCCTGCAAGAAATCAAGGCTCGCCAGCCCGAGGCCGTGCTGCGCCCGGGCTGGTTGCGACTCGACCATGCTGAGCGCACCGCTGGCCGAGCGCAGGGGCGGCCGCGAGTGAAGTTCACCGAACGCGAAGAACAATTAACCCTCGCAGCCGAAGGCTGAACTGGAGACATGCCATGAACCAAGAACAGCGCACCTTTTGTCGAATCTGCGAACCCGCCTGCCCGATGATTGCCGAGATCGATGCCAAGGGCAAGGTCTCGAAGTTAAAACCCGACCCCGATCACCCAATCGGCGGCAACCCGTGCGTCAAGGGCATATCGTTTCTCGAACTGCACAATGACCCAGATCGACTGAACTGGCCGCTCAAGCGGCGCAATCCTCGCAGCGAGCCGAAAAGTATCTTTGATCGCGTCAGTTGGGATGAAGCGATTGCAACATCTGCCGCGCGCCTGAACGAGATTCGCGAGCGTTATGGCAAGGACGCCATCGCAATCTACATCGGCAATCCGAACTCCTTTGATTCGCGAGCAATGTCTGCCTGCTACTACGCGCTGCCAGGCGGTCTGGAGACGAAGACGATCTTTACTGCAGGGACGCAGGACTGCCAAAACAAGGTCGTGTGCGAGATCGCCATGTATGGGAACTCAACTTTTCTCGTTCCCGATCTCCATCACACGAATTACTTGCTGTGCATCGGCGCCAATCCAAGTGCATCGCGCTGGACTTGGGTGGGGGTACCGAACGACGGCGGTCAGATCCTCAAGGATATCAGGTCACGCGGCGGCACTGTGCTGTTCGTCAACCCGCGCCGCATCGAGTCATCAAGCGCAGACACTGGCGAGACGCTGCAAATCAAGCCCGACACCGACATCTACTTCTTGGCCGCGCTGTCACACGAAGTCCACAGGCTTGGCGGTTTCAACGAGGCGCTTCTCGAGAAACACGGCAAGAACGTTGAAGGCTATAAACGATTCATCAGCCGATGGCCACCGGAACGGGTAGCCGATGTGACCGGCATCCCGGCTGCTCGCATCACCGAGGTCGCGTCCGACATTATGGCTGCCGATGGTGCCGCCTGTTACCTGTCGACAGGCGTCAATCAAGGCCGACAAGGCACGTTGAGTTTCTGGCTGACCGAGATGCTGAACTTCGCGACCGGCAACCTCGGACGCGAAGGCGGCACCTACAAGGCGACAGGCCTTGCAGACCCCATGCCGGCACCAGCAGCGACCTACCATGTCGAAACGCCCGACGGCGTATTGCCCATGATGGGTCTCGGTGCGCTACCTGCGGTCCTCTTGCCGGAGATCTTCGAACAAAAAGGGGTGCGGGCGCTCATCTGCTTAGGTGGCAACCCGCTCTTGTCGATGAGCGGGGAGGAGAAGATTCGCGAGGCGTTCAGCCACCTCGACTTCATGCTGTGTGTGGACATCATGCCGAACGCAACCACTGAACTTGCCGACTATGTGCTGCCCGCCACTGACTGGCTTGAACGCGCGGACATCACGCCGTTCTCTTGGCTCCTCAGCACACAGCTCACGCCGAATGTCCAATACACCGACGCCATGGAAGCGCCCGCAGCGGAGCGCCGCACCGACTGGTGGATCGTCTCGCGCCTCCTGCAGGCGATGGGCCTGCCTTCCGGCCTTGATGATCCCGATCACCGCGATGGATTCAACATGATCGACGGCATGCTCGCGGATCGTGGGCTGTCGGTCGAGAAGCTGAAAAATTTGTCGCACCAAACTGCTTTTGTGCCCGAATCACCCAAAGAGTCTGTATTCGAGCGGTGCCTGGTGCATGAGGACAAGAAGATCGACTGCTGCCCCGAACTCTTTGTTCGCACTGGCCTGCATGATCGAAGCGAAGCGCTATTCGAGCAGCTTCAGCGCGAGCCAGCGGATACGCTCAAGCTCATATCCATGCGCACGACTCATATGCACAACAGCTGGATGGCGAATGTGCCGTCGCTGCGAAAAGGCCATCTCTCAGACAACCGCTTGCGCATGAGCCCTGTCGATGCCGACAAGCGCGGACTCTTTGACGGCGACCAAGTGCGCGCATTCAACGCGTACGGCAGCGTGCATTGCCGCATCGACGTTCGCGATGACATGCGCGAAGGCGTCGTCGCGATGACGCATGGCTATGGACATCACGGCGCGAAGTCGATGAAGGTGGCGTCAAGCAAGCCCGGCGCAAACTGCAATCGCCTGATGCCGACCGGTTCAAAAACCTACGAACCGCTCAGCTATATGTCCTGGATGTGTGGCGTGCCCATTGAAGTCGAGAAATTGATCGCGACTTGATCAAACCCTCCTTACCGTGCGCTTTTCCTGTTTGCGGTGAGAATGGCAATCCGCGAATGCTACTTTGACCGCGACACTTCTCATGGTCGAAACCAATGAGCATTGAAGACCGGGCGCGACGACTAGCCGATGATCCCTTCGAGTTTTTCGGCGGATCGGTCAATCGCATGGGCAGCATTCCGAGAGATGAAATGCTCGACCTGCAGCTCGCGGGCCTTAGGCTTCGCTTCGACGAACTACGAAACAAGATACCCATGCTCAAGAAGTTGGCCGACGAACAAGACATTACCGAGATCCGAAACATTGACGATGTCGTACCGCTCTTATTCGAGCACACGATGTACAAATCCTATCCACCTGCGCTGCTGCAAAAGGGGCGCTTCGCCCTCATCAACAAGTGGCTGGGCAAGCTGACCACGCACGAGATTGCCGATGTCGATGTCAGCGATTGCAAGTCTTTGGACGATTGGCTCGGCGTCATGGAAACCACGCCGCTTCGCATCACACACTCCTCCGGTACTTCCGGCACCATGAGCTTCCTACCGCACAGTGCGGATGAATGGGAGGTGCTTGGCCGCTCGATGAAAATGACCATCATGCAGCGCTTTGGTCAAGAACACGTCTCGAACGCGCCGGTACACATCATTTTCCCCAACTTCCGCTCCGGATATAACGGCATGCTGCGCGGCAACGACATGTACGCCAAGCATATCGCTGGCGGCGAAGAGAATTTCCATGCCGCCTATCCGGGTCACATGAGCTCAGACGTGCTCTACCTTGCGGCGCGGATCCGCGCTGCGCAGTCAAGAGGCACATTGGATCGCTTGGAGATCAGCGAGGACATGCGCGTGCGCAAGAAGGAGTTCGAACAGCTCGAAGCGGACATGCCCTACCACCTCCAGTCGTTCTTCAAAGATACCTTCTCGAAGCTCAAAGGCAAGCGCATCTGGGCATCCGGCACTTGGAACCTGATGCACGGCATGGCGACCTCGGGGCTCGCCCGCGGTCAGAAGAACATGTTTTCGCCGGACTCCATCATTCTGTCCGGTGGCGGCGCCAAAGGCATGACACCACCCGACAACTGGCAGCAGGATGTCTGTCAATTCATCGGCATCGAACGCCTGACCATGGCCTATGGGATGTCCGAAGTGTTTGCACACAACGTCATGTGCAGCGAAGGCCGCTATCACCTCGTCCCGTGGATCATCCCTTTCGTGCTTGACCCCGAAACCAGCGAAGTATTGCCGCGCAAGGGCGTGGTGACAGGCCGCATGGCGTTCTTCTCGCTTGTCGCCCGGCGCGCTTGGGGTGGATTCATCACAGGCGATGAAGTCACCATCGATTGGGACAGCCGCTGCGAGTGTGGCCAGACCACCTTTCACTTGGCACCCAAGATACAGCGGTTCAGCGAGAAGACCGGCGACGATGACAAGATCACGTGCGCCGCCACGCCGGATGCGCACCGCGAAGCCATGACGTTCCTATCGAATCTCGCAGCATAGTGCGCCACAAGGAAAAACAAATGAAGACAATCGACCGACTGCACCATGTATGCCTGACTGTCAGTTCTGAGAACTTCGAAGAAGTCTGGCCAAAGGAACTCGCGTTCTTCGCCGATTTTCTCGGCATGAACTGCTACAAGAACAACATCCTCGAAATGGACGAGAAACTCAGCCTGCAAGGCATCGAGCAAGGTTTGGGACTCGGGCCGCAAACGCCCGTTATCTTCACTGACGATGGCCGCGCCGTCCTCGATCACTTTTACTACATCGCTGGCGAGGACATGTCCGAAACGGCGTGCTTGATCGACTTGATCGTGTTCCTGTGCGAGCCTGGGCAGCTCGCGCAGCCGCAGCCGAACATGTACACCCAAGGCTTGCGTGGCTTGACGCTGCTGACCGACAACATTGATGCTGTCTACCAGCGTGGTCTTGATATGGGCATTGAGTTCTTGAGTGCGCCGACCAAACAGGACTGGGGCAGCCTTGGTGAAGTCCGCTTTTCCGTCGCCAAAGACGCCATGGACAATCCAGTCGAATTGGTACAGACAGACGAGGTGACCGAACCAGGCGACGGCAAGATTCTGCGCATATTCTCGATCAATCAGAATACAGCTGACCTGCAGAGAACGCTCGACTTCTACTGCGACGGCTGCGGGATGACAGTTGCAGCCGAGGTCAGCCATCAAGGCGAGGCGTTCGCGAAGTCCGTGGACGTTTCAGGCGCCGCCCGCGCAACCACTTGCTTCTTGAAGGGCACGAACCCGGAGGCGAAAACCTACTTCGCGCTGACTTCGTGGGACGAGCCAGCCCTCGCGCCCTTTGCACTCAAAGATCGCTACACAGCGAGCTTCTATCGCATGTGGCACTGGGTCAAGGGACACAAAGCCGATGTGCAAGCGCTATGGGATCAGATGGAACCAAAAATGAAACAGCCGACCATGGCACCCTACTCGTATCCGTCAGTTCGGCCTTGGAGCGACGTGACGATGAGCTTCTTCATCGATGACGACGGCGTTCACCAAGAGTTCGCCAACCACGCCGAAGGCGGCTGGGGCGGACTGGAAGAGATGGTTGACCATCCCGAGTTCTCGAAGCGATTTGGGGTGTTTGAGCGGTAGTTGGAGGCTTTGGCACGTTCAATCCTTGACGATGCCGCAGAAACACCTGAACAGGACCATTTTCCTCACGACCTCATGTCAATTGTTGAGCCGGGCGACGACCTTGAGTCGATGCTTCGAGACCATGATCAGCAGCAATTGCCCGTGATACTTTGATGATCTTGCTGGACACAAACGCCCTCTCCGAACTAGGGCGTATTCACACTATGCCCGCCGATGCTCGCAGTGCCTACTATTGCTCTCGCTGAAATGCGCTTCGGAATCACGCGGCTTCCTGACGGAGCACAGAAGCAGAGACTGCTTGCGCTTCTGGCAAGCAGTTCATGGACAACGGCAGCTTCAAACGCTGGATGACCGACACGGTGTTCGCGTTGACTTCGGAGCAGCCAGGCTTGGTGTCAGCGGCGCAGGCGGAATAGGGACACAGTCCTCAATTCGCAATCCCGCAAAACGTGCATTTACTCATGTCGATTTCGATTTCGGCGCCGCCTTCCACCATGGCGCCGTATCGCACGAAGTGGTAGAGGCTCTCAACATCCTCCGCCGAGAGGTCGTCGAAGAGCGGCATGCCTCGGCTTGCAAGCAGGCCTTCGAGCAACACTGCCGCAAACGAATCATAGTTGGCGGAGAGCGCCGATTCACGCAGGTCAGGCGCAACGCTTTCTGCAGCGAGCATCCCACCATGGCAGATGCTGCAGATTGTGTGATAAAGGGTAATCCCTTGATTGACCTTGATCGCGTCGGGTTCAAAGCCTTCGACCAAGACGGGATTCACTGTGAAATCCGGCGGCGGAGTCGGTGGCAGTGTCTCTTGGCCATCAAGCTTGAACGTCAGCAGCCTGCGCGGCTGCAGGCCGAATTTCCAGCCGTGCTTCAAGAGAGGTATGCCGCTGCCAGCCGATCCGCCATAGCCGACCAGAAGCGAGATGTACTGCGTGCCGTCAATGCCATAGGTCATGGGCGCCGAAATGATCCCGAGGCCCGCGTCGAACGACCAGAGCTTCTCACCCGTCGTCGCGTTGTAGGCGGCGAATTCGCCCAAGGCCGTCCCGTAGAAGGTTAGGTTGCCTGCGGTCGTGAGCGTACCGCCGTTCCAGAAAGAGTCGGTGACATGGCGCCAGCGCTCCGTCTGCGTCACCGGGTCGTAGGCGACGAGCGAGCCCTTGCCGCCGTTCTCCGAGTCATAAAGCAGCCCCCCGAACGTCGCGCCTGTTTGTGCCACATGCTTGTAGCCAGTGCGGATAGGATCCGACGCATAGGCTTCCGGTGTCACCGTGCCCATGATCATGCCCGCCTCAAGATGCGGGATGTAGACAAGACCCGTGATCGGGTTGTAGGACATGGGCTGGTAGTTATGCGCACCGAAGGTACCCGGCCACATATGGACAGGCTCGCCATCTTCGTAGCGAATGTTCGGCTTCTCCACTGGACGGCCGGTCTCAAGGTCGATGCGCTCCGCCCAGTTCACCCTGCCGCCCCATTTCTCGGCCGAGATCAGCTTGCCGGTTTCGCGATCAAGGACATAGAAGAACCCGTTGGTCGGCGCCTGCATCAGCACCTTGCGCATCCTGCCGTCAATTTCGATGTCCGCCAGGATCATATCCATCGTCGCCTTGAAGTCCCACGCCTCGCGCGGATTGACCTGATAGTGCCAGATGTACTCGCCGGTATCCGCATCGAGCGCGACAATCGAGCACAGGAATAGGTTGTCGCCGCCGTCCGGGCTGCGGATAGCCGGACTGTACGGGTTGCTGTTGCCGGTGCCGAGATAGACGCGATTGAACTCCGGGTCAAAGGTGATGCCGTTCCAGACGGTGCCGCCACCGCCGTATTTCCACCACTCACCCGTCCAGGTCTCGGCGGCCATTGCCATGGCGTCGTTCTCGAAGCCATCGGCTGGATTGCCGGGCACGGTGTAGAAGCGCCACAGCAACTCGCCGGTCTGTGTGTCATAGGTGGACACGTAGCCGCGGGTCGCAAGGTCGCCGCCGCCATGACCGATGATCACCTTGCCAGCGAATACCCGAGGCGCACCGGAAATATAGCGCGAGCTGTCCAAGTCAAATGTTCGGACCGACCATACTTCATCGCCGGTCTTGGCATCGAGCGCCACGAGTCTGCCGTCGGTAAGACCTGCGAACACCTTGCCGTTCTCGTAGGCAACGCCGCGATTGACGCCCATGTGAATACGCAAGGTGTCCGGCGCCTCGGACACCTGGTCATAGGTCCACAGCACTTCGCCGGTGGCGCCATCAACAGCATAGACGGATAGCGCGTGGTCGGTTGTGTAGTAAAGCACGCCATCGGCCGCGAGCGGTGTCACCGCGAGCGTTCGGGCACCCGGAATCTCTTGCAGCCACGCCAAGCCTAGTCGATCGATGTTCTTGGAATTTACTTGATCAAGCGTGCTGAAACGTTGCTCGGAGTGGGTATTTCCGTAGTGCAGCCAATCGACATTGGTGGGGTCTTCGGAGCAAGCCGCAAGGGTAAGCAGGCAAGCTACGACCATGCCGAAATGCTTCACGGCTATGCGACCCACAGCGGCTCACGGGTTTCCGGCGAGTTGATCTCATCGACCACCCACTTCACCATCCTCGCCATTGGTTCGATGGCATCCTGAGGCCCGGCGACAGTCACGTCCGATGCGTAGCCGAGAGAGACCAAGCGCTGCGCTCCAAAAAGCGGCAACCGGTCATTGAGTTCATGCTTCAATGATTCGGGATAGATGCCGACGGTCTGCGTATAGGCATCGCAGGCGTCGAGCACTTCGTCAAGCGTATCAACAGGGACGATGTTGATCGTTCTGGCATCGAGTTCGGGCATGAAGTCAACTGCTTCCGGGAACTGAGAAACGATGACCGCTCCCTCGTCATCTTGGCCGCCGATGACCTTGTAGAAATCATCCTGCAGTCGCAAGGCATTGACTTTCATGCGGAGCGCCGCCGGATATTCCTTCGGTTTCGTGCTGTAGCGGTCGGGTAGCGTATGCAGCGCATCGTAGGCCATTTGTCCCAATTGATTGGCCTTCTCCAAGCCCTCGTCGTCCGAACCTGAGAGCACATAGGCCACGCGAGAATTCGTGCAGCCAACCTGATTGAAGCCTCCGAAGTCCGAAGCGAGGCGGAGCGCGGCTTCGCGCATTGCCTGCTCATCCGCAAACGCCTCAGCCCCGATGATGCTGGCGCTGCGCTTGGGGTCGAGCGAAATCAGCTCAAGGCCCGGCTGGATATATTGCGTGACGTGCTTCACCGAGGCGTATCCGCCCCAAGCGATAATCTTCTCGATGTTGTGTGGCTGATAGAGCTTTTCCTCGAATGCAACATCGCCGCCACGCCAATAGGCGACGCTCATGTGTTTCGTCAACGGGTGACTCGCATCGAGATCACACATGGTTCTTAGCACCGCCGAACCGGTGAAGGGATCATTCGATGGCGACTTCACGATGGCATCACTGCGGGTCAGCGCATTGCGAACCAAAGCGATGGTCATGCCAGCCGGGCCGTTGCCAGCCGCAATGTGCAGCGCGCGCGAGCCGAAACAACGCACCCGCGTGCGCGGGCCGGTCGCGACCCGCTGCTCCACCCAACCTTCAAGCCGGTCGATGCCAATATCGGTTTCCGCCATGTCGTGCAGAAACGCCCTGTCGAACCCTGCCCCGACATTCGCGTAGAAATAGTCGATCAACGTCGGTGTCATTGGCGAGGCGGCGTAGGTCAGTTCCCGCGCTTCCTGGAGATACGCGTTGGAGCGGATGTCGAGCGCGTTGCCAAGTTCCACGAGGAAATCCAGAATCTCGTCAAAGCTGATTTGATAGAGGTCTGACATCTTGCGCGGATGTCCAAGCGGAATGCGATCAATGTACTTGTGCGCATCAGGCGTCAGGAACGCGATGTTTCCGCCTCGCGCCGGGACTTCCACGAGATCGGATGTGATCACCTCGCCGCGAAGGATCATTGGCACAACTGGACTGTTCATTGTCGCGGCTCCTGTTGCATTGCTTCTACATCTTGCCGTTTGAGGCTCACCATCAGCAGCAGCGCTGCCACAACAAAGCCGACCATGATCATCAACGGCGCTTGATAGCTGCCAAGATAGTCACGAAGCAGGCTGAGCAGCGGCGCGCCGACGATGGCCGCAATCGGAAAGAACACAAAGAATCCGAAGACTTGCGCAAAGTGATTGGCGGAAAAGTGCGTCGAGATAATCTTCGCCTGCAGTGGTATCAGGCCGCCCGCGCCCAAGCCCAGGAAGACCGCGCCGACTAGCATCAAATCTTTGATCGCCAGTGAAAAAATCAGCAATGCGACGCAGTTGCAGAGCGCAGCCAATATGAAGACCGTGGAATAGTGCAGGTAGTCGGTCAGCTTGCCGACAATCAGCTTTGAGGCCAGCATCATGCCAGCAAGCACCGAGATGACTGCCGCCGTATCCTTCACGCTGAGTCCTACCGACTTCATGTAGCTCGCGGCGTTGTATTGAAACGCCAGGTAGGCAATGCTGTCGAGGAAGAACGCAGCCGCAGGAATCAGAAAATACCGATTACTGAAGAGCGTCAACAGCGGGATGGCGCGGACGGCGGAGGCGGTGCCGGCATCCGTGCTCTCTGAGGGCGCTTCCGGAGCTTGCGGCTGTGGCATCAGCAGGAAGAACATGGCGGGCGCAAGACCAAGCGCCAGGATGGCCGCGGACACTCTGAACACCCAGCGCCAGTCGTGCTCGACGATGCCTTCGGCAACGAGCGGCGGAATCGTCATGCCACCAACAGAAACCCCCATCGCCGCGATGCCAATGGCAAGGCCCATGTGCTTGTGGCCACGAAACCACTTGACTGCCAGCGTCTGGCTTGCGAGCGTGCCGGTGAGTGCGGTGGCGAAAGGGAGCATCAGTGCGTAGCAGAGAAAAATCTGCACGAAGGACTGCGCCATTGAGCCGAGCCACAGGCCACCGGCATAGACGAAGAGTCCGATGGCAACAACCCAGTTCATTGGGTAGCGATCGAGAAATCTGCCAGCAAGCATCGAACATATTCCCATCACCAGCATCATCACCGTGCTGATGACCATGATCTGCGTCACGGGCACGCCGAATGCCTCTGACCAAGGCTCGACCCAGAAGGTAAAGCTGAAGCCCATGTATCCGAGGGTGGCGGCCTGAAACACGACGACGAGCAGGATTACCACCCAGCCATAGTTGAAGCGCCCCATCAGGCGTTCCCTGCAATGATCGGCAGCACGATGTGGGATGGTCGCTCTTCATCGTGAAAGACTGTCTGCGAGGCGACAACCATCTCGTTGCTCGGGTCGGTGAACAAGCTCTTGCCAGTGTTTGGGTTGGGATCAAAGAGCGGAAAGTTACTCGATGAGACCTGCACGCGAATGCGGTGGCCGGCCTTGAACACATAGCTTGTCGGCGACAGCTCAATCTCAAGTGCCTGAACTTCGTCCGGCGTCACCAAGCCGGGCGTATCCTTTCGGTGTCGCAGTCTCGTGACCCCGTCGCAGATGTTATAAGAGCGGCCTTCAGCGTCCACATCGAGCAGCTTGCCTGTGAAATCGGTGTCCACCGCTGAAGTCGATGCCCAGAGTTTCAAGTTGACCGGGCCGGTCACTTCAAGTGGCGCCTGAAGCGGCTCTGAGGTGTACACAAGAACATCCTGACGCGATTCGATGTCGCTTTGCTCGAACATGCCCGGCGGTATACCCATATTGAGGAAGGTGCCGCCCCGGGACGGGACCGGGTCGGCCGGATCATAGCGAAACTGATCGACCTCGCCGGACATTGGCGGGTCCCAGGAAAGCCGTCCGTCGCCACGCGCCGTGTTGGCGTTCCCATCGCTTTGTAGGTACAGAGGCGTCCATTGCGTCCGCGCGAGCGGCCACGTCCATTCATCGCGCCATACATTGTCGCCTTGCACATAAATCGTGATAGGCGCTTCGTCAACAAGACCAGTGTCGGCACCTTGAAGCCAATGGTCATTCCACCGCCCGTAGAGGGTCCCGTTCTCCTTGGCGGGCGTTTTGACCATCATGTTGACATCGATGGAGACCTCGCACGGGAAAAGCACTTCACCCATCGGCACGGCTTGTGGATTGTTCTGCGTGGCGTGCGCGTCCGGCGACACGATCAGCTTCTGAAACGACGCATTCTCTCTGGCGCTCAACGCCGCGAAATCCTTGAGCTGTCCGCGGATGAAGAGGTCGTGCCAGCCCGCGAGGTGCAGCATCGGAATCGACACTTGCTCACGCTTGTCTGCCCAGTCCATCGCTTGCCAGAAATCTGCGTCTGGATCGTCAATATGCCGCAGCCAGTCGTGAAGCCACGGCGCGTAGGTTGAAAGCTGCGAGGCAGCTTCGTGGAGCGGCAGTGAGAGATAGCTTGCGGATTTCTGCGCAATGGTCTGCTGCAAATCAATCAGCGCCTGCTGCAACCTCGCCGCCTCGGGACTCGATGGATCGGCGCTCATGCTTTGGATCATCAAAGGAATGAGCTTCGCCGCTGCCTCGCGCATGTCTTTGAGTTCGACATGCGAATCCGCATAATCGATACCGCGGCGACGATTCTCCTCGTCGGCGAGCGCCGCATGCCACAGAAGAAAAATGTCAAGTTGCACAACACCGCGCGCATAGAAGCCGAAGCCGTCGAACAAGCTGCCGGTGATCATCGGCGAGGCCATGCGCAGTCCTTTGGGGCATCCGACGGCCGTCAGCCATTGCGTCGCACCCACATACGAGCCGCTGGCCATTCCCACTTTTCCATTGCACCAGGTCTGTTCGCAGAGCCAAGCAATGAAATCCACGCCGTCATCGGTTTCTTGTGCGAGCGGCTGAAACGCGCCCTCCGAGTGAAATCGACCGCGCGTGTCCTGCACGGCAACCACATAGCCATCGCCGGTCATGCGGTCAAATCCGAGAGGCATGGCTTCCTTGTCGTAGGGCGTGCGAATGGCGATCACCGGCCAAGGCGCCGACGCCTCATCGTCTGGCAAGAACAGCTTTGTCGCCAATTTCACGCCGTCGCGCATTGGCACCATGACGTTGTTTTCGATTCTCATGCTACGAGCCTGCGCCGTATGCCTTCCATTGTGCTTGAATTTCAGACGCACGAAGCTATCACGGCAAGGAGTATTTTCGTGCCAGCAAAAGGACAATATCTGCTTTGTAGGTGAAATCGCCTAATCGCCAAGTTAGGCTTGCCAAGCTTTCAGCCAAAGTAAGACGACAACCATATGCGATACAAGATTCTCGGCAAGAGTGGTCTTCGGGTGTCCGAAGTCGCACTCGGCACCATGATGATGTCCACCGACACTGACTTTTCCGCCGGGCCAGCGGAGAGCAGGCGAATCCTTGAAAAGTTCGCCGATATGGGCGGCAACTATTTCGATGCAGCGAATGAAGTTTATAACGGCGGTTTGAGCGAACAGATACTCGGCGAGTTCGTCAATACGGACCGCAACCGCTATGTGGTGACGACAAAATTCACCAATACCCAGATCAGCGCCATGAACCCCGCTGTCAGCGATCATCCCAATGCGGGCGGCAATCACAAGAAGAGCATGGTGCAGTCGGTTGAGGGCAGTCTCAAGCGCCTCAATGTTGGCTATATAGACGTGCTGTGGATTCACTTCTGGGAGTACAGCACCGACATCGAAGATGTCATGCGCAACATCAACGACCTCGTGCAGCAGGGCAAGATTCTGCACTTTGGCCTGTGCAACACGCCAGCTTGGGTGGTGGCGCGCGGCCAGACCGTCGCGGCGCAGCGAGGCTGGGAGCCGATCACCTC
This sequence comes from Pseudomonadales bacterium, assembly GCA_028283025.1. Classification (GTDB taxonomy): domain Bacteria; phylum Pseudomonadota; class Gammaproteobacteria; order Pseudomonadales; family Azotimanducaceae; genus Azotimanducus. Next base: position 336 of record JAPYNO010000065.1, on the reverse strand, counting down.
ATTGCAGTATCAATACAACTTGGTCTCGCGGGATCTCGATCATGAGATTCTGCCATGCGCCCGATCCCTCGGCATCGGCGTCACAGCCTATTCACCATTGGGCGGTGGCTTGCTCACGGGCAAGTACACCCGCGAGGACAACACCGAACGCGGGCGTTTCGACAACGAATTTTCCGTGTGTGAGCTCTGCCGCTACTTGGGGCATGACATTGATGCTGTCCCCAACCGACTCAAGCCATGCGGCGTTAAACCTGCGTTGCGTCGGTTTCAGAAGTCGGTTGGCATCTAGCGCGATTTGCTGCATACGCTTTTCACTGATGACAAGCGCTCGGGAAC
>JAPYNO010000064.1 GCA_028283025.1 Pseudomonadales bacterium | reverse complement strand
GGCGGCTGCGCCGTGCATTCTTGCTCCTGCAAGAATGTGGGGCCTGCCACACTGCGTTGTCGCGCCTTGCCAATGAACGAAATGGCCTAGCGCCTAAAACACACGAATTAACCGGACAGGACACTAGCGAGTGAATCATGGTGCCAGAAAAAGAGATTGAAGAGCTTGTTGGATATGAATTTCCCGGCGGCGAATACACAATTGAGCACTGGGAGAATTTTCTGCTCACCGAATGCACCGGCAGCGAACTCCTGCCTGATGCGCAAGTGCATCCGGTGGCGCTTTTCCATGTGCCCATCCTTGGCAGCCACACGAGCATCGCTGAGATGTTCGCCCTCGGACAAGCCGAATCCGATTTTTCAATCGGCATCGAGAGCTACGATTGGGAACTGTTCTCCCCGCTCTTCGAGGATATCCGCTACCGCATCACAGCGAGCGTTACCGAAGCCGACCGGCGCAGCTATGAGAACGGCAAGGTTTATGATCGCATCGCCTTTCAGTTCAAAGTCGCTCGGCCAGACGGTGAGCTTGCGGCGCGCTGCACCATCACTTGGCACTATCGGCGCAGCCTCACCAACTGGTCGGACAGCACATGACACAGCGCCCAATTCAAGTCGGCGACGCCATCCCCGAGTGGGTCATGCGAGATGTGCGGCCTGAACGCATGCGCACCATGGCAGCCATCCTTCGCGACCCCAACCCAGTACATTGGGATACGAGCGCTGTTGAAGCCCTCGGCTTCGGTAAGCACACCATCAATCAAGGGCCGCTCGGCCTCTCGTATATGATCAACATGCTGCATGTATGGCAAGGTCCCGGCTGCATTCGCCGCATCGTCATGACCTTCCCGCAAGTTGTGCTCGATCATGATCGCGCGACCGCTAAAGGCGAAGTGCAAGCGCTACGTCAAGAGAACAACGAGACGCTCGCCGACTGCCGCATTTATCTGGAAGTCGAAGGGCGCGGCATCGCTTTGGAAGGCTCCGCCGTCGTGGCGGTTACAGATAAGTCCTCATCGCCCTAGGCTTGCCGCGGTAGCAATTGACCAGCCATCGGCGATTGCTATCTATCATTGCCCGCGCACAGCTCAAGGCGCTGGTGGTCAAGACCGAGCAGCCGCAGGTAGTTATGGCCAAGGGCGATATTGGTGAACGCCTCATCGTCAAGGTCACGAAAGATACCGCTCGTCGCTCGCAGCTCGTCCACATAGTGCGCGCGCGTGCTGCTGCCCACAGCCACGAAATCGGTGCCCGGCAGAAATCTATCCGAGTATTCATGCAAGAAAGGCAGGTAGCGGTCACGCTTCTCTGTTGTGTTGAAAATCGATTCGTCAACGACGCGCCAAGATAAATCCATCATCAGATTCGGATAGGCATCGAGCCATTCGCGCATCACGCCGATATGGACTTGCGGGTCGATGCGCGTCAATTCTCGTGATAGACCCAAGTGCATCCAGACGATTTTGTTGTCGGGATAACGTTTGAGTACCTCTTCCATCCACGCCTGATACTTGGTTGGGTCAAGATTGTTGCCAAGATCAGCGTGAATAGCCATTGGCATGCCGCGCTCGCGCAGCACCGCCATGAACGGCGCCCAATCAGCGATTCTCTTGATCGGCACTGGCGCATGGTGACTATCAAAAAGCGCTTGCTTGACCAGATTGACCTCTCCCATCCAGCCGAACAGGCCAGGAAACTCGCGGTCGAGCACACGCATGCCTTCAAGCACCGTGTCCGGCTCGGCGAGGTCTGGAAAGGTCATGGACAACGTCAGGTGCAAAGGATGCGGACCGGTCTTCACAAACTCGATAGCATTGATGAAATCGTTTTTCAAGGTCGGCGTGACTGGCACACCCGGGCAATCAAGATAGTAGACGCAATCCGAATCTAGCGGCAGCATCTGACCGATACCAAAGATGGTCGCATAACGAACACCAGAGCGGCTGAGATACGCCGCCATGCGCTCAAAATCAAGCGTCGGCCCGCCGAAAGGCCGAAAATGCACATGCGCGTCAACGAGCGGGGTATGCGACCGACTCTGGCGATCGACGCACGATGTGCCTGCGCCAAGCCGCTCGCTGCCCGATTGAAGTGCGCAGCCGGCGAGCAGCATTGCCAAGGAAAATAGAATGATGCGCTTGCAGGACATGGGTTCAAGTTTCGTATCGACATGCGGATATGCTACCTGAAAGCGAGCTCCGCCTATGAGACATCAAGAGCTTTTCAACTTCGACATTCTTGTTCTGATGATTGCGCTCGGCTTGCTCAAGACACCGCCCTACCGGTATCATCACCCGCCCCAATCGAGATGACCACCATGACCATTTCAGAAGGCGCCGCCCCTCCTGACTTCACCCTTCAGGACACCGAAGGCAATGATGTCAGTTTGTCCGACTTTGCCGGCAAGCATCTGATCATCTACTTCTATCCTAGGGATGACACTCCGGGCTGCACCAAGGAAGCCTGCGGGTTTCGCGATCTCAATGACGAGATCACCGGCCTCGGCGCCGCAGTTGTCGGTGTCTCACCGGACGGTCAGGGTGCACATCAGAAGTTCACCAACAAATACAGCCTCAACTTCCCGCTCCTGTGCGACCCCGACAAGTCCATGATGACCAGCTATGGTGCCTACGGCGAAAAGGTCATGTACGGCAAGAAAACTGTCGGCGTCATTCGCTCGACCGTGTGGGTCAGGCCGGATGGCAAAGTCGAGCGCCACTGGCGGCGCGTTGCCAAAGCAGCGGATCATCCGCAAAAGGTGTTCGAAGCGCTGCAATCGAAATTAAAATAAAAAGCTTTTAGAATCAATAGTCAACTGGTAATTAGCTCGATTGCATCGATGTGAATGCCAAAGCCTTCAAGCCCAACGTAGTGCTCAGAAGGGCGCCCGGTTACGAGTCGAATGCGCGTGATGCCTAAATCGCCGAGGATTTGTGCGCCGACACCCACTTCAAGCCACGAGCGCTTGCGCTTGGCATCCATGTCCTCGTCCTCCTCCGCCGCCTCCCGCTCTCCCATCATCGGCTCCACCGGCACGCCGACAAACCCCGTTCTGAGATAGATGAGCACACCGCCGCCGAGTCCGTGAATATGCTCTAGCGAGGCATTCAAGAGATTCTTGTCGTGCTGCGGCGATTGTGAACCGAACACGTCCTCCAAAAGCTTCTCGCGGTGAATGCGCACAGGCACCGGCTGACTCGTATCAATATGACCGAACACAACGACAAGGTGCTCAGCATCCTCAAACTCGGTGCGATAGGTGAGCGCACGCGCGCCGCCAAGTGGCGTCTTGACAGGAAACTCGCGCACCCTCGAAACGAGCTTCTCGCGCCGTTGCCGATACTCGATAATCTGAGCAATCGAGACCATTTTGAGGCTATGTGCCTTGGCAAAATCTTGCAGCGCAGGCAGTCGCATCACGCCACCATCATCGTGGACGACTTCTGCGAGTAGCGCCACTGGCTGCAGACCAGCAAGCTTAGCCAAATCCACACCGGCCTCGGTGTGGCCGGAACGCACGAGCACGCCGCCTTGCTTGGCGATCAGAGGAAAAATATGCCCAGGCCGCACAAAATCGTCGGCAGAGGTATTGCTGTTGGTGAGCGCGACCACGGTGTTCGCGCGCTCTTCGGCGGAAATGCCGGTCGTCAATCCGTGCTTGTAGTCAATCGAAATCGTAAAGGCGGTGCTCATCGGCGCATCGTTTCGCGACACCATTGGGTCTAGGCGAAAGCGTCTCGCATCATCTTCGCCAAGCGGGGTACAGAGAATGCCGCTCGTGTGCCGAATCATGAACGCGACCTGCTCTGGCTTAGCGTGCGAAGCCGCCATGATGAGGTCGCCCTCGTTCTCGCGCGTGGCATCATCCACGACAATGACAAGTTCGCCATCGGCGATGGCTTTCAGCACCACCTCAACGCTATCGAACTCGAAATTGTCGGTTACAAACGAATCAGACATCCCGGCAGGGCATCGGTCGGCTCGCCCTTCTCGTAGGTCATTTCGCCGCTGACAAAGGTCGCGAGAAAGCCTTCCGTGCGCTGTTCGAGGCGCCGTCCGCCGCTTGGAAGATCGAACACCACTTCCGGCTTCTTGATCTTCAAGGCATCAAAATCGATGATGTTGATATCAGCCTTGTAGCCTTGCTTCAGCAGACCTCTATCCGTGAGGCCGACGGTTTCGGCGGTATCGCGCGTTTGCGCCTTGACAAGGGTGGGTAGATCAATGCGCTCGCCTCTGGTTCGATCCCGCCCCCAGTGCGTCAGCAAGAAGGTCGTGAAGCTCGCATCGCAAATGGTGGACACATGCGCACCACCATCGCCAAGGCCCATGACGCAGTATTCGTCCAGAATCATGTCGCGGCAGCAATTGAGCGAATCCTCGGCGTAGTTGGCGAACGGCGAGTAGAACAATTTTGAGCCGCCTTCGGCGAGAAGCAGGTCATACATGAGGTGCGTAGGCTTGACCCCGAGTGCGTGCGCGCGGCTTGCAATGCTATTGCTTGGCAGCGGTTCGTAGTCAGGAGATGCCTCAAGCTCCCAGACGCGCTCAAGGTTGCCCATGAGCCTTTGCATTGGATGCTCGATCGAGCTAAGCGATTCGCTCAGTATCTTCTCGCGCACATCTGGTGCGCAAAGGCGCGCGATACGTTCGGCGAGCGGTAGCTCGGCGATTGCTTTGTAGCCGCTTGTCAGCATGAATGGGTTGAGAGTGACATCAAGCCCGAGCGTAATGCCAACCGCGCGCGGCGCCACCTGCGCGCGCATCGACATGCCTTCGGCGTTGGCGCCATGAATGCGATCAAGAATCCGCCGCCAGTAATTCTCATAGCGATTGCCACGCGCCGATATGCCTTGCGCGAGCGAGATTGAGACAGGACGATTGCTTGCAAGCGCAACCGCAGAAATGATCTCAAATTCAGCGTCTAAATCTTTGAAATCAGAAATAATTTGGAATACACCACGACCAGCGTCTGCGAGCCCCATGCCAAGTCCGACGAGCTCGTCGCACTCAGCCTTCAGCGAAGGTGTCGGTGCGCCCGTTGAACTGCGATGATTGAGCGTTCTCGATGTGCTGACCCCGATAGCACCCGCTTCCATGGCGCGCTTGGTGAGCGCACGCATCTGGGCAATGTCGTCCGGCGTCGCCGAGTCACCGTCGGCCCCGCGTTGCCCCATGACAAACACCCGCAGCGCACCATGCGGTAGCTGGGCGCCAAAGTCCATGTCGGTGCGCCGCGCGCCCACAAAGTCGAGATAGTCCTCGAAGGACTCCCACTTCCAAGGCAGGCCAGCGGAGAGCACGGGTTCAGGAATGTCCTCAACGCCTTCCATGAGTTCTATCAGCAGATCGTGGTCGTCAGCGCGGCAAGGCGCGAAGCCAACGCCGCAGTTGCCCATGATGACTGTGGTAACGCCGTGATGACTCGATGGCATGAGCCGCTCGCCCCAAGTGACGACCCCGTCGTAGTGAGTATGAATATCCACGAATCCGGGCGTGACAAGGGCGCCATCGGCATCAACTTCACGAACGCCGCGCCCTGAGATGCGGCCAACTTCGCTCACTTGTCCGTTCTTGATGCCAATATCGGCGGTGAATACGGGCACGCCGGTGCCATCAAGAACACTACCGCCGCGGATGACTGTATCGAAGTTTGCGTGTTTCATGCGGCTAAGTGTAGCACCCTAGCGCTTTGGTTGATTAGACTTTGGTTGATTCGATGCCGGGCTAGAGGAATCGCCTTCCTCCTTCGCACGAGTGCTTATTTTATCCTACACAGCTTTTCGCTCCAAAAACATCTTGAAACCACACAAAAGCTAGCCGCATCAGCATTACAATACGCTTGCTCAGTATCTTTTGGTTCGCCGTGCGCGAAGATGTGGTTTCGGTGTCTATCTCAATAAAGCAAGTGGATTGCTAGCGCATGTCGCCATCAGAGCACCAGCGCCTCGAATTCAAGGAAGCCAAGACCCGGTACAGTCTTGACAAGGTGAAGGAATACTGCGTTGCGATTGCCAATGAGGGAGGCGGTCAGGGTCATCCCTTGTGCCGATGACCGAAGACCGACTACGACAAATTTTTTCCGAGAAGGAAGCGAACTGGCTTGAGGGAATCTCTCGCACCGCACTAAACCCCCAACAGATCATTGACCTTCTCGATACACAAACCTACTTTGAATTGCTTCGAGAACCCTATCCAGAAGACCGGGAATCTGTCCTAGACAAGCTCTGCGAAGAACATCTC
>JAPYNO010000063.1 GCA_028283025.1 Pseudomonadales bacterium | reverse complement strand
ATGAGCAAACACTGTTCGGGACATACGAACTCCGGCCCGAATCGCCCTGATTTCTTCAGGGGACATGACAACGCGAATCACATCTGGCTTCTTGCGCCCTCTTGTGATGTCAATTGCTTCGTGCAAATTCGACTTCAGTTCGTTGAAAGTAGATCTTATGATTAACAGTTTTAACCGAGATGAATGGGGATGCTAGGCCAAGCATGCGGTCGAACTGCTGTGCACATTTGTATTAGGCGTTAGTGCTTCAGTGGACTCAAGCACAAGCGCACAAATATGCCGAGCGAGATCACCCGCCGTCTGCATAGAAGAATCGGTGTGCTCGTTGGCGATACTATGAGCTTTCCTAGTTTGACCAGCCTACAGCAGTCATAGCTTTCTGTTAGGTGGTCGATCCCATTGGAACTCCCCAAGCTCGCTAGCAACCAACGATGGAAGCCTTGTCTTCCAATCACTCATCAGAACAAGTTCGTAATGCAGGGAAGGAAGTTCGCTAGGCAGGAGGCGCGGTCCGTCGCGAATCTCCGTGGATTTTCGCCATTGACTACTCGACAGGAATGACATCAACTTGCGCTTATAGTCGGTGTCAGTGTTATCTAGGTGATCACCCTTGGTTTCAACAATTGCAATGTGCTCATGCTCTCCGTCAGACGACACAGAAAAAACAAAATCGGGATATATGCGGCGGTCTTGCCAACCTTGAAGGCCATACTGTGAACGCGCTATGTTTAGGTGCCACCACGTCAACGCATGTTCGCCGTCCAGATAGACCGCGATCTCGCGCTCATCCGCGTTCAGGTCCTGTTGATAGACTGGGACAAAGAGGCTCTTTTGCAGCGCTCCCCCACTGGCATTAAGCAATTGGGGTGCGTTCGAGGGCGCGGTTGTCTGGATTCGAAACGGCATGCGCCAATCAAGGCCATCATAGCGAAGGTGAAACTGTATGCGACCCCTCTCGGCACCAGTCTTGAAGAGCGCCTCTGTGTTAGCGCAAAGCAGTAATGTCCCCTTAGAGCAAAGTAAAAATGTCCCCTTTTGTCACGGGAGTGGGCATGGTCAAGGAGGTCATAGGGATGAGCGTGGGGGAGCTGGATCGGGTGTCGGTGGTTGCGGCGACGCGGGAGGGCGCGATGCGGCAGCGGGACGCGGCGGTTCGCCTGGGGCTGAGCGTCCGGCAGGTGAAGCGGCTGGTGCGCCGGCACCGGGAGGGGGTGCGGCGGCGCTGGCGTCCGGGCACAGGAAGGGGCATTCGAACAACGCGCTGGGCGCGGCGGTGCGGGAGTCGGCGCTCGGGCTGGTGCGGGAGCGCTACGGGGACTTCGGGCCGACGCTGGCGGCGGAGAAGCTGAAGGAGCTGCACGACATCGTCGTGTCGCGGGAGACCCTGAGGAAGTGGATGATCTCGGACGGGCTGTGGGCAGCGGGGCGGCGGAAGCTGGCGCGCGTGCACCAAGGCCGCCCGCGGCGGCCGCGGCGGGGGGAGCTGGTGCAGGTGGACGGCTCCCCGCACCGGTGGTTCGAGGAGCGGGGCGGGGCGTGCACGCTGATCGTGTACGTCGACGACGCGACGAGCGCCCTCGGGCTGCTGCGGTTGGTGGAGGCGGAGACCGTGCGCGCCTACATGGAGACGCTCGGGGAGTACCTCGGCCGGCACGGGCGCATGGCGGCGCTCTATTCGGACCGGCACAGCGTGTTCCGCGTCAACAGCCGCGGGCGGGCAGGGGCGCCGACGCAGTTCACGCGGGCGCTGCGGACGCTGGACATCGAGCCGATCCATGCCGGGACGCCGCAGGCGAAGGGGCGCGTGGAGCGGGCCAACCGGACGCTCCAGGACCGGCTGGTCAAGGAGCTGCGGCTGCGCGGCATCTCGGACATGGCGGCCGCCAACGCCTTCCTTCCGGCGTTCATGGAGGGCTACAACCGGCGCTTCGCGGTGGCGCCCCGCGAGCCGGCGGACGCGCACCGGCCGGTGCTGCACGACGCGGGCGAGCTGGCGCTGATCCTGTGCCCGCACCACGAGCGCACCCTGTCGAAGAACCTGACCTGCCGGTTCGCGAACCGCGAGTACCAGGTGCGCCTGAGCAGGCCGGGATACGCCCTGCGCGGGGCGCGCGTCACGGTGTGCGAGGGGTTCGACGGCTCGGTGACGCTGCTGCGCAAGGGCCGCGCGCTGCCCCACCGCGTCCTCGGGGACGGGGGGCCGCCGGTGCCGGTGGCGGACGGGAAGACCGTGTCGCCGCTGGTCGACGAGGCCCGCCGCCCCGGAACGCCCCTTCAAAGCAGCCCCAACTCCCCATCATCCCATTATTCCTGAATCCAAAGGGGACACTTCTACTTTGCACAAAAGGGGACATTTCTACTTTGCGTTGACAGGACAGTATGGACGGATGCGCACTGGAGCCTTTAACGTGGGATGCGTATGAAGCATTTGCCTCAATGCGCTCACATCGTAGGACACTTCCACTTTTTCACCTGGTCCCAACTTGTGATGCCTATCGACATCATCCGTATTGTTCTTCCCTTCGATTCCAAACATTTCCAAGGCGACTGGGGTTATGCAGAACTCTCCGTTCAACTCTAGACCTAGTATTTCAATCCGCACAACAGTCTTCCCGTGGTTTACTGCGAAGACTATTATCGTTTCTAGTTGGCTAGATCCAGTCGAACAGGAGGATCCATATCCCCAGCCGTGAGAAACATAGATGCTGGGTTTATTCAACTTAGCGTCTCGGACGTATACTGTCGTAGCTAAGACTGCTCCATAAAGTGCAATCAGCAACGTCACTATTTCCAGTGTCTCGTCCATTTCTCCATTCAATAAAACATGTTGCTCGTGCAAGTCCGTGCGGAACGCTTCAACCCATGAGGAATTCCTGCAACCTCACATATTGCCAAGTTTTGCGCAGAAGGCTTCAGTTTACAATGACACAATACAAGAGGCATGCCCGAGGATGGATTGCCATGTGCCACTTGGTTATAAAGATGTCGTTTGGTCTTTTTCTAATCATGGTGCAAGGCGCCAAGGCAACTTCCACTTGAGAATACTAACGAAGGGCGATTTAGCATGAAGCTCAAATTCGGCAACAGCAATAGCGGTATGGGTACATACATCTGGCTTTGGGTAAGGCTGGTTGTTGTTTCAGTTGCATTCGCATATCTCTACATCAAATACCTTGATGCACTGATTCAGCCCGTCTTGAATGTTACGGGGATGGCCGATGAAATAGCGGCGGCGACGAGAAACGTCCCGTCGCTTGTTGTCGGTATAACAATTGCCACCCCGTTGAAGCTCGTCGTGGGCGTGCTGTTGTGGTGGCGTGTCATCAAAACTATAGTGATTCTTGGTTCCCCTTTCGCATTCGGCGTAAAGATGGGGGATGGTCGCGAGGACAATGGAGAAACTGGTCGCCTAGTTACGTTCGGCAAAATTGGGGATTCAAATGTCTACGGAGCTTCCTACTCTGGGAAATTTTGGTTTGGGGTAGTGGCAAGATCTCACCCCAACAGCGACAAACTTCTCCGCAAAAGGTTGGAGTTCTTAGTCATGGCGATGCCTTGGGATACCAGCTTTCTTGTCCATGAGAGCCATTTCATGTTTCGGAAACATGACCATGGGAGTAGGGCTAAGGCATTTCGGCTAGTAGCAGACCGCTACGCAAAAACCATAGAAAACATTTCCGAAGAGGCCTTTCGCAGACGCCTTCTAGCTGCCATAGAACACCATGATCCATCTCGACACATAGATGGGCTCACTTTGACTTTCCATCTTAACGGAAATGGAAAAGTCCAAGATGCATTTGGTTATGAAGTTTCTTTTGAACGCATCGGAAAGGAGCAATACAAAGTCAAAACCGAGGGTCAAGAGATCATGGTGGACAGCGTGGATGAACTCAGGAAAGTGGCGAAGAGAGCATTACATCCTGAGCGTCCGTCACCAGAGGAAACCAGTTGATTGGATGCTGATGCGAAGCGATTCTGCACTGAACGATGTTCAAAGTTGGGGAAACACCACCTATATTCATGCTGGCGAAAAAATCCAGGTGCCTCAACCTACTCGCGAGTAGGGATAACTATTCTTTATGTAGTGGTTGAAAAATCGACCTTTGGAGGGAGTATGCATAATCTGATCATGTAGAGTATCGGGCACCCCGTAATACTGGTAAATGCGGCCGCCAAGAAACTCGACCTCCAAGGTTTGTGTGCCTATATCGTATCCAATGGAACTCACATTTGTTGATGTCACCATATCTCTATCCATCGCGATCTCCTTGGTCCTCTACGGGATCTCTTTGAATATCCAAATCCTTTACAACCGCAAGTGGCCTCTGTGCTCTCCACGAAGCAACAACGCGGTCATAACTTTCTTGCCGTCGTTTCAAGCGCCATTTCTCGCTGACCTCAGGGTCACCACTTCGCGGTCGGTAGGGCTTGGCAGGGAGTGTAACACGGCAGCGCATTGGCAGCTTTGCAGCCTCCCCCGTCACAATCGCTTCTCCTGTGCGAAGAATAGGTAGCGCGTCGAGTAAGCCAGCAAGTCCATCTGGCAAAGTCCCCTGAACCCTTGAACGATCCGAAGGATTCGAAAGGCGGAGCGCAAAAAAGGTGCCGCATTGCGACAGAACCGTCTCGTTCACTTCCGAGGGTCTTTGGCTTATCACCATGGCGCCGACACCATATTTCCGCCCCTCCTTGACTATTCGCTGTACGGTATTGGAAGACAGTGGGTCAGACTTGTCGGAGAGATAGCGATGGGCTTCCTCCATTACCACCAATAGAGGCCGCTCAATTCCACCTTCCGATTTCTCGCGACTCCAGAACAAGGCCTCGTACAAAATCTTCAGAATGGAGCCAACGAGACGCTCAAGAACTGCACTTGGCACACCCGACAGGTCGAGGATGGTGATCGGCTTCTCGCCGCCAAGCCAGCGGCACAAAAGCCCATCCAAATCCTCGTTTGGCACCCCTGAAAGGTTGGGCTCCCAAGGCCCTGGGTGAAGGAGGAAATCGTAACGTCGATCCAGTAGTCTAGATCGAAGCAAATTCAGCGGCCTTTGAATCCCGGCAGCTTGGTTATTCAGGAACGGCCCAGCGGAACCCATCCCGTGAGGCTTGTACTTAGGAGGGACAAGTCTGTCAGGATCGCCTTCTTCTTGGAGAGTGGGCTCATTTCGGTCGGGCCCTTCAAAAGTTGCTGTTTCAGTTTTGACCAAGTCATACCATAGCTGCTTGAGGCTAAACGGCAGCGGTGTATCAACGGTAATGGACATGCTGTCCACGCCGGAGAATTTTTGCGTTTCATGGGAGGCCGATTTGAGTTCAAATATCTTGTCTGTGAAGGCTGTTTCGCGATTCCCTTCTAGTCCCCCAGTCAGAAACTCAAGCAAGTCATTCGTGTCCAATGCCCAGTATGGGATATACAGTCGCTCCTCTTGGTATTGCGGTTCAACACTGAATATCTGCGCGATACCGGCGAACGGCACAGAGTATTCGCCGTGAACATCCAGCATCAGTATGCGAGCGCTCTGATAAAGTTCTTTTTCATGCGGCTCAGAATCCTCTGCTGGTGTGGTGATGGCTCTGAGAATGCTTGCCACAGTCGTTGACTTGCCTGCCCCAGTCGATCCCAGAACCGCCGAGTGGCGCGTCACCAGCTCATTGAGAGAAATCTTGGCGGAGATGCTCTCGGAACTGGACAGTGTTCCAATCGTCACATGACCTTGATTGGGAACATCGTACACTTGGCGCAGCTCATCTTCAGAGGCCAAGTGTACGGAGTCCCCGATATTGGGAAATTGACTGACACCACGTTCAAACTTATCGCCGACAATTTCTCCGACCAGTTCAACGGTCATCCAACGTCCTGCGTCTTCGTTTGTGTCGGCATGCTCTGGGATAGCCTCCGCGCCAACACGCGCAACAATTCCCAAAAGGCTCTGATAGCCTTGCGGCACACGAACGAAGCTACCGACTTGCCCGACTCGGTATGTCTGTCCTTTGATGATCGACAAACCGGATGCAACCGATTGTGCGAGGTGAACCGTAAGGGCTGCGCCGGACACGGATACAATCCTGCCGAGAAATGTCGGATCGCGGCTAAGCATTGAGTCTCCTTTATTTCTATTTCTCGTGGGGCTCGGAGAGTTCCTTATCATCAGGATGGGGCACAGGTAAAGGAGACGACATTTGCTGTGCCTGAGTTAAAGCAAGAAATTCGGCCAAGCTTGCAAAATTACCGAGCGTGAATTCAGGTGGCTCAGACGAAGCGGGCGCTCCCCAATATGTCTGACGAATATTCCCCATATCGTCTCTAGCAGATTCGGCAGGCTGCCACCGCCCAGTGACACCACCGATGACAGCTTCATCGCGTGCGTAGACACTCAAATTGGGGCGAGATTCAGCGATCGTGACGGCTGATTTTTCGTTCTCAATGCGAGCAAATTGGAACGCAAGCACTGCGGTGTGTGAATTGGCTGCCAACGACTCCTCCATCACTGCGCAGATGTGGGAATCCCGAAATGAGAATCCTGTGCAGATAAGGAGAGTGTCTGGTGTTGTGAGAAACTGCCGCAGCCTCTCAAAAAGTGCGGAGTAGGGCATCCTAGTTACTTGGTCGTACTTGAGATGGTCTGGGAAGATAAGCTCCGTGTCTTCTCGTTGTCCAGTTCTAATCACGGTGTTTTCATGCATCTTCCAACCGAGGGAACCATGCAACTTCCAAACGCGAGTCCAGCGTGTAGGGAATTCGTTCGTTGAAATGCTGGGCGGGTCAAAGAAAGGAGATCTCGATCCAGAAAACCCATCGAAATACGCGATCCGCGCTCTTTCGAGTGCTTCTTCCACGAGAAGGTCGTAATTGGGAGTGAAAATCTCCACTGAATGTTCTCGTTGTGTGCCAGCAATCCACGACACCAGTTTGGTATATGGATTGGTTCCCGCCGGAAGGGACGGACCGACATGTTTTCCAATTTCGGCACATATGTCTAGGGCAAGCTTCTCATAGCTGCGACCATCTAGACCATGAACGACCGATGTTCCGATCGCCTGAGCGAGCTTTCGTATTCGCGTCAGTATCGCTTCAATATTGCTGTTCCCTTGGATTTCGTTCTTCAAAACATTGATATGCGACCGGTCCTCTTCGGAAAGAGCGTTTATGACCTCATTCGTGAGGCCCGCGACATCTGGTATGAGTGGACGGTCATCGCTCGCAACTGGGCTATCCGCGCTGACGCGAATTGCGGCTGGCGCGCCGGCGCCTATGAGGATGCCGATACGCTTCCGTCCCTGCGACAGAATTTGGCGGAGATCAGCCATATAGCGGTCTGGATCATGGAGGGTGGCGGGAGGCATTTAGTTCAGCCTTGAAGCGTCGCTTTGAAAGGGGTGCAGATTAGGCCAGAATAAGGGGAGGTTTACAAGACTTTGCTAGTTCTGGTGTGCGAAGGCCACTGGTAGTAGAGTGCATGCGTGCTTTGCAACCACAGGCTGGATTCGGGAAGAGACGGTGAACCTGCAGTGTTATGCCCGACAGTGCGGTGATCGGTGGCACGCGATTTGCACCGATCTTGATATTGCTGTCGATGGCTCGTCCTTGCAGGAGGCGAAAGCCTCCTTGGTGACATGTGTCGAACTGTATCTGGAGGGTGCGCTGGCATTGTCTGCTGAGGACAAGCGTCGTTGGTTGTCCCGGAAAGCACCTTGGTACGTCCGAGCGCAGATGGCCTTGCTTAGTGTTCTGCACCGGCTGCGAGCAGGTGGAAAGGCGCCTTTGCGCTTCGTTCTTGAATCGGATGGGTTGACGCTGGCTCACGCTTAGCCGGGTCGAAAGAGTTCTTTCGGGAGACTGGATTGCCGTTTGATTGGAACACGCGCACGTCGCCCTATTTCGCGCCCCCTAATATCCTTCAATGCGACTTTTTCAACAGGACCCTAGAACTATGAATCAAGTACATCTAGCACAAATTGAGGATCAGCCTTGATGAGGCGAAGAAAATTGGTGGCAGCGGCATCCGGCTTACGCTTCCCCTGCTCCCATCCCTTCACAGTATCAATGCTCAACTGAAACTTATGAGCAAACACTGTTCGGGACATACGAACTCCGGCCCGAATCGCC
>JAPYNO010000062.1 GCA_028283025.1 Pseudomonadales bacterium | reverse complement strand
ACGGGGAAGTGAATGGCTTTGTCTGTCCACAGGGCTATACACAAAGAGGCCCGGGCAACATCACGGTTTCAACCCCCCAACCGGGGGCAACAATGGTGACCGTGGGCACGGGCACTCTGATTCATCCAATTCTCTCGTCGCAAGTGGGGAGTGCGGCGAGTGTGACCGCTGGACTGACGATAAACGAGGTTCAGGGCGGTAGTCCGGTGCACAGCACGCAGATTGGAATCACTTCATCAACGAACGTAAGCATTTCATTGGCAGCAAAGTCATTTGGCAACCTGGAATTGGGGAAACGCTACGCCGCAGCCATTGAACTCGTAGGTGGAAGTCAATCGACTATATTCGCAGTACGCTGCTTCCAGATGGCACCTACTCTGAACTATGTCGAGAACCTCGGTACAGGTGAAGTCGGAGCGACCGGGTGCTTTGCCATTGGTGGTGTAAAACTCGGCGGCGGCGACGCGGCGATCCGGGCGTGTTTCTGCGGTGCACGCAATCGCAGTGGCAAGTGGTCAAGGACAGGTACGGTGGAGCCGGGTACAAATCTCAATGACGATACCACTTACAAGTGGATGTTGCCCGCCGCAGAGAGAACCCGCCGAGGCTGCACCACGAACTAACGCCCTCTAGTCCGGCATTGACGGCACGGGCAAATATTCCGAAATGTCCTGAACCGATGCAGGCATATGAACTCTGGGTAGGCTTCCCTATAATTGTCCGGCTTCAGACAGATCCATTCAAATGCAACTGGTCAATGCTCACAAGTGCTTCGGCGGCACGCTGCAGTTTTTTCGGCACGATTCGGACACGCTTGGCTGCGCGATGGGCTTTAGCCTGTTCTTGCCTGAACAGGCAGAGAGCGGGCGCGTGCCGATCTTGTGGTGGCTCTCTGGCCTCACCTGCACCGAGGAGAACTTCACCGTCAAGTCGGGCGCCTACGGCGAGGCCGCACGCTTCGGGCTCGCTATCATCGCCCCGGATACCAGTCCGCGTGGCGAAGATGTGGCCGACGATGCCGCCTATGACTTGGGGCAGGGCGCAGGCTTCTATGTCGATGCCACCGAGCCGCCTTGGGACGCGCACTTCTCAATGTACAGCTATATTTCGCAAGAGCTGCAAGCGCTGGTTGCGGAATCATTTCCAATTGACCCGGCGCGGCAAGGCATTTCTGGGCACTCGATGGGCGGGCACGGTGCGCTCGTGCTCGGTTTGCGCAATCCATCGCTGTACAAAAGCATTTCAGCCTTTTCGCCCATTGTTGCGCCAAGCGCATGCCCTTGGGGACGAAAAGCGTTTAGTGCCTATCTTGGCGAAGCCCGAAGCGGATGGTCGCAATACGACGCTTGCGAGATTTTGCGCTCAGGCGGAACGCGCGTAAATTACCCTGAAATCCTCGTCGATCAAGGCGCGAGCGATCAATTCTTGGAAGAGCAGCTGATGCCAGCCCGCCTCTTGAACGCGGCAAAGCAATGCGGGCAAGCGCTTCGTTTGCGCATGCAGCCTGGCTACGACCATAGTTATTTCTTCGTCTCCACCTTCATTGGCGATCACCTTGCGCATCATGCGAGTCTTCTGCAATGAGCGTGCGCACGAGAATCGCACCGTCGCCGACCGGCGCACCGCACCTCGGCACGGCGTATGTCGGCCTTATCAACCGCGTGTTCGCGGATGCGCATGGCGGTGCATTTGTCGTTCGCATTGAGGATACCGATCAAGCACGCAGCAGCAAGGCATCCGAGACAGCGATCTTGGCGGCGCTATGCTGGCTTGGGCTGCGCTGGGATGAAGGCCCGGATGTCGGCGGGCCGCACGGTGCGTATCGACAAAGCGAGCGCCTTGAAATCTATCATCGTCACGCGCGCGAGCTCATTGACAAGGGCGCGGCATTCCGTTGCTTTTGCACGCCAGAGCGCCTCGCAAAGGTGCGTCAAGCACAAATCTCGGCAAAGGAAACAGCGCGCTACGATGGTCATTGTCTCGCACTCTCCAAGGATGAAATTGATTCGCGGCAGGCCGCTGGCGAGGCGAGCGTCGTGCGCCTCAAAGTGCCGGATGAGGGCATGAGCTCATTTGAGGATCAATTGCGCGGCGAGATTCAAGTGCCTTGGTCGCAGGTGGACATGCAGGTGCTGATGAAGTCAGATGGATTCCCGACCTACCACATGGCGGCTTGCGTTGATGACCATCTCATGGAAATTTCGCATTTGATTCGTGGCGAAGAGTGGATGAGCTCGGTGCCGAAGCAGCAGCTGCTTGTTCGCGCATTCGGCTGGCAGATGCCAACGCTCGTGCATCTGCCGCTGATTCGCAACCCTGATGGCAGCAAGCTTTCCAAGCGACGAAACCCAACGAGCATCGATTACTACCGTCGCATCGGCATCCTGCCTGAAGCCTTGCTCAACTATCTCGGCACGCTTGGCTGGTCGATGTCAGGTGATCAAGACATTTTCTCGCTTGACGAGATGCGCAGCGCGTTCGATATTACGCGCGTGAAGACGAGCGCGCCGGTGTTCGACCTCGTCAAGCTCAAGAATTTCAACGGGCGCTATGTGCGTGCGCTCGACCAAGACGATTTCGTTGCGAGATACGCCGAGTGGCTGTCAGAGTCTGATGCGCCGAAACGCATCGCCGCGCTCGTGCAGGAACGCACGGAAGCCTTTGAGGACATTGCGAGCCAAGTAGACTATCTCATTGGCAGGCGGGCTGTGCTCGCGCCCGAAGACTTCGAAAATCCACGCCTTGAGACCGCTCGACAAATTGAAATCCTAGCGCTTGTCGGCTGGTCACTCGAGCGACTTGAACGCTGGCAGCGCGATCAAATCCACGCCTGCTGCAAAAAGATATGCGATGCGCTTGAGATGAAGTTCCGCGATTTCCTATCGCCACTTTTCCTCGCTGTGTCTGGCCGCCAGGTGAGCTTGCCGCTTTTTGACTCGATCACTGTGCTCGGCCGCGACCTGACACTCATGCGCATCCGCGAGGCCATGGAGAGCCTCGGCGGGCTGTCGAAGAAGCGTGAGAAAAGTTTGCGCAAAGTATTTGAGACGATAGGCGCGCCCCCAGATAATGAGTGATGCGCCTATGCCGCATTGAAGTGATTGCGGCACTGCAATCGATGACGAACCTCACTTGCCAAGCGCACGACGTTGTCGCCTAGCAGCCTTGATCTCGGCAATGACATCTTCCATGATCTCTTCTTCAGACCGGTTTCGGTCTTCATCTGAGATTTCGCTTGTGGCAAAGACAGTAGCCAACTCGCCGGCTGCTGCGGCTCGATTCACAGTGTCCATGGGTATCCGCAGAATGCGGCCGCTCAATAAACTTGCTGACTGTTCCAAAGGCATGCTTCCAGTTTCCGATCTGGCATTCTTTGATGTTATCAAAGCGCAGCTAGTTCCGAGTGGATGTGCGAGTTTGTCGCTTTGCCGCAGCAGCTAACACGGCACCTCAATCAAATAAGGGCCGGGCTGGCTATAGCTCAGTTCAAGTGCTGCGCTCAGTTCATCGAGCGACTGCACATGCGTTCCAGGCACACCCATGCCCTTGGCGAGCGCGACGAAGTCGAGGTCCGGATTGCTCAGATCAAGCATGCTCATCGCTTTGGGGCCGGGATTCATGGTGCCAGTGCGCATGAACTCGATTTGTAGAATCGAATACTTGCGGTTTGAGAACACAACCGATGTCACGTTGAGCTGCTCGCGCGCTTGCGTCCAGAGACCCTGAATCGTATACATGGCGCTGCCGTCGCCATTCAAGGACAGCACGCGCCTATCTGGGCAGGCAACAGCGGCACCGATTGCCACCGGGATGCCTTGTCCGATGGCGCCCCCTGTCAGGTCGAGCCAATCGTGCGGCGCGGCGCCTGCGGTGCTTAAGGGAACACCCGAGACGGATGTTGCGCCCTCGTTCACGACGATGGCATCGGCTGGCAGGGTCGCGCCAATTGCGAGGCCAAGCCCTTCGAGACTGATTTCTCCCTGCGGTGCTTCTGGGCGTGCACGCTCTGAGCTTGGCATTGATCGAGGGACGCCAAGGCGCTCGCTGAGCGCATCGAGCGCCGCATCAATGTCTTCGTGTCGCTCGGCGAGCAAATGGAAGCTCGTACCTTCCGGCGCGAGTCGGCTTGGTCGGCCTGGGTAAGCGAAAAAACTCACTGGCTCTCGGGCGCCGACTCGGATCACATGCCGATACTTGCCAAGTTCGGTCATGGCGGCTTCGGCGAAATAGGGAATGCGCGTCACTTCTGTTCTTCCCTGACCTCGCTCAATGCGCGTCAAGAAGGTGTCGCCAAGCAAGGTCGCGCCGGTATATTGCGCGAGACGATCAAGCTTCTTGAGCGCATCTCCAACCGTTGCCGGATGACTGAGCAGCAGTGCGATGCCTCCTTTGCGTCCCTGAAGAAGATTCGCGGCAGCCTCAATGCGTTCGCTAGGCACTTCCGAAGCGGCTTGCGGCACAAGCGGCGAAGCAGGCGCGGACGATTCATCCCACGCGCAGTCAGCGGGGAGTACCAACGTTGCGACCTGCCCCGGCGGAGCCATGGCGGCTTGCACCGCCTTGGCTGCATCCTGCGGAACTTGATTCGCCAACTTGCAGTGATGCACCCAGCTTGAGACCGCCGAAGCAAGGCTCTGAATATCCGAGTGCAGCGGGGCATCCAAGGCCTGGTGCTCGATGGCATGGTCGCCGACGACATTGACGACGGGCACTTGCGCGCGCCGCGCGTTGTGCAGATTGGCGATGCCGTTGCCGAGCCCCGGCCCGAGATGAAGCAGCGTACACGCAGGCATGCCAGTCATGCGCGCATAGCCATCGGCAGCGCCGGTGACCACGCCTTCAAAAAGGCCGAGCACGCAGCGCATATCAGCCTGCCGGTCGAGCGCTGCGACAAAATGCATCTCGGATGTGCCCGGGTTGGCAAAGCAGGTGTTGACACCGGAGGCGACAAAGGTTCTCAACAGGCTCTCTGCACCGTTCATGTTGTGTTGTATTCCTTGTGGTCTTCTAAAAAGGGAACTTGTATGCCTTTTACATATACTGTGCCGCTTTTGCGGGAGCAGCGGATATGAGCCAAGCCTTTGACCTCATCGTGATCGGCGCTGGCTCGGGGGGCGTGCGCGCCGCCCGCGTTGCGGCTGATCTCGGTGCGCGCGTGGCAATTATAGAGCAGGGGCCGCTTGGCGGCACTTGCGTCAATCTCGGCTGCATTCCAAAAAAGCTCTTTGTCTACGGCGCGCACTTCGCGGATGAGTTTGAAGATGCTGCGGGGTTTGGCTGGCAGGTGCCTGAACGAAGCTTTGACTGGCCTGTGCTGCGCGACAACACTGCCAAGGAAATCAGTCGTTTGAACGGCGTCTATCAAGGTCTGCTTGAGGGCGCAGGTGTTGAAATCTGTCTTGGCACGGCGCGGCTACTTCATCGCAAGCGTGTGGTGGTGGGGACGCGCGAACTTGTCGGAGAGCGTATTCTCATCGCGACTGGCAGCCGAGCGTATCTGCCTGACTGGCCGGGTCGCGAGCATGCCATCACCTCTGACGATGCCTTTTCGCTGCCGCACCTGCCGCAGCGCGCGCTCGTCGTCGGTGGCGGCTATATCGCAGTCGAGTTCGCAGGCATACTCGCACGCCTTGGGGTGGAAACAACACTGCTCTACCGGGGGCCTTTGTTTTTGCGTGGCTTCGATGATGGCGTGCGAGCGTTTATCGCGCGTGAGCTTGCTCGCGATGGCTTGCGCTTGTGTTTTCAAGACACGCCGAAGCGCATCGACAAAACTAGCAAGGGACTGCGGGTTGAGACGGAAGGCGGCAAGGTCTTGGACACTGATCTTGTGCTTGCCGCCACCGGACGCCTGCCCAACACCAATGGCCTTGGTCTTGAGAACGCAGGCGTCGAGCTTGGAGGCCATGGCGAGATTGTGGTCGGGCAGGACTTTGCATCCAATAACGTGTCGAACATCTATGCAATCGGTGATGTCATCAACCGCGTGCAGCTGACCCCTGTTGCCATCGCCGAAGGCGCGTGGCTCGCCAATCGCTTGTTTGGCGGCGCGCCACCTGCTGCGCCAGACTATGCCCGTATCGCCACGGCGGTCTTTTGTCAGCCGCCCATTGGCACTATCGGCATGACTGAGCGCGAGGCGCGCGAGGCCTATGGCGATGCAGTCGAGGTGTATGAATCCGAATTTCGTCCACTCAAATACACGCTCACAAAAAACGCTGAACGCACGTTTATGAAACTCGTGGTGCGCACCTCAGATGATCGAGTCGTCGGTGTTCACATGGCAGGCGCAGACGCCGGAGAGATCATTCAAGGCTTTGCTGTCGCCCTCACCGCCGGTGCCACCAAGGCGCAATTTGATGCCACAATGGCCGTGCATCCGACCTCCGCGGAGGAATTTGTGACCATGCGAGCGCCGCAAAACTCCGCAAGGAGGAGTCAATAGCCAATGGACATCACCGAGGTCTTGCACATTTTCGAATCAATCCTCGGATTCATAGAACGCTACACGGTGCAGGCCTACTGGTTCCCCATGATGCTCCTTGGGGTCGGCATTTTCTTCACCTTCTATCTTCGCCTTCCGCAGGTGCGGTTCTTTGCGCACGCATGGAAGGTGCTGACCGGGCGCTACACGCCGAAAGACTCTCCTGGCGACACCAGCCATTTTCAGGCGCTTTCGACGGCGCTCGCCGGTACCGTCGGCACGGGTAACATCGGTGGAGTAGCCCTCGCCATCTTTATGGGCGGCCCGGCAGCCATGTTCTGGATGTGGATGACCGCATTTCTCGGCATGACCACTAAGTTCGTTGAAGTCACGATTTCTCACAAGTATCGAAGCGTTGACAAGGAAGGCCATATCGCCGGCGGTCCGATGTTCGTCATGCACCGCGCGCTCAACATGAAGTGGCTTGCGGTGACCTTCGCGGTCGCGACCTTGATCAGCGCCGTCGTCGGCGGCGGCAACATGCCGCAAAGCAATAATATCGCCCTTGGCATGAACGACACCTTTGGTTTGCCGATCTGGTTGACCGCTGGCACGCTCGCCGTTCTTTTGGCGCTCGTGATCATCGGTGGCATTAAGCGTATCGCGCAAGTGACGGTGAGCCTCGTGCCGTTCATGGGCATGCTGTACTTTATTGCTGCGCTCGCAGTCACCATTGCCAATTGGGATAATGTGGTGCCGTCTTTCCTCGCGGTGTTTCGCGATGCCTTTAACGGCACCGCTGCAACCGCCGGTTTTCTCGGCGCGAGCTTCGCCTATGCGTTCAATCATGGCGTTAACCGCGGGCTTTATTCCAATGAGGCAGGACAAGGTTCGGCGCCGATCGCACATGCGTCGAGTCGCGGCACAAGCCCTGTCGCCGAGGGCATGGTATCGATCTTGGAGCCATTCATCGACACCATCGTCATTTGCACGCTCACAGCCATGGTGATCTTGTCTTCGGGCGTTTGGACGCAGAAGTTCGAGAATGAGTTTGAGCACAGTGCGCTTCAGTGGGTGGCGGGTGAGTGGGACGACGCTCAGGAGGCTGATCGCGAGGCGCTCACAGCGCATATCTTTGGCCGTGGCGATGAGCAGATTGAACCCTTGTCCGCTTCGTTGACCGTTGTGGACGGCATCATTGAAGGAGGGGGCTTTACAGCTATCCACAACCGCTCGGTGGCTGAAAACCTGCGAGTGCTTGTTGATGGCGAACCCTACACTGGCGCTCTGCCGGTGGTTGACGGTCAGATCGCCAAGTTCCCTTGGGTGATTCGCGGCGACTCGCTTGTACATTCAGCAAGATTGACGCTCGAAGCCTTCAAGCAGAGTTTTGTCGGCGATTATGCGCCTTATGTGGTGAGCATCGGCCTATTGATGTTCGCCTTCTCGACGGCCATTGTTTGGGCCTATTATGGCGACCGTGCGCTCATCTACCTCGGCGGCGAGCGCTACTTGCTCTACTACCGGCTGCTCTATGTGACCATGTTCTTCGCAGGCGCCTTTGTGGATACCGGCCTGATTTGGAAGATCTCCAATATCTGCCTACCGTTGATGGCTGTGCCCAATCTCATTGCCATTTTCCTGCTGCGCGCAGAGATTCGCGAGGAAATTGACAGCTACTGGCATAGCTTTAGGTAGGTGCTCTTGGTTCAGAGTTCCCTTTGCGCCTCATATCGCCCATAATCCCGCATACAGACACCAAGGAGCCGTAAAGTCCATGTCCATTCAAGTGAGCTTTGAACTGGAAGAACCGGATCTTGAGTATTTCCGCGAGCATATTCGCACCGCTTGCGCGCAAGCGGAGGGCATCAGCGAGGCCGAGATCATTGAAAAGGCCGATGCGCTTCTCGCTGAAATCACTGCTTCCGAAGTCCCTGAATTTGTCCGTGAACGCTTTGGGCGCTTGCGAATCCTGATCGGCATGCTCGCCGACAAGGAGTGGGCGCTCGAAGACGAAGAGCGCCAGAACGTGCTTGATGCCTTGGCCTATTTCGCCAACCCGCACGATCTGATTCCCGACGGCGTGCCCGTGCTCGGCTTTATCGACGATGCCATTATGGTCGAGCTTGTCTCGCAAGGCTTGCAGCATGAAATCGAAGCCTACAACGATTTTTGCGCCTATCGAGCCAGCGAATCGGCGCGCAATCGCGAAGGCTCGCTTGAGACCTACCTCGCCGCACGTCGACGTGCCCTGCACACTCGCATGAGGCGCCGCCGGACTTCGACGAGAAAGCGGATCGGACGTTCTTCGAGGACGCGGCTGCGGCTGTTTTGAACAAGCCAACCGAGTGCATCAACGAACAAGCGCCTCCAACCTTGCGGATTTTGCTACATGATTCCCAAATATTAGGGCTAGCAAATTTGCGAGCAAGAGTGTAAAGTTTACCCACCTTTGGAAAAGTGTATTTCTCATGCGAAAAAGCCAATTTTTGCTACCACTCTTGACCATTGCACTAGTTTCTACCCAAGCCCTCGCCGAAGAAGGCACATCTGGGACGGCTGAAACGTCGCCAGATGCAGCGAATCCAGCAAATGTAGACAGCACACTCATAGAAGAAGTGCTCGTCGTCGGTACTCGGCGTGCGGATCGCTCTATCGGTACGCTGCCGGTGCCAGTCGATGTGCTCAATGCGAGTGACTTGTCCGCAACCGGCAACGGCGACATGCTGGACACGCTGACATCGCTGGTGCCTTCCTACAACGTTGGCAGAGAACCGATTAGCGATGCGGGGACTCTCGTGAGGCCAGCAAACCTGCGTGGATTGCCAGCAGACAGCACATTGGTGCTGGTCAACGGCAAGCGACGGCACAGGGGCGCCGTGGTCGGCGAATTTATTTCCGGCATCAACAAAGGCGCGCAAGGGGTTGACCTCGTTCCGCTCGCGGGCATTGCGGTCAAGCGAGTTGAGCTTCTGCGAGACGGCGCTTCCGCGCAATACGGCTCGGATGCCATCGCTGGCGTGCTCAACTTCGTGCTGGAGGACGACCCGAATGCGAGGCGCCTTGAGTTTGAGGCTGGCTCCACCTATGAAGGCGATGGCGATCAATTGCGACTTGCCGGTGCTTACGGCGCCGAGCTTGGCGCTGGCGGCTTCGCCACCTTGAGCTTCGAGGTCAAGGACAGCAGTCCGACGAGCCGAGGCTCGCAAGACCCCCAAGCGACGAAGCTCATAGAAAATGGCTATGCGCCCATCGCAGATCCTGTGGTGATCTGGGGTGCGCCAAAAGTCGAGGATGACTTCAAATTCTTATTCAATTCTTCCTTGCCGCTGGCACTTGGCGAGGTCTATGGCTTCGGCATCTTGTCAGGCCGCAAGGTTGACGGCAGCTTCTTTTATCGCAACCCCAATACACGGAGAGGGGTGTTCGCCGATGCGGAGGGCGAGAATCTGCTGGTAGCCGACCTGACGGCTGATCGCAGTGCCAATTGTCCTCGCGTCCCTGTGGTCGATGGCTTGGCCGATCCAGCGTTGAAAGCCCAGGTCGAGTCGGACCCCAATTGTTTCGTCTTCAGCCAAGACTTTCCGGGCGGCTTCACGCCAAGGTTCGGCGGCGAAGTCAGTGATATGTCGGCGGCAGCAGGTTGGCGCACAACCCTTGATAATGGACTCGGCATCGATGTCAGCGTCTCAGCGGGTCGCAACGAAGCGAGCTACCAGATTCGCAACACAGTCAATGCGTCCTACGGGCCGAACACGCCGACAATATTCGAGCTTGGCGAGCAAGTGCAGTCCGAGCGTTTGTTCAACCTTGACTTCACCCTGCCGCTTGATGTCGGCGCAGTGTCCGACCTCAACGTCGCCTTCGGTACGCAATACCATGAAGAAACCTTTGAAATTGGCGCGGGTCAAACCGAGTCATGGGCACCCGGCGGCTTCGAGGCGCAAGGGTTCTCAGTCGGCTCCAATGGGTTCCAAGGATTTAGCGAAGATGTCGCAGGCGAGTTTGATCGAGACAGTGTGGCGGCCTATGTGGACCTGGATGTTGATCTGACCGAGCAATGGATTCTGTCTGCGGCTGTCCGCTACGAGGAATTCAGCGACTTTGGCGACACGACGAACGGCAAGTTGGCCACCCGCTATGAGTTCAACCCGTCGCTTGCGGTGCGTGGCGCCATCAGCACAGGGTTTCGAGCGCCATCGGTCGGTCAAAGCAATCTGCGCAGGGCCGCGACAACCTTTTCCGGCGGGCGCTTGGTCGAATCCCTGACCTTGCCAGCGACCGACCCATTGGCCATGCTCAAGGGCGGTCGTCAGCTTGAGCCGGAGGAATCAGTGAACTTGAGCCTTGGCGTCGTGTTTTCAGTCGGAACCTTCGATGTGTCGCTGGACTGGTTTCGGATTGAAGTCGATGGGCGCATCGCTTTGACGCAACAAGACCTCACCGAACAGGAAATTACACAGCTGAGGGCGGCGAACCCCGAGGCGGCCACCGTCTCCACGGTGACGTTCTTTGTCAACGATATTGATTCGGAAACGCAAGGTGTGGATTTGGTGGCGCGAACAGATGTTGAAGTGCCGCGCGGCGAATTAGATGTCGTGCTCGCGTTCAACGCCACCGACACCAAAATCACCGACCCCGGCGTGACGCTCTCGGGCGCAACCACGAGAGAACTCGAGGATGCGCTACCGAGCGAGCGGGTCACCCTCACGCTTGATTATCTACTTGGGCCATGGCGGGCTGTGATGAGAGCGAACTACTATGGCGAAGTCTATGAACATCTGTTCAATGACGAGTCCATTCCGATCACCACCGATTCCATGGCATTGGTTGATTTGGAAGTCAGTCGAAGGTTCATGTCAAATTATGAAGTGGCCTTTGGCATCAAGAACCTCTTCGATACGTTCCCTGACAAGCATCAATACGCTGGAGTTGCCACCTACGCAGGGCTGGATTTCCCCGCCAACCATCCAGGTGGATTCAACGGAGGGGGCTACTATCTGAGGCTCAATGCCAACTGGTGAAGGGCGCGCGTTGACTTTGAGTATCGTCGCCATTGGAGTGCGCAATCACAGGTAAGTCTTGGCTAAAGTAGGCGGTGAGTGCGGCAATCCTCTCTTGGAGATGGCGAATCACAGTATGCATCAAAGCACTCACCAAAAAATTGAGGCGTTGCTCCTAGATCACGGAGAGCGGGACGAGCCCATCGCCTTTGCTGGTCGCGAGAATATTCTGAGCTCGATTCAGCGTGTTGTAGGCCGACTTGCGGTCAAGCCCCGCCGGGGGCAAACGTTTGTTATTGAAGGTGCGCCGGGCGCGGGAAAGACATCGCTCATCAGTGAGCTGGCGAATCGCCTTCGCGGCGATACTCCTTGCATTGTCCGTCGCAATGTGCCGGATGAGAACGGGGTCGAGGCGCTGTGGAACGAGCTTGCCGCAACCTTGACTGCCATGCCGCTTGACGAAATCCGAGCGATTCAACACAAGCGACGCTTTGGTGAGGGTGGCCTCAACGCGATTGTGAAGGCGCAGGTTGGATACGAGGAGGGCAAGACAATGGCGCCGATGTCTTTGAGCTCCTGCGACCAGATTCGCGGATTGACCGAAGCGCCATTCAAGACAGCCGTGGTCGTGTGCATTGACGAGATTCAAAACATTCAATCCATGAGTGGCGCGAGCGGATTTGTGCAAGATCTGCACACTCAGGACGTTGCGCCGGTCTTGCTCATATGTTCAGGCTTGTCCAATTCAACGGAACGCCTGGACGATATTGGCATCTCCAGAAGCACGCAGCAGCACCTCGCTTCGCTCGGCTCGTTGATGTCGAGTGAAACCTATGACGCTGCGCTGCGCGCATTGAACGTCATTGCTGGCACTGGCGTGCATGTGAAGGCACAGACACTTGAGGTGCTCGCCCAAAGGCTGGTGTCCGCTTCCGACCACTGGCCAAGGCATTTGACTTGCTATCTACAGGGTGTGTGCAACGCGCTTCTCGAACAAGACACGCCTTCGTTCGAGCGATTAGATCAAGATGCCGTCATCAAGAAGGGGGATGATCTGCGGCGCGCCTACTATCAGGAGCGTTTGAGGGCATCAAGGCTGTCAGCGAGCATTCTGGCAAGAGCATACCGAGATATTGAGCGAGGTGAGATGGATCCCCATTCATGCGCGGCGAGAATATTTGATTGGATCCAGGAAGAGCGAAGCGAGCAAGGGGCTTTTCTTCGTGAGCTGTTTCCGTCGCGGGTCTCGGTGCTCGATCGAATGCTGCGCTCAGGCGTCATCGCGACATGTGAGGATGTGTGCGAGATTCCTGTTCCGAGCATGGCGGCATTTGTGTACGAGCGAGCACGAGAAGAGTCCGTGCGTAACGCATGACTGCAAAGACAACGCCCGAGAATGCGTCTCACCACAACGTTCTGGACGGGTGAACATGTTGATTGAATTAGGTTTCGGAATAGAAATAAATCGGCAGGCCGTTTCGATGCCTGCGGCTGCCCGTAAAGTGAGGGCAGCCCCGTTTTACATAAAAAGGGCGGCCTTCAGGCCGCCCTCTGTTCGGCGTGATGTCGTACTGCGTGTTGTTAAGGCAGTCCCTTCCAAGGTGATTCCGGGCAATAGAGATAGGACGGGTCGCTGAAATACTCGGCCAGATTGCGGAGGAATCCTTCTTCACTTGTAGGACTTGAAAGCCGTCGCACCTCGGCGTGCGTGCTCTCCGTTGCGCACCGGCAGTCGGGGTTCTCCTGCCAGACCACGCCGCCGGGGGTTGAGGCCGGTAAGGCGCAGTCGTCGGTATCAAAGATGTCGAAATTAAACCGG
>JAPYNO010000061.1 GCA_028283025.1 Pseudomonadales bacterium | reverse complement strand
GTTCACACCCTAGTCAGTTTCGCCGCCGCGCCGCCGATACACCCACGGCGGCTGTACGCTCGCGCGCCACATGCCTCGCCGCCCACTCTGCGCCGCCTCTAGCTCTTCCCAGAAATCGTCGGGGCCAGCGCCGATCGGCACTGCGTAACCATCGCGCACAAGGCGCCGCGCCAAGTGATGGGGACGCATTTCGGGGGCAAAGAACCCGCCGCCGCCTGCCTCCGGCAAAGGCTGGCCTTGATCGAGCAAGCATAAGGCCGCAACGGACCGCTCGCCCGAGTTCACGAGCGGCCAGCAGAGCACCTGGGCATCCTGCACCAGCGATTGTAGGTGCGCCGTCGCTTCTTCTCCGCAATTGAATATCTCGCCGCTCGCAAGTAGACAGGTCTGATTGCGCTCAAGCGCATCCACACCAAAGAGATCAACTTCCCAGCCCTGCACGAAAAGCGTATCGCCGTCCACAGCATTGGCGACCGTCGGGCCAAGAAGCCCGTTCTCCTGTTCGGTCATGTCCGACAGCAGCGGATCCAGATGATAGGCGACTGCCGCGACGAGCAGGCAGCCACCAATGGCGATGCGTCGAATACCGAAGCGAATAGGCACCGAATAGAGCGATAGGTGCAATTCCGCGAGCGCCGGGCGAACCTGCACCAAAGCGAAGTAGGCATTGGCACCAAGCAGGGCGAGAAATACCAGCGGCCCGGTCGAATCGTCCATGCCGACTGTCGTCAAGCGTCCAACAAAAAGGAATCCAATCAGCCCGATCAAGTTGCCGTAAAAGATCGCCCAGACCGCGAAAAAGACGCCAAGCCCTGTCATAGTGCGCCGGTCTGTGCTGGATTCAAGAAGATTGATCAGCGGCGGATTCAATCGAACCATGTCGCGAATGACCTGCACCCGCAAGGTGCTGGACTGGAACAAGCGGCAGATATAGCGCACGCGCGTGACCAGCATCCACTGGATGAAGATTCCGAACCCCACGCCAATGTGCGGCAAGAAGCTAGTCGGCACTTGGTACTCGCCGATGTATACATAATCCAACGTGATGTCGCGCTGCAAGCGCACAAGGCCAGCAAACAAGAGGCTCAACGCCATGCCCCCAAAACTCCACCAAGACAAAGCGCCAAGCGAGTCAATGGAGCGGATAATCGCGGTCGCCTGTACGCTCAAAGCGGGAATGCCGTCCCGCGGTTCGCGCTCGCCTTCTTTGCCGAGGTCGGCGGAAGCAGGCTTGCCGCCTTCCTGTGACTCGCTCATGGTCGAAGTCATTCTCAAAGTGAGGATGCGCACATTAGCACGCCGTGCGGTCGCGCTTGCTTGTGGTAGTCTGCGCCGCTCTCTCACCCTTCTCAAAACAGGAACGCTTCCCTCATGAAACTTGGAATGCTCGCTGGCGCTGGTGGGCGCGTTGTCAACATCCCCATGGATCGCATCAAGCATGCCGAATCGCTTGGATTCGATTCAGTCTGGACTTCGGAATCCTGGGGGTCGGATGCTGTCACAACGGCGACATGGATTCTTGCCAACACCACGCGCATCAAGGCTGGCACAGCCATCATGCAGATGCCGGCGCGCACGCCCGCCATGACCGCTATGACCGCCATGTCGCTCGCTCAGCTCTCTCAAGGCCGCTTTATCGTTGGCCTTGGCGCCTCGGGGCCGCAGGTTGTCGAAGGCTGGCACGGCGTCGCCTATGGCCGGCCGATTACGCGCCTCAAGGAATACGTCGCGGTCATGCAGAAAATCTTTGCACGCGAAGAGCCGGTGACGTTTGCTGGCAAGGAATATCAACTGCCCTTCACCGGCGATGCCGCCACCGGACTCGGGCGACCCTTGCGAAGCATACTGCACTGCTCTGAGAAAATCCCCATCTATTCGGCGAGTATCACGCCGCGCGGCGTAACCGCCGCCGCCGAAGTCTGCGATGGCTTCCTGCCCATCTGGTACGACCCTGAGAAGTTCGGCGTCTTTGAAGACTCGCTCAATCAAGGCTTTGCCGCCGCAGGTGACAAGTCGCTTGCGAGCTTTGATGTCGCACCTTTTGTCACTGTTGCGCTTGGCGACGACATAGCGCAGAGCATGCTGCCCATCAAGTCCAATCTAGCGCTCTACATCGGCGGCATGGGCGCGCGCGACAAGAACTTCTACAACGAGTACGCCAAGGCGCTCGGATTTGAAGAAGCCGCCGCGACTATTCAAGACCACTTCCTCGCGGGCAGGCGCGACGAGGCCGTCGCCGCAGTCCCCGATGCACTCGTCGATGCCGTGCATCTCGTCGGTCCTGAGGCGCGCATTCGCGAACGCGCCGTGCGTTGGGTAGAGGCTGGCAAGCGCGGCGAAGTAGGCACCATGATGATTGGCGCGAACTCGAACGAAGCGCTTGAGTTGATCGCTGAAATTATGCTGTAGGGGCGAGGTAATGCAGCCTATGCAATCTATCCAACCTGTCGCCTCGCCCGCACCCTGACCCGCGTCACATCCTGTAGCGTCCGGCAGCCAATCAGCGACATATTGCGCACGAGTTCCTGACGCAGCAAGTATAGCGCTCGCTCAACGCCCGCCTGTCCGCCAGCGGCGAGCCCGTAGAGGTAGGGGCGCCCGAACGAACAGGCGTCCGCGCCGAGGGCAAGTGCCTTCAGGATATGGGTACCGCGGCGAATGCCGCCATCAAGAATCAACTCAATCGAGTCGCCCACCGCATCTCGCATGGGCGCGACGCAGTCGATTGGCGCGGGCACGGTATCGAGTTGGCGCCCGCCGTGATTGGAAATCATGATGGCGCTCGCGCCCACATCGACAGCACGACGCGCATCTTCGGGCGTCAGCAGCCCTTTGATGGCAAAGGGGCCGCCCCACTCATTGATAATCCACTCAGCGTCCTTCCAATTGATGGTCGGATCGAACTGACTGTTGACGTACTGAATGAGGCTCATGGCGCCCTTGGCCAAGGCATCGACCCGATGCACGACGTTGGTGATGCGAAAATCGCGGTGGCGCAGCAGGTTCAATGTCCAGCTAGGGTGCGCTACGAAACTCCACAAGCTCTTTAGCCTAAAATTTGGTGGTATGCTTAAGCCATGCACGAAATCGCGCTCGCGGTTGCCAGCGACGGGCGTGTCCACCGTCAGGCACAGTGCTTGAAAGCCAGCCTCTTTGCAGCGGGTGACAAATTCGCGCGTCAACTCTCGATCGCGCAGCACATAGATCTGGAACATCTTCGGACACGCAACGGTCTTGGCGACCTCTTCAATGCTCGCGGTGCCGACTGTGGAGAGCGAATAGAACGTGCCGAACTTTTCTGCGGCGCGCGCAGCGCCGAGTTCGCGATCATGGTGGAAGAGGCGCGACATGCCCGTTGGGGAAAGAAAGAAGGGCATGTCGAGGTTTGCGCCAAGGATGCGCGTTGACAAATCGACATCTTCAATGTTCTGAAGGTACTGCGGCAACAGTTCGTAATCGTCAAAGGCATCGGTGCTGCGCCGCAGGCTCACTTCATCGTCTGCGCCACCATCAATATAGTGAAACATCGGCGCTGGCAGCTTGGCGTGCGCACGCTTACGGAGGTCGGCGATGTTGCGACAAGATTGTAGATTCAAGAGGTGACACCTCACTCGAAGGTCTGCAATGCGCCCATTATGCCAATGGATTCAGAGACTCATCGGCGCGCACTGTACAGGGTTCGCTTGATACCGGAGCTTGTCTGCAAGCCATGACGTGCGTAAACTTCATTTTCAGAAGGCATTCATTCACCGGATCACACCTTATTTTCGCCCTCGAATCGCGAGTGTACAGCGCATGGCTACAGGCAAAAATATTCTGATGGAAAGATTGGACGGCGGGATTGTTCGGATAACACTCAACCGGCCGGACGCTCTCAATGGCTTTACATTCGCCATGTATACCGAATTAGCGGAGTTGCTAGAATCAATTTCCGCCGATCCGCAGGTGCGGGCGGTGATACTGACAGGTGCCGGACGTGGCTTTTGCTCTGGACACGACACGATCAGCGGCGGCAGTCCAGACTGGGTCTCACAGGATCTGGGTTTTGCCCAGCGCGCCTTTTATATGATGCGCAAAATGTCCAACTTACCGGTTCAGATGCAAAATCTATCGCAGCCGATCATTGCTGCGGTCAATGGGCCCGCTGCGGGGATCGGCTTTTCCCTGGCGCTAGCTGCAGATATCTGCATCGCAGCGGACACTGCCAAGTTCGTCAATGCCACATTGAACGTGGGCACAGGCTGTGAATTTGGATTAAGCTATCTCCTACCTAGGGTGGTAGGCACCAAGAGGGCAGCCGAGATCATGTACACCACGAGGCCGATCCTCTCTGAAGAGGCCGAGCGTATCGGCCTGGTGAGCAAAGTGGTGGCTAAGGAAGACTTGCAGCGCTGTGCGATGGAAGTGGCCAATCAGATCGCTCAAAACATACCCTTGGGAATCAGCATGACCAAGAAAGTGTTCATGAGCAACTTGGGTGCCGGATCTCTGGCGCAGGCAATCGAGTATGAAAACTCCGCCGCTGCTCTAGTACAAACCACCGACGACAAAACCGAAAAAGTGAAGGCGCGCTTTGAAAAGCGCTCACCCAAGTTCCTCAATACCTGATTAGGAACAGAGTCAGTGCTTGATATAAAGGAGGAATTCCGTGACAGCATTGCGTCCGTACTCAAGGCAGAATGTGACAACCTGAGCCTGCGCGCGCACGTTGATGGAGAGAATGATCTCGATCTTTCTCTCTGGCAGCACGCAACGCAGCTCGGCTGGCTAAGCGTCATGATCAAGGAGGAATTCGACGGCCTAGGCCAAGATTTCTCGATGATCCCCGTGTTCCATAGAGAGTTTGGCCATTATCTCGCGCCAGGTGACTTTATCAGCATTCACACATTTATAGCGATGCTCCAGGCAATCAACGACGCGGACTTTTCCAAGCAGTACCTACCTGAGCTGGCCGCTGGCCACATAAAACCACTTGTGCCAGTCACCGACGATCACATCGCGCTAGAATTGAAAAATGGCTTATTGCAGGGCATCAGCGGCCCCTTACTGGGACCGGCAGGTGCCTCGATTGCTGCGGTGAGAGCAACAGCAGAGAACGGCGATCCGACAATTGCTATTGTTAACACAAAAACCCCCGGATGCGCAATCAAGGCCATGCCTGTTCTCGACCAAACTCGGCGGCGGCTGTGTACCGCTGCGTGCAGTGAGGAACAGCCACTCATCGTCTTGCAGGATGACCTATTCACACGGGCAAATAGCGCCCTACATACCAGCGCTCGACTGGCCACGGCCAGTGATTCCATAGGGGTTGGCTACCGAGCGTTGCAGTCCACTGTTGCATACCTTAGTGAACGCCAGCAGTTCGGGCAGCCCATCGCAGCCTTTCAGGCTATTCAACATCGTTGTGCCAATATTGCCAAAAATCTCAAGCTTGCCGAGTGCCAGTTAGCAGCGGCGCTAGCACAACTGATCAATGGCGACGACGATAACGAAGCGTGGATAGCACTCGCCAAGGCTGAGTGCGATGAGGCATCCACCCAGGCGGCGGCCGAATCCATCCAATTGCATGGCGGTGTTGGCTTCACCTGGGAGTATGACTGCCATTTTTTCCTGCACAGAACGAGGCTAAATGAGCAGTTGTTCGGCAGTCCCAACAACCTTCGAGGTGAAGCCTTGGAGAGCTTTACATCCGATTTTCGGCCGACATCACAATGATCTTGGACTATAAAGACGATTTTTCGGCGTTGCGCACTGCGCTACAGGCATGGCTAGCAGATACGCTGCCAAACGACTGGTTCGAGCACATGACCGGCGCGACAGAAGAAGATTCCTTGCAGTTTCAACGCGATTGGTTCAGTTCGCTTGAGAGCGAGGGACTGGCGACCGCCCACTGGCCTGAGCGCTGGGGTGGCGTCAACCTGTCGCTGCCTGCCCAGTCAATCATTTACGAAGAGCTGGCCAAGGTCAATGCACCGATGACCCCAGCCTATGTGATCTCCCTCTACCACCTGCCCGCGACACTCGCTGAATTCGGCACCCCCGAGCAACGTGATCGTTATCTCCCCGCGGTCAGGAATGAAGGTGTGATCTGGTGCCAAGGCTTTTCAGAGCCAGGTGCTGGCTCAGACTTGGTGTCACTCAAAACCCAAGCTGTCCGGGACGGTGACCACTATGTTGTCAACGGGCAAAAGGTATGGTCATCCTATGCGCACGGTGCCAAGCATTGCCTCTTGCTAGTACGGACCAGCAATACAGGCTCGAAGCACGCTGGTATCTCATACCTGATCGTGGATATGGACACCCCGGGCATTGATGTGAGGCCCATTGTGCAAGCCGACGGCGCGAGGCTGGATTTTGCGGAAGTTTTCTATGAGGATGTTCGAGTGCCAGTAGAAAACCTGATCGGTGAGGAAAACCAGGGTTGGCAGATTGCGCAAACAACGCTAGCGGCTGAGCGCGGAGTGATTATTCTCGAAAAAGCGCTGCGTTGGCGAATGCAGTTGAGGACGATGCTGTATGAGGCGAAAGAATCCAATGCCTGTTGGCTGCAAGATGCCCAACTCGGCCGTGAATATGTGCGCTTGATGGGTAAAATGGAAGGTGTGTTGACCTTGGCAAGACGTGTCGTCAGCGAAAATGAGCTCGGCGAACTTCGCTCCATGACACCAGCCTACACCAAGATTTTGTGCAGCGAACTGGCCCAGGAAATCCATTCTTGGCGGGCACGAACCGCGGGCATTGAGGCGCAGTGTGTCTCACCTAAAAATCACTTGGTGGAAATTACCAATCACCCAATGTCGGATTACCTCAGATCGTGGGCATTGACGATTTCCGGCGGCACAAACGAAATCATGCGCAACCTCATTGCCAGGCGCGATCTGGGGATGCCCAAGAATTAGCGGCTGCAAGTGCGTATGAGTCCGCGGCGCAACGTACACATGTGAGCATTCGGAGAGCACTCATGAATTTTTTTCAGCATACGGAGACTTGGGTGCAAGGTGAGATAGTCGAGGGCACGCTCGGCGTGGCCTGCGGCGTTGTCCTGATATTGATTGCGGTAGCTTTCTGGAAGTTTGGCGCAGGCATCTACGCCAAGGCCATCATCGCGCCAGTCACGGTTGTGGGCTTGATACTCGTCATAGGAACGGCGCCAGGACTCTACACCTACACCAAAAGCCTCGAAAAGTACAAAACCGCCTTCCAACAGGACGCCGCGCAGTTCATTGCCGACGAAAAGGCAAGGGTAGAAGGATTTGACACGCTCTACACCATGACGAAAGTGTTTGCCACGATGCTCTTCATGGCCGCGATCTTGATTTTCTGGCTCAGCGACAGCGCTATGCTCAAAGGGATTGGTATCGGTCTCATCCTGATAGCGATGTCGGGGTTGGTGTATGACTATTTCTCAGAAGGTCGAGCGAAGGCTTACTATCAGCAGATCGTGTCCGCTCAGGAAGCCGGCGGCAAAACCCCAGAGGCTTCTGGCTAACGGTAATATTCACGCACTTTTGACAGATCCGGTTGCACGCCGTAGATATCCAAACCACCATCGACATGCACGATTGTTCCGTTGATGTAGGCGGCGCCATCGGAGGCAAGAAATAGCGCAGTGTGAGCGATTTCGGAGGTTTCACCGATTCGACCGGACGGTATTGAGACTTTGAATTCGTTCATAATCTCAGGGGTGTTGTTGATCTTTTCTGTCGCTGGCGTTTTGATCAATCCAGGCGCAATGGCGACCACTCGAATGCCCAAGTGACGGAGCTCATCGGCCGCCATCTCAGTGAGTTTGTTTGCACCAGCTTTCGCCGCGGCATAGGGCGTCAGGCCGGCCGCATTAATGGTAGCCGTCACTGAGGTGATATTGACAATCACGCCACCGTCTCCCTGCTGTCGAAATTGGCGGCCCTGGTGCTTGATGCAGAAAAAGAACCCCTTCAAATTGAGCGCCACATTCCAGTCCCAGAACGACTCCTCCATTTCGAGCAGCGGTTTGCTACCGCCTGCGCCTGCGCAATTCAAACAAATGTCGAGTCGTCCGAACTTCTCGACGATGGTCTGCACAGCCGATGCAACCTGAGCTTCATCGGTCACATCGGCCATCACGGACTGACAGGGCGAGCCCAACTCGGACACCAAATTCTCCAGCCCATCGCCATCGATATCAGTGGCCAGCACCTTCGCGCCGCTCAGGTGAAACGCCCGCGCAACTTCACGCCCTATGCCGCTTGCCGCGCCAGAGACCAGAACCGACTTGCCCGAGAAATCAAAATGACTGTATGCGTCCGACATAAGAACTGACCGCTATTCACTGATTGATCATTCAACTATACCAAGCAAGATGGCACCCAATGTATGATTGGTAACTTGAATGTAGGAAGCCTTCTGCTTGAATTCGCTTGCGATCATGCCGCAGGCTGATGTTATTGCCCGCAGTCTAATGTCACTTATACTATTTCCAGTGATCGGGGTATATCAACTCTCCCAGCCTGGCATGTGAAATACCTTCAATAGGACTGAACAATGAATCGATTGAAAAATAAGATTGCGGCCATCACCGGTGGCGTGTCCGGCATCGGCTTGGCTACGGCTAAGAGGTTTCTCGATGAGGGAGCAAGCGTCGCGATATTCGACCTCAACGATCCGAGTGATGTCGTGGCTGAACTAGGCGAGCATGCGATCGGCTATCAGGGCAGCGTCACTGACACACAAGACTTGGAAAACTTCTACGCGCTGGTCAAGGAGACACACGGAGGGCTGGATGTCATCTTCGCGAACGCTGGCAACGGCAAATACACCAATGTCAAAAAAGAACAAGGCGATTCATTGGACCTGATGCTTGATGTCCACACCAAAGGCGTATTCTTTACGATCCAGAAAGCCCTGCCCTGCCTGAACAGCGGGGCTTCGGTTGTCATCACGTCTTCTAATGCGGGTATACAGGGCTTTCCCTATCTGTCGGCATACAGCGCCGCCAAAGCCGCAAGCGCCGCGCTGGCTAGGTCACTGTCCGTGGACTTAAAGGAGCGAAAAATTCGCGTCAATTCGATCGCGCCCGGTTTAATCGATACGCCGGGACATCAAGTCATGAACGTGCCCCGCGAGGATGTCATTTCTGCTGGCAAGACGCTAAATGTCGTCGGGCGTGCGGGAACACCCGAAGAAATCGCCAACACCGTATTATTCCTGGCGTCTGACGAATCCTCATTCATCGTCGGCGCCAACATCCTAGTGGATGGCGGGCAGCTTCTTCTGTAAGCCATTGACTCAGCACCATCACATGGCAAAGCATTACTTGGAGCATCATTTGGAGACTATTCACCATGGATAAAATCGCGTTGATTACTGGCGCATCCGCAGGCATCGGTTGGGACATTGCCAGCTATCTCAACAAGAAGGGGTTTAACGTAGTGGCCGCGGCCCGTCGTCTTGAGAAAATGAGCGCCTTAAAGGATGAGGGCATCCATACCGTCTCCTTGGACATCAGCGACTCTGATTCTATTGATCATGCCCTAGCGGACGTGAGAGAGAATGTCGGCGACATCGACATCCTCGTCAATAATGCGGGTGTCATGTATATGGCGCCCGCGGAATTTGCCGATCTCGACGAAATAAGGCACCTCTACGATGTGAATTTCTTCGGCGTGATTGAGCTAACGCAAAAATGCCTGACACATATGCGCGAGCAGCGATGGGGACGAATACTGAACGTCACGTCCGTTGGTGGCCTTGTGAGCATGCCTTTCAACAACGTCTATCAATCCGGCAAGTTCGCCCTCGAAGGCTGGAGTCGAGGGCTGAAACAGGAAGTGAGGCAATTCGGTATTGGCGTTTCAACCATTCGCCCTGGCAGCATCAAAAGCGAAATTTACGACACTACCTTCGCGACTGATAAAGGCAGCTATGACTGGGCAGGCCCCTACAAGGAAGATTTCGTTCGCGTGCTGAATCAGTTGGAAGCGTTTGGCAATCAATATGGCAGTGAGCCAGAGTGCATTTCAGAGCTCGTCTATGAAGCGATCACCTCGGAATCTCCAAGAGTTGGCTACATAGGGCCGGCACTCCTCGCGAAAAGATTGCAAAAGGACATGCGCACACTGACCGAGGATGAACGCGACGCACGGGGTGCCGAGACTTGGGGGATGTAGTCATCGCAGCGTCGCCATACGCTGGTGGCACTTGAAATCATGTCCGTTCAATAATCATGCCCGGTGCCATCCCACCTGCGGCGCACATTGTCACGAGACCCGTACTGAGATCACGGCGCTCCAATTCATCAAGCAACACCCCTAGCAGGACGCCGCCAGTTGCTCCGGTGGGATGGCCCAAGGCGATCGCGCCTCCATTGACATTGAGCTTATCGTGCGGCACATCCAAGTGCTTCATGAACCGCAAGGGCACGACTGCAAACGCTTCATTCACCTCGAACAGATCGATATCGCCAATCGCCATGCCAGCTCTATCGAGCAATTTCTTGGCCGAAGCGCAGGGCTCGTTCAAATTGTATTCCGGGCTGCCTGCGGCATGCGCCATAGACACAATCTTCGCGCGCGGCTTCAGGTCGTGTGCCTCAGCGTACTCGGATGAAGCAATCACAACGCCTGAAGCGCAATCAGCACCCACTGAAGAATTGCCCGCGTGGTGCACATGATTGATATCGAGATGTGGCCACTTCATACGAGCAATATCGCCAAAGCTATGGTGTTCATCCATCGGATACTCCATCATTGCCCTGAATGATGGTTCTAGCGTTGCCAGCGTTTGCGCCGTTGTGCCGGGACGATGGAGTTCTTCCGTATCGGTCGCTAGGCTGCCGTCATCGCGAAAAATTGGGATCAGGCTTTTTTCGAAGTAGCCATTCTCTACCGCATGG
Organism: Pseudomonadales bacterium; assembly: GCA_028283025.1. Taxonomy (GTDB): domain Bacteria; phylum Pseudomonadota; class Gammaproteobacteria; order Pseudomonadales; family Azotimanducaceae; genus Azotimanducus. The sequence goes on along the minus strand of JAPYNO010000061.1, from coordinate 1,365 downwards.
CAAGCACGTTGTTGGCTGGCAGCCGCATACTGATCGACATCTTCGCGACTGAAACCCTCTTCGGTGGCAATGATATCGGCGGAAATGCCGACGCCTGTGATCGGGTGCATCTCGCGCAGATGCATGTTGCCCCTGTCCGTATCGAGCCTGTAATTGGATTTCATCGACGGCATTTCGATGCCACCGGAGACAACGAGCTCCTGCACGCCAGCCATCACGGCGGTTGCAGCCATGATAGAGGCGGCCATTGCAGAACCGCAAAAGTGGTCCACCGTAGACCCACTGGTCTCATACCACCCCGCATCGAGTGCCGCCATGCGCGCGATGCTGCCACCCTGCTCTGCCTGCTGGTTGTTGCAGCCAATAATCGCCTGCTCAATATCCTGGTTGTTCAGTCCATTGCGCGCCTCCAACGCCGACAGAACCTGTGACAGTAAGCGCTGCGGATGAATGCCAACTAGCGAACCCTTGCCCTCTTTGGGAATGCCTCGCGGTGAGCGCGCCACATCAATGATCCAAGCTTCTCTCATGCCTATTTCTCTCCAGTTTCTGGACTCTGCCTTACCTGGCAGGTGCTCGTAAACCGCCATCTAGGCGGATGCACTCGCCGATGATGCCCGGCACAATGGTGTTGACACGGATGCCGATGCTCGACAGATCGCGAGCAGCCGTGATCGTCATGCCGATAATAGCGGCTTTGCCCGCTGCATACGCGATCTGTCCCATTTGCCTTTCGACCGCGAAATCACGATAATGACTGAAGTTGTCAACGATTCAACCTGGAGTCAAACATCATGAAGAAACCAGACAGATTCACCCCCCCCCCTCTCGATAAGCTAGCAGGGCTCCTGCTGCTAGCGGTGCTTGCAGTACCGGTGCATGCCCAGCAGATGGTCATTCCAGCAACCACCGGGACAGAGGCCTGCACACAGGGCGGCTGGTCAGAGATTCGGCCGACAGCCGGGGTAAGCATAGGTGGCAGCCCCACAGTGAATAGCGTAACCATTTCCACTCCGGGACTCAACAATGGCCAGTTGTCAAACATGGGCGACCGCGGAAGCGTTGGGGGAACAACCGGAAAGCCTGTCTATCTACAGGTCATGGAAAACAGGCGGGGAGCGCAGGACAGTCGGGATAATCAGAAGCCCGGGGTTCACCATATCGGCAACGAGTGGAAACCAGTTTAGCAGCCTGAAAACAAATACGCGCTATGTCGCAGTTCTCTACTCGGGTACTGCGAGTGCTTCAAATCCCTTGATACGCCGATGCTTCAAGACCAGAGGGGAATGGGCGGTCAATCCTATTATCTATCCTTCCGGCGGTGGTTCGAGGAGCGGCTGTTTCGCGGTTGGCACGACGCGGCAG
>JAPYNO010000060.1 GCA_028283025.1 Pseudomonadales bacterium | reverse complement strand
GGACAATCTTGACTTCATGCGGTCTATGAACTCTGAATCGGTCGATTTGATTGCGACCGATCCGCCGTTTAACAAGGGACGCGATTTTCACGCCACACCAGACAGTCTTGCGAAGGGCGCAAGATTTCAAGACAGGTGGACTTGGAAAAAAGACGTTCACCCGGAATGGGTTGACCAATTGCGGAACGATCATCCGAAGCTGATCGAAGCTATTGACTCCGCGAGACATGCACATAGCGAAGGCATGGGTGCTTACATATGCTTCATGTCCGTGCGCTTGCTTGAGATGCGTAGAGTTCTCAAGCAAGAGGGCAGCATATATCTGCATTGCGACCAGACCGCGAGCCACTACTTGAAGGCAGTCATGGACGCAATTTTTGGTTTCAAGAACTTTGTCAATCACATCATTTGGCGACGCGCAATTGCTCACAATGATGCGGAGCGCTTTGGGAATATAACCGATCACATACTTCTTTACTCTAGAAACAGTGAAAGAATGTTTTGGAACGGACGATCTGCGCAGACCCCGAAATCTGAGACTGAAATTGAAAGAGCTTATCCACGCATAGACACAAACGGCAATCGCTATCGTTCACAAGATTTGACCGGGGCTGGCGCAACTGGGGCGGAATCCATTGAGCCTTGGAAAAATTACGACATCGCATCAAAGGGACGGCACTGGGCACCTCCGAAAACAGGAGGGTATGCAGACTATATTGAACGTAAACACATTCCCGAGTACAAGTCCATTACGGGGGTGCACGCACGATTAAACGCACTTGATAAAGCTGGTCTCATCATTCATCCACAGCATGGCTTTTGGCCAGGACTCAAGCGTTATGCAGAGGCTGATCAAGGCGTTCCACCACAAAACCTCATCTTGGATCCTGTGGGGTTCACCAACTTCAATAAAGGCAAAGAGGCGACAGGTTACGCTACGCAAAAACCAATCGCTTTGTACGAGTTGTTGCTGCGCAGCTCAAGCAAGGAAGGCGATATTGTGTTGGACCCGTTTGCAGGATGTGCAACGACATGCGTTGCTGCCGAAGGTCTTGGCCGTCAGTGGGTCGGCATTGATATATGGGACAGGGCACATGAAACAGTTGTCCATAGGTTGCGGAATTTGACGGGCGTGCTCGCAGATGTCCACTATTCAAAAGTGCCGCCGGACAGAACTGATTTTGGGGAAACAGCCGCATCTTTTCTGACCACGATAAGCATACGACTCGAACCTAAAGAACCTTGGCAAAAACTGACACGAGATCAGATCACTGACGAGTTGTGTGAAGCACAAAAAACTTCAGATGGGAAAGTCCTTTGTGCAGGGTGTGGACGTGATCTAGAAAAAGAGTTCATGCAGCTTGACCATATTCAGCCAAGATCAGAAGGCGGCGTAAACGACATATCCAATAGAATACTACTGTGTAGCCCGTGCAATAACCGAAAAAGCGACCAACTTACGATAAAGGGACTTTGGAAAAAGAACAAAAAAGAAGGTTGGACGCTTGATGAAAATAAAGCAAAACTGGCAAGGGAGAGAGCCAAGGAACACAGCAACAATGTTCGTGTAAATCTTCGAGAATTACAAGCATCGCTCTTTTAGCTTACCTTCAACAATGATTTAATTTCTTACGAGTGAGATTGTATATAATTCTAAGAATGAACAAGCATCATTTCGAGAAGGCGCCGAGGGAGGACGTGGCGCTGGCGGAGTTCGAGGCCGTGATGAAGGCGGTGGTGACGGCGAAGGTCGATGAGCCTTCGAGGTCTGTGAATCGTATGCCGACAAAGAAAGAACTGGAGACCCGCTACAAGTTCGTCAGAAACGGCGAATAGCGGGCACGTCTTCCAGACTCAGCGAATGACGCGGGTTTGCACCCGGACTCTGCGCCACATCTGGTGCAGCCAGGTCAATATGACCACTTAAGGCGTTCTGCGGATTTTGCTACGTAATTCCCAAAAAAAAAGAGGGGCATATCCCCAGTCAATCCCACATGCTTCTATCCGAATACGAGCAAGTTCACTTGCAAATGTGCACCCTGCATCAGGGTGTAAAAGACGACTTTCGGGTTAGCAGAAATCCCTCATGTCTATGCCCGCATAGGGATCAGTCTCGCCCGACCATCTTGGCCAAGAATCTTCTTGCGACATAGGCAAGCGCAACGGCGAGCGTCAAGAGCGCAGTGCCCAGAACGAGCAAGGCGATGGCTGCGCCGGGGTTGCCGTTTGGAGCGATGAACAGTTCATAGAAGGCAGCGAAAATCGCTGGTGCATAGGCTTGTGCGTGGTTCTCCACCGGCGCAGGGATAAGTGCCCAGACCGGCATCAGCAGGCACAGCCATAGGCGCACCAGCCACGGGCCGCGCAGCCAGAACCAGATGGCGATGACCCACACGAGGGCGCCGATTGCAACCAAGGTCCACGCGAGCACTAGTTCACCCAAGTCACAACCATGTGCTCAAGGTCGTCCCGGTGCACAGCCCGCTCTGACATGATTCGACCTCGGATGGCCCGCCTCACACGCACTGCTCGGCATCGAACGCAGCATCGAAGAGTGAGCGCAAGTAGCAGCCTCTCCAGCCGGACAAATAGTCGGGCTGCCGATCCCCACTTTGCCAAGCGCGCACGCAGCGCTCAATCTCACGCCGCCGGCCAAGCAGCTCCGGCGGCACGTTGAGTTCCTGAGCAAGCTTCGTGACGCCTTTGAGAATCGACTTCACGATTTCTCTTGAACCTTTGGCAAATGGTCGCAACACTTCTGTCGGCAGTTCGCCTGCTTGTCCAGCATTGAACGCATCGAGCAGACCTCGGCCAAAGCGCCTCGCCACCCGAGGCGGCAAGGCTTGGCCGATGGCGTTTCGATCAAGGCTATCCTGACGCGCGAATTTCAAGAGATGCTCGTCTCGCACCACCCATTGCCGCGGCTGGTCTATGCGCATCGCTTCATGCTCGCGCCATTCGCACAATGCTTTCAGCACTGCCTGCTGACGGGACGTCATCTGTCGAACCCCAGCCATTCGCAGGTAGCGATCTTCAGGCACAGCCGACTCGCGCAAGAGCCAATGACGCATCTCTTGCTCGAACCAGTCAAGACGACCGAGGCGCTCAATCTCTCGGCGCAATATATTCTGTAGCTCAATCAGGTAGGCAACGTCCTGCAGGCAATACTCACGCTGCTGCTGCGACAGCGGTCTTGCCAGCCAATCGCTGCGCTGCGCTTCCTTAGAAAGTTCCACGCCGAGGCGTGCACTCACGAGCGCCGCATAGCCGATGCACCAGACATGACCTGCGATGCAGGCAGCAAGCTGCGTATCGAACACATTGCGCGGCGTCATGCCGAGGTGCGTATGGATGACTTCCATGTCCTCGCCCCCGCCATGCACCACCTTGAGGACATGTGCGGCATCGAGCAAGTCGATGAGAGGCGCGAATTGTTCAATCGCTGTCGCATCGACCAGGTCGATCGCCTCGTCAGTTGCGATTTGATAGATGGCAGCTTGCGGGTAGTAGGTATTGAAGCGGACAAATTCGATGTCCACGCCGACCACTGAAGCGCCTGCCCAACGCCGTGCGGCAGATTCGAGCGACGCATCACTATCCACCCAAGTGTGCGGCAACTGCATAGCACTCACGAGCGCATCTCTGTTCGCCCCATCAGCGCATGCGAAATGGTGCCATCGTCCGTGTATTCAAGTTCGCCACCCAAGGGTATGCCTTGCGCGATACGGCTCACGCGCACCTCGTGCGGCGCATTGATGAGCGCGCGCGCGATATACCAAGCCGTGGCCTCGCCTTCGGCAGTTGAACTCGTCGCCAAGATGACTTCACGCACCTCGCGTTCATTGATGTCATCGAGCATTTTGGGGATCGCCAAGTCCTCCGGCCCAACGCGGTCTAATGGCGACAAATGACCGTGCAGCACAAAATAGCGACCTTTGTAGCCTGCGGAGCGCTCAATTGCCAGTAGATCGCTCGGCCCCTCGACCACACAGAGCGCCGAGGTGTCGCGACGCACATCTGTGCAAATCGGACACCGCTTGGTCTCGCAATAGGTGCGGCAATTTTCGCACTCGCCGACCTCGCGCATACAGGCTTCTAGCAAGCTCGCCAAGCGAATGCCTGCGTCTCGGTCTCTTGCCAGCAGCCGGTAGACCATGCGCTGCGCGCCCTTCGCGCCCACGCCAGGCAGCACTTGCATGGCCTCGACCAATTGTTCGATAAGCTGGCTCAACGGCTCAGAAAATCGGGCAAATCACCAAGTTTCATTGCACCGCCAAGCTGTTCCATTTGCTGCGATTGCACTTGATGCGCAGCGGCGTTGAAGGCGCTCGCCACCAAATCGCCAATGACAGTCAAATCTTCGCCGGCAAGCGATGGGTCGATGATCACGCGCTTGGCCTCGAACTTGCCGTTGACAACCACACGCACGAGGCCGCCACCGGACTCGCCATTGATCTCCTGTGCGGCGAGTTCTTCCTGCAGCTCGGCCATGCGCGTCTGCATGCCGCTCAATTGCTTCATTATCTCTGTTGGATTCACGAATGATTTGCTCCTACGAGTTGCACGGATTCCGGCACAATTGAGGCACGGAACTGTTCTACGAGATAGCGGACAAAGGGGTCCGCTTCTATGATCGTTTGCGCTTGCAAGCGGCGCTCCGTTGAGACCCGCTGATCGCGTTGTGAGGGCGTCTCTTCGGCGGGTTGCCCTGCACGGACTTCAATTGTGACCGAAGTGCCAAGCAGGGGTGCGAGCGCTTCGCCGAGCGCATTCACTGATGCGGCATCGACGCTCGGCGCATAGTCAGCGTCCACGCCAAGCACAAGGCGCTCGTCCGACTGCTCAATCACCCAAGCCTGGCGCGCAAGCTGCTTGACCAAGGGATCAGTTTGCGCATCAAGGGATTGGCTCAGCGCGTGCCAGTCGAGATCTTGCGCAGCGCGCATCTCGGGCCGAGGCGCACTGTGCTGAACCGAAGGGCTCGGCGGCTGTTCGCTCTGCTTCGCTCTAGCGGTGATTGCGGGATGTTCACGCGCCGTATCGCGAATACCTGCGTCACGACCCGGTTGAAACGCAAGCAATCGTAGCATCGCCATTTCGAAGCCGCAGCGAGGGTCTGGCGCAAGTGGCAGATCGCGCGCCGCAGTGATGGCAATCTGATACGCAAGCTGCAGCTCAGTCGCATCCCACGCCGCGAGGCTGCCCAAATGGGATGCGCTTGGCGCACTTTGAAGCGCCTGATGCACCGCCGCTTGATGAAAGAGCGAGGTCAATTGATCAAGCACAGCCGCAAAATCGAGTCCAAGCTCGGCAAGCTCGCCGATGGCGCGCATGGTCGCTCTCGCATCCTGGGAGACAAGCGCAGCCATCAGCGCATCAAGGCTCTCGATCGAGACGGCGCCGAGCATGGCATAGACGTCATTTGCCTTGAGGGCGCCGCTGCCATAGGAGATCGCCTGATCGGTGAGCGATAGCGCATCGCGCATGCTGCCACGTCCGGCGCGCGCCAAGGCATCGATCGAATCTTGGTCAAATGCAACACCGTCGGCCTCAAGCACCTCTTTCAGATACGGAGAGATGCGCTCCGGCAGGAGATTCTTCAGCTGTAGCTGCAGGCACCGGGAAAGCACAGTAATCGGCACTTTCCTGGCATCGGTGGTCGCGAGCAAGAAGCGCACATGCTCCGGCGGCTCTTCGAGCGTCTTCAAGAGCGCATTGAAGCTCGACTGCGAGAGCATGTGCACCTCGTCAATGAGGTACACCTTATATTTGCCCTGGGTCGGCGCATAGGGCACGTTCTCTAACAGCTCGCGCGTCTGCTCGACGCGCGTTCGCGATGCAGCATCGACCTCGACAAGATCTGGAAAGCGGCCCTCGCTGATCTGTGTGCAGCTTGCGCAGGTCAAGCAGGGCGTCGCCGTCACGCCTTGCTCGCAGTTCATGCACTTTGCGAGAATCCGCGCTATGGTGGTCTTCCCTACTCCCCGCGTCCCGGTGAACAAGTAGGCATGGTGCAGCCGCCCGTGATCGAGCGCATGACGCAGCACGCGAACAACATGCTCCTGTCCGATCAGCTCGTCAAAGCTGCGCGGTCGTAGTCGGCGTGCGAGCACTTCATAGGTCATGGCGGACATTGTATGGGCTTTGATGCCGAGTTTGTCATCATTGGCCATCGCGGTGCGGCGGGACTTGCGCCTGAGAACACGCTGCGCAGTTTTCGCCTTGCCGAACGTCTCGGTGTCGATGCCATCGAGCTTGACATCCAATTGGCAGATGGCCGCTTGGCGGTGTTTCACGATTCGACGCTCGAACGAACCACGAACGGAATCGGCTCTTTGCAAGAAAAGTCCTGGGAGGCGATTCAAGCCCTTGATGCTGGTGACGGCGAGCGCATCCCTGAACTGCATCAGGTGTTCGATGCGCTTGACTGCGCAACGGGCGTCAATATCGAACTCAAAGGTGAAGGTAGTGGCGAGGCATTGGCCGGATATTTGAATTCAACTGACATATCTCATCCGCTACTCGTCTCATCGTTCTCGCTTGATGAACTTGAAACGTTCCGAACAAGGCATCGCAGCACACCGATCGCGCTGTTGCTCAAAGTGCCCGATGCGACCAAAGTGCGTCGCGCTATTGCACTCGGCGCTTGGTCAATCCATCTGCATGACCAGCTCGCAACTTCGGACAGGGTCGCGCGCTGCATCGATCAAGGCTTGCAGGTCTTTGTGTACCCGGTCAACGAGCTCGCTCGATTCAGCGAGCTTCAAACAATGGGCGCACGCGGCGTGTTTACTGATTTCCCTGATCGCTTATCACAGCGGCCTCAAGCCGCCTCGCGAAACTGCAGCCGCGCCAAGCGTGCGTAGAGTTCGCTGCGACGACTGAGTTCTGTATGCGACCCAGCATCAAGCAGCTCGCCAGATTCAAACAATAAGATTCGTGACGCATCTCGAACCGTGGCAAGCCTGTGCGCGATCACCATGCTTGTGCAGGATTCAGTGAGCTTGGCAAGCGCTTGCTGCACATAGAATTCGCTGGTCGCATCGAGCGCGCTCGTCGCCTCGTCAAGCAGCAGCAGGCCAGGGCGCTTGAGCATGGCGCGCGCCACAGCCACCCGCTGGCGCTGACCGCCTGAGAGCAGCGCGCCGCCCTCGCCCACTTCGGTCATCAGTCCGTCTGGCAAGTCTTCGGCGAACGCACTCACATGCGCCGCATCGGCGGCGCGGCGAACTTCGCTTTCACTCGCATCAGGGCAGGCATAGGCGATGTTCTCAGCGATACTGCCAGTGAACAGCACCGGCATTTGCGGCACCAGCGCGATGCGGGCGCGCAAATCGGACAGCGACAGATCTCGAATGTCAATACCGTCAAGCCGAATGGCGCCAGCAGTCGGGTCATAGAAACGAAGCAGCAAGTCGAAAAGCGTTGATTTGCCAGCGCCTGACGGCCCGACAATCGCCACATGTTCTCCTGCGCCCACCGAGAACGAGACATCCCTCAAGACTTCGGATTCAGGCCGGGTCGCATACCGAAAGCGCACCTGCTCGACATCAATACGCGCACTGCCCGAGGTGATGTTGAGCCGCTTCGGCGATGCAGGATTGCGAATCTCGGGCGCACTCGCGAGCAATTCAAGCAGCCGCTCCATAGCACCAGCGGCGCGCTGCAATTCAGTCAGCACTTCGCTAATGGCCCCGACGGACCCCGCCACCATGAACGCATAGAACACGAATGCGGCCAACTCGCCAGCGCTCGTCTCGCCAAGCAGGACATCCTGGCCGCCGATCCACAGCATCAGCGCGAAGGCGCCGAACACCACCAGCATGACGAGCGCGATGAGAAAGGCGCGCACGCGCACGCGCTTGATGGCGACATCGAGCGCTGCCTCGACCTTGGCTGCAAAATGCTCGCTGTCGAGCCCTTCGCGGCCGCTCGCCTGCACCACTTTGATATGGCCGAGCGACTCGCTGACTTGCGTGCCGACGCGCGCAAGACCCGTTTGGCTGTCGCGCGACAAGCCGCGAACACGCCTGCCGAAAAGCAATATCGAACCAATGGCGACGGGCGCGGCAGCGAGCACCATCAGCGACAGCTTGAAGCTTGAAACCAGCATCAGAATAACGCCGCCGATGAGAATGAAGATGTTTCTCAAGGCGAGCGACGCCGACGACCCGATGACCGTCTGCACGAGCGTGGTGTCGGTGGTGATGCGCGATTGGATCTCGCTGGCAAGATTCTGATCAAAGAATCCGGGGTGCAGGCGCACGACATGCGCGAATACCTGATTGCGAATATCGGCCGCCGCCCGCTCGCCAACAGAGGTGACGAGATAGAAGCGCACGAACGTGCCAATCGACAATACGAAGGTCAGCGCGACGAACACCAAAATGGCTTCGCCGAGCAGTTCGGTCGAGTCTTGAGAAAATCCCTGGTCAACAAGCAGCCGCAGACCTTGGCCGAACATGAGCGTCACCAGCGATGTCACCACGAGGGCGACAAACGCACCGGCGATCTGCTGCTTGTAAGGGGCGAGGAAGGGGAGCACCGAGCCGAGAATGGAGACCTTGCGGCTCACCTCGCGCTGCATCGATTCATCTATTTCCGCCATGTCAAGAAAACCCTATGCGTGCGCCAAGCAACGCGGCAGGGCTATTTCATGCCTTGCCCATCATCGACTCGAATGACCGCGCCGGTCACGGCTTCGGATGCGGGCGAGACGAGGTAGAGCAGGGTCGAGTCGAGCTGCGCCGGATGGCCGATGCGACGGCGCGGCATGTGGGGCGCGAACTCCCCGACGCGCGCTTGCATGCCATCCATCATTTCCGACTCGAAGGCGCCCGGCGCAATACAGTTGACATTGACATGAAAGCGCGACCATTCGACCGACAAGGCTTGCGTCATGCGCACAATCGCAGCCTTGGTGATTGAATAGAGCGCAGCGCCGTTGCCATCGTAACTAAAGGCGCCGACGCTTGCGATGTTGACCATGCGCCCGGGCAGCTTCGCCGCCATCAGTCGCCGTGCGATCTCGCAGGACAGGATGTAGGGTGCGCGCAGGTTAGTACCAAGCACCAAGTCGATCAGCTCGGTGGACATGCGCGTCGCGTGCTGCGCATCGGGAATGCCTGCGTTGTTGACGAGGATTGTGAGCGGGCCGAACGTCTGTTCGGTTTCCTCCACCACCGCCATGAGATTGGCATCGTCGTTGACGTCAAGCGTGAGCGGCAGCGCGGCGCCGCCCTGTTCGCGAATCTCCGCGGCCAAGGCATCGAGGCGCTCCGCACGCCTGCCGGTGAGGGCAACCTTCGCACCGCACTTGGCGAGCACCTGCGCGAATCGCCAGCCAAGCCCTGATGTGGTGCCTGTGACAAGCGCCGTCTGGCCGGAAAGATCGTTGGAGGCGTGCGGAAGTGGGAAATTCATGGATGCTCGCGTGGCGTGAGGTCAGCCGCGCATTGTGCAATAGTTCGCGCCGTGCGTGTCGTGCGCGAGGGTCCTCGCTTCAGCGTTGCCGAGTCAATTCGCTGTGTGTGCCGGTGCAGAAAGTATAATGCGCCTTGCCGTTATTGTATTTTCGTTATGCGATCCATCACGGCATTGATTTAGACCCGCCTGTTGATGTGTAGGACTATGCGAACGAACTCATTGAGATGATGGAAGCACAAAGCAAGAGAGAAGACATGGTTTGATACACGCTCATGTTCGCGCTTGATACCAACCTGTTCATGTTCCCAGGACCGCGCCGTTTGTTGTCTGGTATTGCGCATGTGACGGGTCAACCAATTGGTGTTCTCCCGCAGGTCGAACGCGAGCTCATCGACAATCAGAATCTTGCGAAGGCCGAAGCACACCGGTGGGCAGGCAAATCCAAGAGGCAAGGCAACCCGGTTCAAAAGACAAAGCAAGCGTATCGCAGTCTGGTACATCCGACGGTGAAACAGTGGTTTTATCAGCACCTTTTACAACAGCCCATCTTTGAACAGGGGCATTCAAGGACATATTCATGGCGAAGAAACTCACACAAGATGAACTCATCAAATAGTCCACCCAAGCCGAAGCCATCATGTCCGTCACGCTAGCCCTTCTCCACATGCGGATACGCCACAGGCCCCCAGTCTTGGTCTGGATGGTCGATGAGCACTGAGATAATCGCTGGCACCAGGTCCGACATGATGGCCGCGCCGTGCAGCACCTGCTGGCGGTTGACTTGGCCGCTCCAGGTGGCGCCGCCATGCAGCATTTGGTTTCTCAATGTGTAGAGGCGGTCGAACAGGATAGTCAGCACCTCGAGGGTGCGGTGCTCGGCCAAGGCTCTTAAGGCTTTTCGTTTTGCGCCTGCCATCTTGCGCGTCCATTTTGAGCGTTCAAGGCCGAGCCGGTGGGCGTCCCAAAATGGCTGGAACACGAATTGATTGCTCAACATACCGTGGATTTCATCTGAGTAACTAGTCCACACTAAGTTGTAAATGACTTGACTTGCGTCGAGTTCAACGACTTGGCTCAAGAATCGCGTGTAGGATGAGCGCGCATCGGACGACTGGCTCTGGTCGGAGACGATGCCGTAGGCGGCGTTGAAGGCGATCCACAGGAAAATAAAGCGATCATCTGGATATTTGGCAAAATCCTCGCTGCGTCGCAGCCAACTCAGCGCCCGATCGATGCGCAATTCGTTGTCAGGAATGACATCAAAATCCTGCGACCTGCGGCGAAAGTGGCTCTCAAGTTGCTGGTGTCGAAGATTTTTCAGTATCAATGATCGGCGAAGTCAGTCACGGAATGGATAATATCGCGAAAAATATGGCATCTTGCAACTGCATGGCAGCGCGCAAGGTGTACCATTCCCCGATGAACACACAAGAACGCATCACGCAGCACCTTGAGCGCGAATTTGCGCCCTCGCATCTCGACATCCAAGACGAAAGCGCGGGGCACCGGGGCGGCGCAGGCGCGCAATCCCATTTTCGTGTCGTGCTCATCAGCGATGTCTTTGCAGGGCAGCCACTGATCAAGCGACATCGGGCTGTCAACGCCTGCCTTGCGGACGAACTCGCAGCGGGCGTTCATGCGCTCGCTTTGCACACCTACACGCCGCAGGAGTGGCAGGCGCGCTCAGCAGATGCGAGACCATCACCCGCGTGCGCTGGAAAACCCTAACGATTGAACCCCATGCACATCAAGGTCGATAGCGGCTATCTACTGACGCCGGTCGCGCACCCCAACATCCTTTGCGAGCAGTTGGCCGAGGACTTGCAAGGCCATGACTTGCTTGGCACGCTCATCGTCGCGCCAGAAGGGCTGAATTGGTCTTTGAGCGGGGCATCGGAAGCCCTCGAATATTTTTCCCAAAGCGTGCGCACATTGAATCTGCCAGGCATCGTTCGCAGCACGCGCACACCCGCATCCTCGCCCCCATTCGCCAAACTGAAGCTGCGCGTGCGCGCGGAGCTCGTCACCAGCGGCGTGGAGTTCGCGCACCTGTCATCGAAATCCGCTACGCACCTCGCACCGGAAGATTTCAACGCCTTGATCAAACGGCCCGAAACGCGGCTCATCGATGTCCGCAACCAATACGAAATCGAACTTGGCACCTTTCAAGGTGCTGAGAATCCCAGTATCGAGAACTTCACAGAGTTTCAAGACTATGTTGAGAGAACGCTGAAAGACGCCGACAAATCGACCTCGATTGCGCTTTGCTGCACCGGCGGCATCCGCTGCGAGCGAGCATCGCAGCTTCTCATCAATCAAGGCTTCACAGAGGTCTACCAGCTCGACGGCGGCATCCTAGCCTATCTTGCCCAAATCCCAGCGGAGCGCCAAGCGTTCACCGGCGAGTGCTTTGTATTTGATGGGCGGGTGAGCTTGACGCAAGAGCTTGGCGCTGGCAGCTACAGTCTCAACGGGAGCGAGATTGCGTTTGCAGCATCGGTGCCAGCACCTCCCACACCAGCTGCATAATCATTGGCTGGGCGCTAGCTGCCGGGTGAATGCCGTCGGACTGCATGAGCGATGCATCCGTCGCAATGCCTTCGAGCAGAAACGGCACAAGCAGGCTACCGGTCGCTTGCGCGACATCCACGAACACGCTCTCAAAATCCCTTGAATATCTCGGCCCGTAGTTGGGCGGCACTTTCATGCCAGCGATCACCACGCGCGCGCCGCCGTCTTGCGCATGACGGGTCATGGCGAGCAGGTTCTCGCGCATGGCATGCACTGAAAACCCGCGCAGGGCATCGTTGCCGCCGAGTTCAAGCACGACAATATCCGGCTGATGGCGCTCAAAGACTAGCGCAAAGCGCGCAAGACCACCTGTGGTGGTCTCTCCCGAGACGCTCTCATTGATGACCTGATAGGATAGCCCCTGCTCCGCGATTCGCTCTTCGAGCAGCCGCACCCAGACTGCTTGCTCTTCGGACAGGCCGTAGCCCGCACCGATGCTGTCGCCGTAGACCAATATGGCGCCAGCCGCAGAAACGGACGGCGAGGCAAGGGCCAAGAGCGCGCAGATGGACGCAGCCAAGAGATCCGTTCTGAAGTAGACCATGACCGATACATTCATTGCCGCAGAGAACATCGTCAAAAAAGTGCAGGTGGCGACCGGCGAACTTACCATACTTGACGACTTAAGCCTTGAAATTGCCCAGGGTTCGAGCGTCGCCATCGTCGGCCAGTCGGGGTCCGGCAAGACGACGCTGCTCAGCATACTCGCAGGTCTCGACACGGCGACATCCGGCAAGGTGTGGTTCGCCGGTTCTGACTTGTCGGCGCTCGATGAAGACGGGCGCGCCAACCTTCGCAAGGAATACGTCGGCTTTGTTTTTCAAACGTTTCAACTGCTGTCAAGCCTGAGCGCACTTGAAAACGTCATCCTGCCCGCCGAGCTGCGCGGCGATAAGGACGCCGAAGAACGCGCCGCCGAATGCCTTCGGCGCGTTGGCCTCGGCGAGCGCATGCACCACTATCCGGCCAAGCTGTCAGGCGGTGAGCAGCAGCGCGTCGCACTCGCGCGCGCCTTTGTTGTGGGTCCGAAAGTCTTGTTCGCCGATGAGCCCACCGGCAATCTCGACACGCGCACCGGCCACAAGATCATTGACTTGATGTTCAAGTTGCACAGGGACTTCGATTCGACCCTGGTGCTCGTGACGCATGACAAGAGCCTCGCGGCCTGCTGCGATGACACCCACGAACTCGAACTCGGGCAACTCGTGCCGTGAAGCTTCGAGTCGCTGCCAAACTCTTCGCGAGCGACTTGAAAGCGGGCGAACTCAACCTGCTCGCGCTCGCACTCATCGTCGCGGTCGGCACCGTCACCATCATCGGCCTTTTTTCCGACCAGATCAGGCGTGCAATCCTGAACGAATCGAGCAGTTTCCTCGCGGCTGACCGCGTGCTCTCGGGCGGCGCCGAGGTGCCCCGCGAGTACATCGATGCCGCGCATGAACTCGATATCGACACGGCTCAGCTACTCGGCTTCGTCTCCATGATCTACTTTCAGTCGAACAATCAGCTCGCCTCGGTCAAGGCGGTCAGCCCTGGCTATCCGCTGCGCGGTGAAATGCGCATCAGCGACGCATCGGGATTGCGCGTGCTCGCATCGGGCGAAGGCCACCCACAGGTCGGCGAAGCCTGGGTTAACCGGCTGTTAAAAGCGAGGCTCGGCTTAGCACTTGGCGACACCATCGAAGTTGGCCTGAAGGCACTTGAAGTGACCGGCATCATCCTCTCCGAACCCGATCCGTCCTCCGGGTTCATGGACTTCGCACCGCGCCTGACTATGAACTGGTCGGACATCGAAGCCACGCAAGTGGTCGTACCGGGCAGCCAACTGAGCTATCGACTACTCCTGCGCGGCGATGAAGGCAAGCTCGAAGCACTTCGCGAAGCCTTGTCAGAGGACTTCGAAGGCCGGTTTCGCTGGCGCGATGTGCGCGATTCAGGTGAGCGCCTTGCCGAGGTCATCGATCGCGCCCAGAGCTTCATCATGCTTGGCGGCTTGCTCGCAGTGGCGCTCGGCGGGGTTGCCATCTCGCTCTGCGCCGACCGCTACGCTTGGCGGCGAGCACCGCAGGTCGCCATCCTGAAGACGCTCGGCACCCGACCAATCGAGCTCTATTTCGCCTACGGCGTACAGTTCTTGTTGATCGCTCTTGTCGCCGTCGCGCTCGGCTGGCTGCTCGGCATCGGTGGTCATTCCCTGCTCACCGCGCTGATTGGCGATGCCATACCTGTGCATCTGCCTGCGCCATCCTTCACGCCCCTCGTGGTCGGCGCACTCACCGGCATCCTGTGTCTGCTGGCCTTCGCCCTGCCCTCGATCATGGCGCTGTGCGCCGTTTCTCCGATGGCGGTGATTCGCGAAGACCTCGCCAAGACGACGAACGCAAGACGCCTGACGCTCGCCGTCGGTGGCCTCACGCTCATCGCCATGCTCATCTGGTACACCAAGAGCCTCGTGATGACCGGCCTTGCGCTCGCTGGCACCCTGATCACCATTCTCGTATTTGGGCTGCTCGCAGTGTTCTTGCTCAAAACAGGCCGGCAAGTCGGCAAGCACGCTGGTGGCGCCTTGCGTCTTGCGCTTGCAAGCCTTTCGCGCCATCCGCTTCTCAACGCGACCCACATCGGCGTCTTTGCCATGCCTATTTGCGTGCTGTTCATTCTCTTGCTGCTGCAAGGCGAGGTGGTGCGAGAGTGGCGCGACATGCTGCCGGACGAGGCCCCCAATCACTTCGTTCTCAACATCAAGCAAGCGCAGGTGGACGACGTGAAGCGCATGCTTGATGAGAATGCGCGCTATCAGGGCATTGTCTTCCCCATGGCACGCGGCACGATCAAAGAAGTCAATGGGGTGGGCGTGGATGCGCGTCAGGAGCAGGACACTGAGCGCCGCGGCGGGCCGCCGCGAGGCCTTGGCGGCGTTCGCAACTTCTCAGCGAGTCAACACTTG
Source organism: Pseudomonadales bacterium (assembly GCA_028283025.1). Classification (GTDB taxonomy): domain Bacteria; phylum Pseudomonadota; class Gammaproteobacteria; order Pseudomonadales; family Azotimanducaceae; genus Azotimanducus. The sequence goes on along the minus strand of JAPYNO010000060.1, from coordinate 52,282 downwards.
CCAGCGGGCAACGAACTCGTTGCGGGCGCTTGGTGGCAGGACGCAACGCGCATTGAAGCCTCGCTCGACGAAGAGTTTGCGCGTTGGAATGGCCTTGAGATCGGCGATGTACTGCTGATCGATCTCGCGGGTCACGAAATCACGGCGCCCATCTCGAACTTGCGCAAAGTCGACTGGGACAGCTTTCAGCCGAACTTCTTCCTGCTCGTGACGCCCGCGGCGCTCGAAGGCACACCGAGCACCTACATGGCGAGCTTTCATGTGCCAGCCGATGCTCCGGAGTTTATCAACCAGCTGCTTGAGCGCTTCCCGACCTTGTCGGTGTTCTCAGTTGACCAATTGATTATTCGCTTTCGCGATATTCTCGACAAGCTTTCCACCGCGATGGAGCTGCTTGTGACGCTTGTGCTTGCCTCGGCCGCGCTCGTGATGCTCGCGAGCATCACGACGAGCCGAGAAGTGCGCATGAGGGAGTATGGACTCTTGCGAACGCTTGGCGGTTCGAGCCGTCTGGTTCGCAGCAGCCTATTACTCGAATTCGCAGGGCTCGGCCTGTTCGCTGGTCTCGCCGCCGCGCTTGCCACCGAAGCCACGCTGTTCGCTCTGCAGACCTATCTCTTTGAGATGCCGCATCAATGGCATCCGCTCATCTTCGTCTATTCGCCGCTGCTCGGCCTTGCGCTGGTCGCCCTACTTGGCGTGCTCGGCAGCAAGCGCATGATGCAAGTCACACCAGTGACGATTCTAAGAGAGGCGAGATGACGCGCTTGACGCCTTGGCTATGCGTCGCGTTGCTCGCGCACACAGGCTTCGCGGCCGCAGCGGACGAGGCGCGCATTGAAGAGATGACCGTGCGGGTCAGCGCAGCGCCGCCCTCTGCGGCTGATTTTCTGATCGGATACTCGCGAATTGATACGACGACGCTTGAGCGCACGCGCGCCACCCATCCGAATGAACTCTTTGTGCGCGTACCTGGCCTGTGGATCTCGCGTGGTTCTGGCCAAGAGCATCTGACAGCACTGCGCTCCGGCGTGCTCACAGGCGCAGGTGCTTGTGGCAGTGTGCTGCTGCTTGAAGACGGCATCCCGATTCGACCGCAAGGCTTTTGCAACGTCAACAACCTGTTCGAGACGGCGCTTGCGCTTGCCGACGGCGTGGAAGTCTTGCGCGGCCCCGCGGTTGCGATCTTCCGCGGCAACCCTTTGTATGGTGCGATCAATACGCTGAGCTTGCCAGACGCTGGCACGCCTTGGATGGAGCTTGAAGCTGGCTCGGAAGCGTATCGCAGCCTCAAGGGGCGAAGCAATGCTTTGCTCGGGTCTCATTCGCTGCAAGCCTTGGCGAAGTTCACGGCCACTGACGGCGTTCGCGATTCGGTGAGTCATCGCGAGCAGCAGATCAAGATTGTAGACCGCGTGCGCATCGGCGACTGGCGCTCCATGACGAGCCTGACACTCACCAATCTTGACCAACAGACCGGCGGCTATGTGCTTGGCGGCAACGCTTATAAGCTGTCGCATTTGAAGGACACCAATCCCAATCCAGAGGCGTACCGTGAGGCTTGGTCGGCAAGGCTCGCGAGCCATTGGCAGCGAAGGGTCGGACGGATAAGCGAGCTTCACTTCGCGCCCTATGCCCGCGCCTCGCGCATGGCGTTCCTGCAGCACTTCCTACCGGGTCAACCGACCGAAACAAACGCACAGCGCAGCTTCGGTGCGATCATGCAATTGAGCCGCGTCAATGACGATCTTGAAGTATCGCTTGAAGGGCAGCTTGAGCGAGCCGAGATCTGGCTTGAGGAAGTGCAATCGACGCCAACAACAGGCTCGCGCTTCCTAGTCGAGACGCGCCCGGCTGGGCGCCACTATGACTATGAAGTCACGAGCGGGCTAGCAAGCCTGTCCGGGCGCATTGTCAAGGCAGCGACACCGAGCCTTGACCTGCAGGCGGGCCTGCGCATTGCCTATCTCGGCTACGATTACAAGAACAACTGGCTCACTGGCAATACCCGCGACGATGGCTCAACATGCGGATTCGGAGGCTGCCTCTACACTCGCCCTGCGAGTCGCGATGATGACTTCACGGATATTGGCGGCATGCTCGGCTTGCGCTATCAGCTCGGCGTCGATACGGCAATCTGGCTGAGTGCCGGGTCCGGCTTCCGCGCGCCGCAAGCGACCGAACTCTATCGCCTGCAGCGCGGACAATTGCTGGCATCGCTCAATAGCGAACGGCGCGATTCGATTGAACTCGGTTTTGCTTATGCGTGGCATCGAATCCGCGCCAACTTCGCAGCATCATTCTATGGCGCGCGCTCGGACAACCTCATTTTCCGCGACGCAGAAGGGCGAAACGTCAGCCAAGGGAAGACCAAGTCGCTCGGCGTAGAGCTTCAATCCGCGCTCAACTCAGGCAAGCTCGGAACGTTCGAGCTCATTGCGAGCTGGGCGCGCCACCAGTATGACTTTGACCAAGCAATTGGCGGCGGCGAGGTCATCGCTTCCGGCAACGATGTGGACACAGCGCCAAGATTCATGGGCAGCGGTCATTGGCGCAAATCCTGGACGGGCGACTTCACGAGCGAACTCGAACTCGTGTTCCTAGGCGAATACTGGATGAACGCGCAAAACACGCATCAGTATGCAGGCCACAGGCTTTTGAATCTGCGTATCGACTGGCAAATTCAGGATGATGTGCGCCTCTTTGCGCGCATCACCAATCTCCTCGACCGTGACTATGCGCATCGCGCCGACTTCGCTTTTGGCAATCAACGCTATTTTCCGGGCCTGCCAAGGCAGCTATATATCGGCATACGCATTGAAACTTGACGCCCGTCACTTGAGCTGCGAGCGCGCAGGTCGCACCCTGTTCCGCGGCTTGACATTCTCGCTGTGCCCTGGGCAGCTGCTCGAAGTGCGGGGCAAAAACGGGTCTGGCAAATCACGGCTGCTGCGCATTCTCGCGGGCGTCACACGCGACTGGTCGGGGCAACTTGAGCGACCGGAGCGCATCCTCTACATCGGCCACGAGAATGGCCTCAACCCGAAATTGACGGTGCTTGAGAATCTCGACTGGCTTGCACAGCTGCACGGCGCGAAGCGCTCGGCGATTGAAGGCGGCCTCAAGGCGTTCGCAATGATAAGGCTTGCACACCGGCTCTGCGAGACGCTGTCGGTCGGGCAGCAGCGGCGCGCCGCGCTTGCGCGGCTTATCTTTGACGACGCCAAGCTGTGGATTCTCGACGAACCAACCAATTCGCTCGATCATGCAAGCGAAGCCAGATTCAATGCCCTGCTCTCGGCGCATATCGAAGCAGGTGGCGCTGCCATCATTGCCACCCATGCCGGGCAGAGCGAGCACGCATTCGCCTCGCAAGTCCTCGAACTCGGTGGGCAGCCGTGAACCGCGACCTCGCGCTCGCGCTCGCTTTTTGGAAGCGCGAATGGCGCTTGCTCATGCGTCAGCGAAACGATCTGATGGAGCCGCTCGCCTTCTATCTGCTCGGCCTCTTTCTCATGCAAGTGGCATCAGCGCAGTTCCCGCGCGCCTTTGAGACGCTTTTGCCAGCATTCCTCTGGGTGCTCGGCCTGCTCGCCGCATCATATAGCTTCACCGCCGGATGGCGCGACGAGCTTGCTCGCGGCGAACTCGCCGAACTCGTGCGCGCCGATGCGCCGCTCGCGCTGCTCGCCCTCGTTCGTGTTGGCGTTGGCTGGTTCTCGGTCGGCCTGCCGCTCGCAGTCATCGCCTTCGGCGCGAGCCTTGCGTTCGGAACACAAGCGCCCGCAGCCTTGCAGCTCGCGCTCGCCCTCTTGCTTGGGCTTGCGCTTGTGTGCCTCATCGGCAACCTGATTGCAAGCCTTGCGCTCGGCGCGGGACGTAGCAGCTTGCTGATTGCGCTATTACTGCTGCCGCTCACCTCGCCGGTGCTGATCTTCGGCATCGGCGCATCGTCGCTCGCGCTCATGGACGCGAAGGCTGCGTTCCTCATGCTCGGCGCGCTCACCGCCATCGCCCTGCCCCTCGTGCCGCTCGCCATTGCCTTCATGCTCAAAGCCGTGGAGGATGTGTGAGACGGCACAGCCAGTTCTTGGGTAGTATTGCCCCTGATTCAACTTGACAGGATGGCACCATGCAGGTTCAGGACAATTGGACGAGCAACTGGGGATTCATTCTTGCCGCCATCGGCGGCGCTGTCGGCCTCGGCAACCTCTGGAAATTCCCCTATATGGCAGGCGAAAACGGCGGCGGCGCCTTTGTGCTCTTGTATCTCGTCGCTGTCACCTTTATCGCCTTGCCGATTCTCGTGGCGGAACTGCTGCTCGGACGGCAAGGGCGCGCGAGTCCGCCGCACGCCATGGCAAACGTCGCCAAGAGCGCTGGCGCGAGCAAGCATTGGTCGATGGTCGGCGGCATGGGCATGCTGGTCGGCTTCATCATTCTCACCTTCTACAGCGTCATTGGCGGCTGGGTGCTGTGCTATATCGTCAAGGCCGTGTCGGGGCAGTTCACCGGCTTTGATGCAGGCGCGTCCGAAGGCGCATTCAACAGCCTGCTCGCATCGCCTATTGAGCTCTCCCTCTGGCATGGCCTGTTCATGCTGCTGACCGCTGCGATCGTCGCGCGCGGCGTTGCGCAAGGCATCGAGCGCGCCGTCAAGGTGCTGATGCCAGCCTTGTTCGTACTCGTCGCTCTGCTTGTGGTCTACAACGCGATTGTCGGCGAATTCGGCGGTACGCTCGCCTATCTGTTCTCGTTCGATGCCGCCAAAATCACTGAGACTGTCGTGCTCGAAGCCATCGGCCAAGCCTTCTTCTCGATCGGCATCGCCATGGGCCTGATGATGGTCTACGGCGCGTATGTGCCGAAATCGAGTTCGCTTATTCATTCCTCCTACATCATCGTAGGCGCTGACACGATGATCGCCTTGCTCGCGGGGCTTATGATCTTCCCGATCGTGTTCGCGCACGGGCTCGACGCCGACCAAGGGCCTGGCCTGATTTTTGTGACCCTGCCCATTGCGTTCAGCGATATGCCTTTGGGCGTTCTCGTCGCCACCCTGTTCTTCGTTCTGCTCGCGTTCGCGGCCTTGAGCTCATCGATTTCGATCCTTGAGCCGGCAGTGGCCTGGATTCGCAGCCGCTTCGGCCTGACGCGAGTGTACGCCTCTGCAGTGACAGCGCTGGCGGCCTTCCTGATTGGCCTTTTGAGCGTCATTTCCTTCAATGTCGGCGCGCACCATATGCCGGAATTTGTGCGCAGCGTGCTCGCCTCGCCGACCTACTTCGACTTCTTCGACAATCTGACCTCGAACTTCCTCATGCCTGTCGGTGCTATTCTCATGTCGCTGTTTGTCGGCTGGCGGCTTGATCGCGCACAGCTGTCAGGCGAGCTCGCTATCAAGGACGGTCGTCTCATGCAGGTCTGGCTGATGCTTCTGCGCTATATTGTTCCGCTCGCTATCTTCGGCATTTTGCTTGTCAAATGGGTGATTTAATCGACGTATGCAAGCTGATGTCCTCGTCATAGGCAGCGGCGCGGCAGGGCTCACCGCAGCGCTGCTGCTCGCTGACAGCCGCAAGGTCACAGTCCTCTCCAAAGTCGATACCAAAAGCGGTTCCACGCCTTGGGCGCAAGGCGGCATCGCCGCCGTCTCGCACGAGCGCGACACCCCCGAAGACCATGTCTCCGACACGCTCACCGCGGGCGCTGGCCTGTGCCACGAAGATGTCGTGCGCCACACCGTCATGCAAGGCACTTGGGCGATCGGGCAGCTCATTGACTGGGGCGTGCAGTTCGACCTGCGCGACCGTGACCGCGATGTCCGAGCTGGCGGTGAGTACCACCTGACGCGCGAAGGCGGCCATAGTACGCGGCGGATATTTCACGTCGCCGATTCAACAGGCGCTGCCATTGCCTCGACGCTCATGCAACGGGCGCATCAGCACCCAAATATCGAAGTGCTTGAGAATCGCGTTGCGATCGACCTTATCGTCAACAAGGCTGACAATGCGTGCGTCGGTGTCTATGTGCTGAATCGTGCGAGCGGCCTCGTTGAGGCACTACAGGCATCGGCGGTCATACTCGCGAGCGGCGGGGCGAGCAAGGTCTATCTCTACACGTCCAATCCGGACACCGCAACCGGCGATGGCATCGCCATGGCCTGGCGCGCTGGCTGCTCTGTCGCCAACATGGAATTCAATCAATTTCATCCGACCTGCCTCTTTCATCCACACGCCAAGTCGTTGCTCATCTCCGAAGCCATGCGCGGCGAAGGCGGCACCTTGCGGCTGCCCTCAGGGGAGGCGTTCATGGAACGCTTTCACGATGCAGCCGACCTTGCCCCAAGAGATGTGGTGGCGCGCGCGATCGACCACGAAATGAAGCGCCTCGGCATCGATTGCGTCTATCTTGACGTCACCCACTTCTCGCGCAAACTGCTTCAAACGCGCTTCCCCAACATCGCCGCGCGCTGCGCCACGTTTGGCATCGACATCGCGCACGACTCCATTCCTGTCGTGCCCGCCGCGCACTATTCGTGCGGCGGTGTGCGCACCGACCTGCATGGTCAGACCGACATCGATAGCCTGTATGCGATCGGCGAGACTGCGGCCACGGGATTGCACGGTGCTAACCGGCTCGCGAGCAATAGCCTGCTCGAATGCATGGTGTTCGCACGCGCCGCCGCCGAGCATATTCTTGCGAGCACATCGCAAGGCGCGAAGATGCCAGAGGTGCCCGCGTGGGACGAAAGCCGAGTCATTGACGCCGATGAAAAGATCGTTGTCTCGCACAACTGGGACGAATTGCGCCGCTTCATGTGGGACTATGTCGGCATCGTCCGCACCACGCCGCGCCTGACGCGCGCCTTGCACCGCATCGAGCTGCTGCGCCGTGAGATCCACGAGTTCTACAGCAGCTACCGCGTCGATGCGGATTTGATTGAGCTGCGCAATCTCGTGGAAGTGGCGGACTTGATCGTTCGCTCCGCCTTGCGCCGCAAGGAAAGTCGCGGGCTGCACTATACGCTGAGCTTCCCAGAGACTTGCAAGACCGCCGAGGACACCCTGTTGACGCCAGGCGCATAGAGACTTGACAGCTCCTACATTCCTTTCAAGTGCGGCAACTATAATGGAAGAGAGTCTCGACCTAGAGATATGCCATGACGAACAACTTTGAAGATATCGCTAAATCGCTCCAAAAAACGGAACCGACATTACAGCTCGCGTTACTGTTTGGTTCATATCTCGAAGGAACGGCGGGGTTTGAGAGTGATATCGATATTGGTGTACTCGCTGATCGTCAACTTTCATATGAAGAAATTATGGATATCAGTCAAGCCATTATGGATGAGTTTGATCGACCGGGGCATATCATCGATTTATTCGATGTTCCTCAACCCATTACGGCTAATGCTGTAGAAGGATTGCTCCTTTTCGGTAATGAAAAAGACTTCTTACAGTTATATAAGAAGCATCTATTTGAACAAGAAGGTTTCGGAAAAGCACGAGATCGTCTCATTCAACAGGGTTTAAACGAATGGACAAGGTGACAGTAAGGGAAAAACTCGACCAAATCCAAATGCGCGTAGAGCGCATTCAGGAACTCATGCCTGATGACTTCCCATCCCTTGAGGAAGATAGAAATACACATGAACTTATTACTTTTTCTTTCTGTCTGGCAGTACAAGAAACTGTTGACGTTGCGTTACAGTTTTCAGAGAAAGGAAAACGCCCAAAGACAATGAAAGAATCTCTGCTAAATTTAAGGAACAATAAGATTATCCCGGAAGAACTCGCTGAAGTGCTCGGCAAAGCATGTGGCATCCGCAATGTGGCAGTACATGCGTACTCAAGACTAGAACTAGACAAACTGTACGAGGCGTGCACAAAACACTTAGATGCCTTTCAATCATTTGTGGTGCACATACAAGATCACATAAAAGCACTCGAATGCGATGCTCAGCAATAGCAGTTGATGGAGATGACCGGAGCGTGCGTCTGGGTCTGGAACCAGATGCTCTCGCACCATAAGCGCGAATACATGTTTCATGAACGACTGCCGTGGTGTGTGGAGAAGCCGTCTACATCGTTCTTCCCGCTAGGGAAGCGATTCACACAGCTTCGAGCAACGCAAGAGATAGCAGGACAGCAAATGGTGGTGTCATGTACATAAGTCCCACCAGGTTCGACACACAAGATGCGCGCGCGTAAGGCTCTCATCGACAGCGCCAGTGTCAGTGCCAGTGCCAGTGTCAGGGCCAAGCCGCTCATCGAGATGAACGAAGCGCTCGCCGCCAAGATCGAAGCATCGCAGACGGTGACTCCGAACCGGCGCATCGCGCGCGCGGTGGAAGAAGCCTACGGCCATTGGCAGCTTGCGCGCGGGATGCGCGCATGGGCGCGGCCTGATGTGACAACACTCAGCGCCTATGCGCTGCGCGAGGGCGAGTCGCTGCTCGCACGCATGCGCCCGACTTCGCGCATCTTATCGCCTGCGATGCAGCGCGCGCTGTTTCTCTCCCTCGCACCCGCACAGCTCGAAGGCAGCGAGAACTGGTACGCCGACATCGCGCGCGCTTGGAGGCTGCAGCATCAATTCCGCTTGACAAGCGACGAAGCGGCGCATCTTGAGACGAGCAACACGCTCGTGTTCCGGGAGTGGGCGCAATCGGTGCAGACTGTCTTGCAAGCCGAATCGCTCGTCACAGAAGCCGAGATTACCGATGCGCTGCTCGCGGCGCTTTCACAAGGCGACTGGCATCCTCACAAGCCATTGATTGCATGGGGATTTGGCGATGCGCATCGACCATCCCCGGTTGAAGCCGACCTCATCGCTCAATTGTCGAACTTGAGGCAACTCACCAAATTCTCAGTACTCACGCATGAAAGTGCGAGCAGCACGCCGCGCCTAGTCGAATTCGAGCAGCTTGAGGACGAACTTCGCACCATCGCACTGTGGGCGCGGCAATGCCTTGAAGCGGCCAAAACGCCGGTCGCTATTGGCATCGCTTTCCCAAACTTAGGCGCACGCCGCTTTCAAGTCGAGCGACATATCAGCAACATGCTCTATCCTGAGCGCACGCCTGCGCCAGACGACGGACGCCTATTCGACATCGCAGGCGGCGCACCACTTCACACCTTCGCCGTCTGCCACCACGCGCTGCTGTTTCTGCGCTGGCTCGTTGTTGGCGTGCGCCCGCATGAAGCCGATTCCCTGCTCGACTCACCTTTTCTTGATTTCTCCAAGGCAACGCGCCTAGGTGCTCGCGCAAAACGAAAACGCCCGGTCTCAGCCTGGCTTGCGACTTTTCAGCGCATCCTGCAATTGGTTTCCTGGCCGACTGGCGCGCAATTCGACAGCGTGACCTTTCAACACGCCTCAGCCCTCGGCGCCTTGGCAGCAGAACTGGCGCGCGCCGCAAGCTTCATGCCTGACGCCAATGCCGAAGAAGTGCTACAGAGACTCGAGCGCGCGGCGCGCGAGCGCTATCACGAGGTACAGCGAAGCGGCGCACCTATTCGTGTGCTCGATATTGAAGATGCGAGTGAATTTCGCTTCTCGCACCTGTGGATTGCCGGTATGCGCGGCGCGGACTGGCCTGCGCCAAGTGCCGCCAATCCGTTTCTGCCTCGAAGCTCGCAACGCGCCGCAGGTGTTCCCGGCGTCACGCCAGACTCGCGCCTGCGTCTTGCTCGCCGCATCATGGTCAAGCTTGAAGATTGTGCGCCGAGCATCGTATTCAGCTATGCGCAATTCGATGGCGATGAGCACCACGGCGCGAGCGCACTGCTGCCCGATGCCATCCACACGACCCCTGAATTCTTCCTCGACAAGCGCCATCGCGAGCGCACCGAGTACGCGCACCCCTACATGGCGGCCGAAGCAGCGACGCTCGTCGCCACAGACGACCATCAAGCGCCTCCTTGCGAGGCGGGTGAGCGCGAGGCCACCGCCGCGCTTGTTCGAGACCAGTCGAACTGCGCGTTTCGTGCGTTTGCGCGGCACAGGCTCGGCATCGAGGAAGTCATCGAAGCGTCCGAGCTGCCGGATGCGCGCGCGATTGGTAGTGCTATGCACCTCGCGCTTGAGCTCGCCTATCGAGACCTACCCGACCAGTTGGCACTCGCGCGCCAGCCAGATCTTGACGGCATTGCCAAGGTTGCAGCCACACAGGCGATAGACACCATCATGCCTTGCGTACCTGCGCGACTTCGCAGCGGCCATATCGCTGCGGTCAGTGAGGTCGTGCGAGCATGGTTTGCAGCGGACCTCAAGCGCCCCCCCTATGCTGAGCTGCAAACAGAGCTTGAGGTCGCAGTCACGCTCGAAGGCATGGCGCTTCGTCTGAAAGTAGATCGACTTGACCAAGACATCGAAACCGGCCGCTGGGTCATCACTGACTACAAGACTTCGCCGCCCGCGCTCACGAAGCTCAGTGCCAATGCGGGGCTGCACGAACCGCAGCTACCGCTCTACGCGGAGGCTTTGCGCGAGGCGCGCGGCATTGAAATCCTGTCGCTCGCATTTGGTCAGACAAGCAGTGCCGAGCAGGCGGGGTATCGCCATTGCAGCACTGATGCACGCTTGGTGCCACGCCAGATAGAGCGCCATGCCCACGACCAGATCTTAAGCGAAAGCGGCGGCCAGGTACGGGCGCTTCTTCGAGATTTCTTAAGTGGCGCGGCGAGCGTCACACCAAGGTCTGACGCTTGCAAAAATTGTCATGTGCGTCCGCTCTGCCGGATCGGCCAAGGGGCGAGCCAGTGATACAAGGGCAAGGGCAAGAACAGACATTCAGCGACCAAGCGGTGCGCACGCAAGTCACCGCACCGCATACGAATTGGATACTGCGCGCGCCAGCAGGCTCTGGCAAGACCACCCTGCTGGTGACTCGCTATCTTGAGCTATTGAGCCTTGTCGAAAAACCCGAGGAAATACTCGCGATCACCTTCACGCGAAAAGCGACAGCGGAAATGCGGGAGCGGATTCTTGCCAGCCTCAAGGCCCCGGATTCAGCACAGCCAGCGCATCTCGCCCAAGCCGCGAAAAGAGCGCGCCGCAAATCCGATGCCAGCGGCTGGGAGGTTGTGGCCAATCCTTCTCGCCTGAAGATTCAGACCATCGAAAGCTTTCGCCGCAGCCTCGTCGAAGCCTCCCCGATCGAAGCGCACATCGCCCCTGGCACCGGGCTCGTGCAGGATGCACGCCACTGCTATGAAGAAGCAGTTGAGCGCGTTTTCGCACGCATCATGCGAGGCCGCTCGGACACGGCGCCAGTGGTGCGAATGCTCGCTCTTGAGCAATTCAATCAAGCGCGCGTCAAACGCCAAATCGTCGATTTACTCGCACGGCGCGATCAATGGCGACCAGCGGCGCTCTACAGCTTTGCCCGCCCACCGCAATGGCTGAGCGAGAAAATGCTGAAGCTTTGGCGCACACTCGAAGATGATCTCGGAAATGATTTTCAAGCGAGCGACTTTACCGCGCTCGCCAGCTTGCCCGTCTCACGCAAGGCAGACGGTCATGCTGACGACGCCCTGGCTGACCCGCAAGCCTGGCGGCGCATCGCGAATCTTAGCCTGACTCAAAAGGGCGATCTTCGCAAGCGTCCGCCAGCGAACCTCGATCAGCATCAAAAACAATGCCTGCAAGCCCTGCTCGATGGGCTCGCAGGCAGGGACACGCAAGCATTGCAGGCCGCACGGGTGTTTCCCGACCTGACGCCAGATGCTCACGAAAAAGCTCGAATCGACATAATCGAGGCGTGCCTTGCACTCGCGCAGGGTGAGCTGCGCGCACTCTTTGCGCAGCGAGGGTTTGTGGACCTCGTGGAGCTTGGCTTCGGCGCGACTCGCTCGCTTGGCACAGATGAGCTGCCAACCGACCTCATTATCGCGCTCGACTATTCAATCAAACATGTGCTCGTCGATGAGTTTCAAGACACCTCGGTCACGCAAGCCGATTTCCTGCACAGCCTCGTGCGCGAATGGATGCCGGGCGAAGACCGCAGCGCATTTGCAGTGGGCGATCCGATGCAGTCAATCTATGGTTTCCGCGAGGCCGAAGTTGGACTTTTCTATTTGGCCGAGCGCGAAGGCATGGGGCGCTTGATCGACCAAAGTCAGCGCAGCATTGTGCTGCGGCCAGCCAAGCTCGAAACCAATTTTCGCTCGCACGCCTTGCTCGTTGACTGGGTGAACAAGGTGTTTGCGCAGGCCGCCAAGCGCGAAGTTGACCTTGCCACAGGCTTGGTGAGCTATTCGCCAGCCGCTTCAATCAAGCGCGAGGAGCGGCTAGGCAGCCATCTCGGAGCGAGCGTACATCTCTTCCAAAGCCCGCAACGTGCATCACACGAGCTTCGCGAAGAGTCTCTATTCGTCGCCGAGACAGCGCGCCGCCTTGTGCAGACCGAACCCAATGACGAGGTGGCGATTCTCTTACGCAATCGCACGCAAGCGCCAATCCTGCTCAGCGCTCTTCGCGACCAAGGGATCGATTATCAAGGCTCGGAACTCGACCGGCTCGCCGATGAGCCCGCGGTTCGCGATATGCTGACACTCGCGCGTGCCATCGCCAAACCGCGCGACCGCTTGGCGAACTTCTCGCTGCTGCGCAGCCCTGTGGTCGGCTTGTCGCTTGCGAGCCTCCTGAAGCTCGCTCGTCTGACGGGTAGCGGCGCGAGCCTTGCTGCCGCAATCAAGAGCCAGCCCTTCGAATCTGCGCTTGCACCTGTAGAACGCGACGCCGTGCAAAGATGCCTGCCACTGCTGCATAATCTGCGTGCGCAATACCAGAAGGAGTCGCCACGGCCGCTGCTTGAGCGCGCCTGGATCATGATCGGCTTCGCCGCCGTCCATGGCGAGCATCGTGCGCGCAAGTCGGTCGAGGCATTGCTCGCATTGATTGAAGCGCAAGGGATCAATTGGATTGACTTTGAAGCGCTTGATCGCTCCATTGCCGACCTCTACGCGCCTTCGCTGTCAGATTCAAAGCTCATTGTCATGACCATTCACCAGGCGAAAGGCCTTGAGTTCGACCATGTGCTCGTGCCTTTCATTTCGCGATTGCCACGAGCGGACGAACGGCCAAGCATGCGTTGGCACCAGACTCCCGAAGGGCTACTCGCCGCCACCCGCCACGGCAGCGGCCAGGACGGCTCACTCTACGACTGGCTTGCCCATGAGCACAAGGCGCGCGCCCGCGCCGAAACCGAGCGTGTCCTCTATGTGGCGGTGACCCGGGCGCGTAAGAGTCTGTGTCTGACAGCAACCTTGCCCGATCATGCGATTGAACTTCACAAGGGTAGGCCACGCCTCACTGACTCCGCCGCACCGAAAGCAGATGCGCTGCTCGCGCCAATTTGGGAGGCTGTGCGCACCGAAGCGAAGCTGCACTTAGCAGATGATCGCGCGGTCACGGCAGACGCCTACACAAGCGAGCGACCCAAGCTCGAACGCCTGCGCCCAGGTTGGGCATGGCAGCCAGAAAGCCCGCTTGTGGAAATAAAACTCGACACCGCCATGATCCCGATGGCGAGCGACCACAGCGAAACGCCCACGCCTTCAGGTCACGAGCCTTGGACGCCAAGCCCGCCGATTATGGTGGGCAACGCTGTTCACGAGGCGTTGCGCTGGCTTGCAGAGCATAGCTCGGATATGGCGCCCGAAGCACGCATCCATGAAATCGAGCCGGTTGTGCGCCGCTCGCTCATGCAAGGCACGTCAGATGCCTCTCTTGAAAAGCGTCTGCTCCCACAAGCCATTCGCCACATCAGCCGCGCACTTCAGCACAAGGACTGCCAGTGGATACTTGGCAAACGCGAATCCGGGCAATCCGAAGCGAGCTTTTCGGCCTATCTGAGCGGGCGCCTTGTCAATGTCCGCGTTGACCGAACCTTTGTGGAAGATGGCATCCGCTACATCATCGACTACAAGACCGCAAGACCGCGCAGCAAGGAATCGCGCACCGATTTTCGCGCCCGGCAAATTGCCGAGCACGAGGGGCAGCTTGCACGCTATGCACGCATCTTCAATGCAATCGAAAGCCGCCCGATCATCGCCGCCCTGTTCTTGACAAGCACGCCGGAACTGTTGAAAGTGCCACTGCCACCTTGAGCGACCAATGAACACGACCAATTTCAAGTACGCATGTTGACACCAGAACAAATCACCCAAGGCGCGCAGCTTCTGCATACGGCGTTCACAGACAAACGACAGCTGCCGCCACTTTCAATGACCTTCCCTGATGCCGATATTGAGGATGCCTATGGTATCCAGCAGCGATTCATTGAGCAGCAACTCGCTGAAGGACGCCGTATCAAGGGCTACAAGGTCGGGCTCACCTCTAAGGTGATGCAGGTGCTCACCAATCACAATGAGCCGGATTTCAGTGCGCTGCTTGATAATTTTTTCCTGCCCGAGGCATCGACGCTCGACATGGCGCAGTTTCTGGCACCAGCCCTTGAAATCGAAATCGCCTTCGTGATGAAGGCGTCGCTGCGCGGGCCCGGCGTCAACACCGCCGATGTCATACGCGCCACCGACTTCGTCCTGCCCGCTATCGAGCTTGTGGATTTCCGCATCGCCGAGGAAGGCAGACGCAAGGACTCAAGCATTTTCGACACGGTCGCCGACCTTGCTTCCTGTGGCGCGGTGGTTCTCGGCGGCAATCCCATGGATCTGCGGGACATCAACATCGCCGAGGTGCGCGGCACCTGCATCCGCAATGGGGAGCCTGCGGAGTCCGGCATGGCGACACAGGTGATGGGCAACCCCATCAATGCCATCGCGTGGCTTGCGAATAAGCTCGGCGCGCTTGGCGGCGTCACCTTCGAGCCTGGTCACACCATTCTTTCCGGCTCTTTCATCCGCCTAGTACGGGCCGCACCCGGCGATCATTTTGTCGCCCGTTTCGATCAAGGGCTCGGCGATGTCGAGCTCTGGTTTCGCTGAGCGATTCGGCAGGCATCTCCCAGCCGAGTGCGTCATGCGCTGATAAAACTCTTGGCGTCGTCCTTGACAATTTGGTTTTCGATATAGCCAAGGCCTTCGATCTCAACGCGCACATACTGCCCAGCCTTCAGCCATGGCTGACCAGGCCGATAGGCGGCGACGCCTTTTGATGTGCCAGTTGTGATGACATCACCCGGAAGTAGCGTGAAAGCTGTTGACAGATAGGCAATCTGCTCGTCGATCTTGAACAGCATCTCGCCGGTGTTGAAGTTCTGTCGCTCCTCCCCATCGACAGTGAGACGCACCTGCAAATTCAGTGGATCGGGCACTTCGTCTTGCGTCACGAGCGCCGGCCCCATGGGGCAGTGTGTGTCCCACGACTTGCCCATGGTCATGGTGGGCGCGGCGCGCTGCCAATCGCGCACCGAGACATCGTTGACGATGGTGTAGCCAGCGATGACACGGTGAGCCTGCTCGCACGGCACGCGCCGGCAGGTCTTGCCGATGACAACGCCAAGCTCGGCTTCATGGTCAAGCTCGGTGGATTCGGCCGGTAGCACAATGCTGTCGAACGGTCCGTTGGCAGAGGTCGTCTGCTTGTTGAAAATGAGTGGGCGCTTCGGCAAAGACATATTGCGCGCTGCCCGCTCATCTTCGGGTATTTCATTGAAATGGTCGAGATAGTTCACGCCAACGGCGAAGATTCGAGGCGGAGACGGCAGCGGGCAGCACAGATGCACATCGTCCACAGACAGGCGCGCATCCCCCTTCTCCACCACCTCTTTGGCGCGCCCGAGCATTGTCTCGCCGCCCCGCAAGAGCGCGAGCATGTCGGGCGGTATCTTGGCATCATTCGCATTGAGATCCACCACGCAGCCACGCTTGATCGCGCCGAGGCGCGTGCTGCTATCGTGTTGAAAGGTGATGAGTCGCATGAATTGGCACTCCGACCAGTGCTCCATCAGACTGATAATACCGTACCAAAGCACCCACAAGTGGTCACACTGGTGGACGCCTTTTCAAACGAAGTTCTGTATATTCAAGCATTCTATTTCCTGCTGAAGAAAGACCATCGCTGAAAAGGAAGTCAGCCCGAAAATTCTTGACCTGTGCGCCAAAGTCACCGGTAAGCGGGCGCGCACTGTAGTCGAGCACATCATTGAACATGGCTACATCACGACAGAAGAACTATCTACCCTGTACGACTATGACCATCCGCCGAGGGCTATTAGGGATGTGCGCGAGCAAGGAATCCCGATCCATACCTATGCTGTGAAAAGCACAGCGACAGGTCGAGACATAGCTGCCTATCAATTTGGGGACCCGGAAGACATCAAATTCGGGCGAATTGGCGGCAGGAAGTCTTTTCCAAAGAAGTTCAAGGCAAGGCTGGTTGAAAGATACGAATCTCAAGATGCGTTTACGGGAGAAACGCTGCATCCGAGATACCTGCAAATTGACCACCGAATTCCCTATGAAGTCGCCGGAGAGAAAGGACATGAATTAGACGAAATCGAGGAATTCATGCTAATCGATTCATCGGGACAGCGAGCAAAGTCTTGGTCGTGCGAGCAATGCGAAAACTGGCGTTTCATCAAGGATGAGGCAATCTGTCGCAAGTGCTTTTGGGCGTTTCCTGAAAACTATGAACATGTCGCTGGCGAACCTGTCCGTCGCGTGGATATCGAATGGCGAGGCAGGACCGAGGTCGCGGCTTTTGAGAGGCTGAGAAAAAGAGCAGAAGCCGATGATCTGACAGTCGCCGCACTTCTCAAGAAAATTTCACACACATAGCTCAGTCTGCTCGGATTTCAGTCGGAGAACGCCTTCAACAGGTTGCGCGAGATCAGGTGTCACGTACAGGCTCTCGATAGTCTGTTCATTTCGACCTGACAAGGTTGACTGAGAAGATGTACCCGCATGGAGAAGAAGACGAACCAGCCCAAGTTCACAAGGCAGCGGAGGCCCGTACTCCCTTTCCCCTGTCATTCCGTCGTATGAGAGCGCGAATGGCACACACCTATTCCTAAGGTGCCACAATCCTTCTACCAATTCATCCAACAAGATTTGCTGGTGGTACCGCTTGTCCCTGCCTATCGAAGTTCCCAAGTAAGGAGGATCCATATATACAAAGTCGGAAGGTGTTGCATCAACGGTGGTTTCCATCCAATCACCGCAACGAAACTCAATCCGCCCGCGAAGAATTCTTGACACGCCAATCACCGCGCTTTGCATCTTGTCCGGATGCATTCCAAGACGCCGCTTATCCACAGATTGAGTAAACCGACCATTGCCATTAAAACGCACCGCGTTCTTGACGCACCTACAAATCAAGTAAAGCAAATCCAAAGGGTCCTGTTGCTCGTTATACCTATTCCTGATTTCATTGAAATAGGCACAGTTGTCGCGTGTTTGACCTTCCCAGATTTCTCGGTACCTGTCGGCAGTGGGTTTAGGGTTCTCCACCATTCGGCGGAGCAGGTCTACCATCGGCTTTAAGCTGTCGCCAACTACAAATTCATGCGCCAGTCCGTAGAAGGCTACATAAATTGTCATGGCTGCGGAACCCGCGAATGGCTCAAAGAGCCGCGTAGTGCGCCTAGGAATATATTTTGCAATCGTTGGCGCCAGCTTTCGCTTGCTACCTTGATAAGGTATGGGATGCGGCAGCATCATAGTTTCTTACGCCTGTACTTTTGCGTTCTGCGCTTGCAATACAGCGAGTATCTCAAAATCATCTGGCACTGCAAGCACAGGATACCCTACGCACACCAATAGCTGCCACCTTGTGACCGGCTCATCCCTGGAAGAGGCCAGTTAAGTCCTTCTAAGGCCCCAAGAAGTCTCACATGCGTCTGAACGAGGACAATACGTTCAAGGCGATGTATTTCATCGGGGTAGAGTTCGGAGATTGATACACTACGCATCGATCACTCCTTCAATCATATGATGATGTTATATTATCTTTTTACCTATTTATGTGAAAAATGATCGCCGAAACCCGTGAAGAACTGATGAAGAAGTTTGGTCTCAAAGATGTGAAGAGACCGCCGAGTCCAGTGCGGTTTGCAGGACCCGGAGAGCTCTCTTTAATTGAACAAAGGGAACAAGAAGCAGACCATGAGGGGCTGAAAGAAAGGCTGGTGGACACAGGACTTTTTGAGAAGTTCAGACAGACTCGTTTTGATAGATAAAGACTCATGTTGCATATCGCGTTTGATACGAACCGGCTCGTCAAACCTACGCAACGTCGATTTAGTGCCACATGGCTTGAAGAGTTTCAACGAGATGATTCGCCGTCAATGGCGCAAGATGAAGACGGAACAAGATGCGTGCATTGAGTATGTGAGAAGCCATTGGCTTCCAATACAAACCCTTTTGTCAGAATCAAGGCATCCGAGTCTCAAGAAACGAGAACCACATTTGCGATAACTCTTGTTACCAGATCGCTTCAATTGCGAGTTGCTCACGAAGTCTTTCAATCTGTTGAGGTGTCACCTTTTTCTCTTTTTTAGGTGCAGTTACTTCTTCTGCTTTCATTGACTTTTTGAGAATGTACCAGCTCATCCCTAGAACAAGACAGCGCCTAGTGAGATCTTTCATAGTTGGGAAGAACTCGTGCCCGGCAGTTTCGGGACGGCTCGGCCTTGCGCGAAACGCCTTATTCCAATATTATCGCCTTTAATCGAGCTTTATTTCCGCTTTTCTATCATTTTGCGTTCTGTGATGTCCGATATTCGCAATAAATCACCCGTAGCAGTTGTCGATTCGATGCCGGAGGCATTTGTTTCGCACGCACATATCAGCAGCGAGGTTTCGCGGCGAGTCGCAGCGGGGCGCTTGCGCAAGCTCGCAACTCGGCTCTATACCCGAAATCTTGATGATGATGCCGACACAATCGTGCGGCGCAACTTGTGGAATATCGTTGCCGGCTACTTTCCCGGTGCGCTCATTGCAGATCGCACCGCCATCGAACTCGAACCAGCCGAGGATGGCTCGATCTGTCTTGTGTCGCCACGCGGAAGCGAAGTCGAGTTGCCTGGGGTGATTGTGCGTCCGCGACGCGGTGCACCACGGCAAACGAGCGACCTGCCTTTTATGAACAAGGGACTGCACCTGAGTTCGTCGGCAAGAGCCTATCTCGACAATCTTCGTTCATCACGCGCCCGGCGTGGCAGGGTGCGGCGTACCCTTTCGCGCATCGAGATTGAGGAGCGATTGGAAGGGCTCATGGCCTCGGCTGGTGTCGAGGTCTGCAATCGACTCCGTGACGAAGCACAGCTCATGGCGCGCGATATCGATAGGGAATCTGAATTCCTGCAATTGGACGCTATTGTCAGTGCGATGGCGGGCACCCGCAGCGAACGTCTGCGAGCACCATCGGCACGAGCTCGCGCACATGGTCGGCCATACGATGCGAGCAGGCTTGCGTTGTTCGAGGAACTATTCAAATCACTTCGTCGAATGTGGGTATCGCCACGCCAGACGAGCCCTCGCGACGGCATAGGCAATGCGACACTTGCGTTTTTCGACGCCTATTTTTCAAACTACATTGAAGGCACTGAGTTTGCGGTGGATGAGGCGGCCCATATCGTTTTTGAAGGCCGAGTTCCACGAGCGAGGCCGGAAGATGCGCACGATATTCTCGGCGTGTGGCGAATTGTTTCGGACATTTCGCAGATGCGGATGGTGCCGGAGGCTGCCGATCAACTGATTGAGCTACTGCGAACTCGGCACGCAGCGGTGTTCGAAGGTCGGCCTTCGGTGAATCCTGGTCAATTCAAGATGCGACCGAATCGTGTTGGCTCGCTCGTATTCGTGTCACCCGATGCTGTCTTGGGCACGCTCGAACGCGGTTTTGACATGAGCCGTGGTCTAGAGTCCGCCTTCCACCGCGCTGTCTTCATGCACTTCTTAGTTTCGGAGATCCATCCGTTTGAGGACGGCAATGGGCGACTGGCGAGAATCATGATGAACGCCGAGCTCATTGCGGCGAATGAGGAGCGCATCGTGATTCCGACGGTCTACCGAGCAAATTACATTGCTGCTCAACGTGCGCTATCCTCCGGTCATAGTACCGAGCCCCTCATCCGTGCTCTGGATTTTGCTTGGGATTGGACAGCCTCGGTGAGCTGGGGGATATTGGACTCAACCGTAGAGCAACTTCGTGCCTGTCACGCATTCGTCAATGATGCCGAAGCGAGCGAGCGAGGCATACGGCTGCAACGGCCTTAGTCAGGGTTCAGCACCACCACTGTGCATAATCTACTCCGCATACCCAAGGTTCGGCAGCAGGCGCCGCTCGGCTTCCTCAATGCCGATGTCTTTGCGGCGTGCATAGTCTGCCACCTGGTCGCGGCCGAGCAGGCCGACATCAAAGTATGTGCTTTCAGGGTGCGAAAAGTACCAGCCGCTCACCGAAGCGGCTGGCGACATCGCCCAGGATTCTGTGAGCTGAATGCCAAAGTCATCGCCGAGCTCCAAGAGTTGCCAGATCTTTGATTTCTCGCTGTGTTCAGGACACGCGGGATAGCCGGGCGCCGGTCGTATCCCCTGGTAGTCCTCGCCGATCAAAGCATCAGCGCCAAGTGCTTCATCACCCGCATAGCCCCAATGCTCGCGCCTGATCTGCCAGTGCAAGCGTTCCGCAAAGGCTTCGGCAAGGCGGTCGGCGAGGGCCTTCAGGAGAATCGCACTGTAATCATCGGAGGCGGCTTCAAAGGCTTTCGAACGCGCTTGCTCGCCGATGCCTGCTGTCACCACAAACGCCCCCACCCAGTCGGGCGTACCCGACGATGCTGCGGCCACATAGTCTGCGAGACAGCGATTGGCAAGCCCGTCTGCGAGCTTGCGCTGCTGGCGCAGCATTGACAGGCGCAAGCGCTCTTTGGTGCGCGAATCGCTGGTAAAGATGCGAATATCATCATCAGGCAGGGCGGCCGCCGGAAAGATCCCGAAAACGCCTTTGGCCGTGAGCCAGTGCTCATCGACAATTCGCGTGAGCATGGCTTGCGCCGCTTCATAGAGCTCGCGTGCGGCCTCTCCTTTTTGCGGGTCGTCAAGAATCTGCGGAAATTGACCGTTCAGTTGCCACGCCGAGAAGAAAGGTCTCCAATCAATAAATTCAATCAGTTCGGCGATAGGCTGAGCGTCAATGCGCGAGACCCCTGTGCGCTTCGGCACCGGCGGCACATAGCCTTCTCGCATCACGCGAGCGCGATTCGCTCGGGCGTCGGTCAGCGACAATCCTGGCGCGCGCCGCACAGGCTGAGCGTGACGTTTGCGTCTCAGCGTATGGTCATGTGCCACCTCCTCCATAAACGCTTGGTACTCGCTCGCAGCGAGCCGCTTCACCACCGAGGCCGCCCGCGAAGCATCCTTCACATAGACAACGGGACCAGAATAGGCCGGATCGATTTTCACCGAAGTATGCGCGGGCGATGTGGTCGCGCCGCCGATCAGGAGCGGCAGCGTGAACTCTTGCTTGGACATCTCGCCTGCGACGTGCACCATTTCATCGAGTGAAGGGGTGATGAGCCCCGACAGTCCGATCATATCCGCGTTGGTTTCGCGCGCCGTATCGAGAATCTTTTGGCACGGCACCATGACGCCAAGATCCACAACCTCATAGCCGTTGCATTGCAACACCACGCTGACGATATTCTTGCCGATATCATGCACATCGCCTTTGACAGTCGCGAGCACGAGCTTGCCGCGCGTGGCAATCGCCTGCTCCGATTCCTCGCCCTGCATGAATGGCACAAGATATTCAACCGCGCGCTTCATCACGCGCGCTGATTTCACCACCTGCGGCAGGAACATCTTGCCGCTGCCAAAGAGGTCGCCGACGGTATTCATGCCGCCCATCAGCGGCCCTTCAATGACTTCAAGCGGACGCGCCGCATTCATACGCGCCTCTTCAACATCTTCAATGACATGATCGTCAATGCCGTGTACGAGCGCGTATTCAAGGCGACTCGCCACCGCAAGTTGGCGCCATTCGTCCTTAGCAACACTGTCCTCGCTGGCGTCTTCGGCGAATTCACGGGCAAGCCGCAATAGGCGCTCGGTCGTATCGCCCCGCCCTCGCCGGTTGAGCAGCGCATCCTCGACGGCATCGCGTAGCGCAGCGGGAATATCGTCGTAGACCAAGAGCGAGCCAGCATTAATGATGGCCATATCCAAGCCCGCCTTGACCGCGTGATAGAGGAACACAGAGTGCATCGCACGCCGCAGCATCTCATTGCCGCGAAAAGCAAAGGACACATTGCTGATGCCGCCGCTGACAAGAGCGCCCGGACAGGCCGATTTGATCTCGGCAATGGACTTGATAAACGAGCGCGCGTAGTCGTCGTGTTCTTCGATGCCGGTAGCAATAGCGAGGATGTTCGGGTCGAAAATAATGTCCGCCGGCGCAATGCCGAGCCGTTCCGTCAAAAGCGAAAAGCTGCGCTGGCAAATCTGCACACGCCGCTCGACCGAGGTTGCCTGTCCTTGCTCGTCGAAGGCCATGACCACCATGGCATGGCCAAGGTCGCGAATGCGCATCGCCTGCTCAAGAAACACTGCCTCGCCCTCCTTGAGGCTGATCGAATTGGCGATACCCTTGCCTTGCACGCACGAGAGGCCCGCTTCGAGCACTTCAAAGCGCGACGAATCGACCATCACGGGGACGCGGCTGATGGCGGGTTCGCCCGCAAGCCTGTTGAGAAAAGTCGTCATCACCTCAACGCCATCGAGCATGCCTTCATCCATGTTGACATCGATGATGTTGGCGCCGCCTTCGACTTGCGAGGCGGCGACTTTGAGTGCGCCCGCAAAATCATTCGACTTGATGAGCCTTAAGAAAGCGCGCGACCCGGCGACATTGGTGCGCTCGCCAATGTGCAGCAGCCCTGTGTGCTCGCCGACCCGCAAGGGTTCGAGGCCGGACAAGCTCAAGAAGGCCCCAGCTTGCGGCGGATGCGCGCGCGCCGGAGACGCTTCAAGGCGCTCGCGGATGGCAGCGATGTGCGCCGGCTCAGTGCCGCAGCAGCCGCCCATGAAATTGACCACCCCGTCATCGGCAATCTCGCCGAGCAGCGCCGCTGTCGTTTCCGGCGTCTCGTCGTATTCACCAAACTGATTCGGCAAGCCGGCGTTCGGATGCAAGCTGATGCGCGTATCGGCGATATGCGCAAGTTCGCGAATGTGCGCGTCGAGCTGCTTGGCGCCGAGCGCGCAATTGAGTCCAATCGCCAGCGGATTGGCATGGCGGATGGAATGATAAAAGGCTTCGAGCGTTTGCCCGGAGAGCGTCCTGCCCGACTGATCGGTGATGGTGCCTGAGATAATGACCGGCACGCGCCGGGCAAGTGCGCGCGTGAGCTTGGCGATGGCACTGAGCGCTGCCTTGGCATTGAGCGTATCAAAGATCGTCTCAAGCAAGAGAATGTCCGCGCCGCCTTCCCACAGACCGCTCGCTGCATCGAAATAGGTCGCTTCCAAAGCGGCGAAGTCAATCGCCCGGTAGGCCGGGTCTTCAACTTTCGGCGATAGGGACAGCGTGCGGTTGGTGGGGCCCATGCTGCCAGCGACGAGCTTCGGGCAACCCGTCCTCGCCTGCCATTCGTCAGCAACGTCACGCGCAATGCGCGCACTCGCACAATTCACTTCCTTGACGAGATGCGCAAGTCCGTAATCGGCGAGCGATGGCGCGTTGGCTGTGAAGCTGTTGGTCTTGATGATCTCGGCCCCTGCTGCCAGATATTTGGCGTGCAGGTCGCGCACGATGCCCGGCTGGCTCAAGCTCAAGATGTCGATATTGCCTGCGAGCGCATGCGTGACGTCCTTGAAGCGCTCGCCGCGAAAGTCGGCTTCGCCTAGCTTCAGCGATTGCGCAAGCGTCCCAAAGGCACCATCAAAGAGGATGATCCTATGTTCAAAGGTGGCCTCAAGCCATTTGAGACGTTGGCTGCGTGCGTCCATGTGAGGTCAGATCAGGTCAAGTGCCCGGCAGATTTCAGTCGCGATTTCATGGCGGTCGAGCGTGTAGATGTGCACATGTTCAATGCCCTCTGTGTGCAGCGTTCGCACCTGCTCAAGGGCGATGTCTGTCGCCACGGCAAACTGCTCTTTTGGTGTCTTGCCCGCAAAGCGAGCGCGCAGTTCTGATGTGATCACCGTCCCGCATTTTGCTGCAAACGCAAGCACTTGCTTGGCATCGTGAATGGGCATAATGCCGGGCAGCACCGGCAGCCCGATGCGACGGCGCGCGCAGTGCTCGCGAAAGTCGAGAAAATTCTGCGTTTCAAAGAACATCTGGCTGATGGCGAAGTCGGCACCCGCATCGGCCTTCTTTTGAAGATAGGTGAATCGATCATCAGCGCGGACATCATCTGGGTGCCCTTCGGGGTAACAGCCAACCGCAATCTCAAAATCGGCAATGCCTTTCAATCCCACAACGAGATCTGACGAAGCCGTGTATTCGCCAGCCGAAGGCGCATAGCCATTTGGTCGGTCGCCGCGCAACGCGACGATGCGTTTGACGCCGAGATCCACATATTGCCGCACATACTGACCGAGAGCATCCTGACTCATGCCAACGCAGGATATATGCGGCCCACAGTCAATGCCGTGGTCTTGCACAAGCTGTTTGACGAGTTCAAAGGTGCCGCTTTGGGTCGAACCGCCCGCGCCATAGGAAACGGTTGCGAACTTCGGCGACAACTCTAGGAGCGGCGCAAGACTCGAAGCAAGCAGCGACTCGGCAGCACTCGTGCGCGGTGGGAAGAATTCGAGTGAAATGCTAGGCATAGGGAGGCAGCGAGTGCGACCGTCTCTCGCAAAGCGCGAAACTATACCCTCTTTAAGCACTTATTTTCGCTCTAGCTGACGTATCATTTTAGGTTTGCTCGCGCCTGTACCATCAATTGACCCTGCCATCTAATCAATCTAAGTTGCTGATCTTGCTCACTGTGCTGCCAGCGCTTTTCGGCTGCGTCGCAAGCGAGATCTCCGAGCGCGCCCGCGCCCCTGAAGTACCAGCAGCTTGGCCAGGTGATGTTGACACCAGCGAAGTCCAAAGCGGTTGGATTGACCGCTTGCTCGATGAACCGCTGGCAGCGCTCGTTCAGGAAGCGCTGGCGCAAAATCACAACTTGGCGCGCATTGCAGAAGACATCGCCCAAGCAGAAGCGATGCTGAAGAGCACATCGGCGGCGCGCCTACCTGCTTTGAGTGCAAACTTCGACGCATTTAGGCGTGATTCAGAGCGTGATTCAGGGACAAGTGTCTCAGGCGGCGGCCTTGCCGAGCAAACGGGCGTACTAGACAGCTTTAGCACCTCGCTTGGCGTCAACTGGGAGCTCGATTTCTTGCTGAAACTAGCGGACGATGCCAAGCGAGCGACTTTTGGCTATCTCGCCAGACAGTCAGCGTATGAATGGGCGCAGCTCGGCTTGGTGAGCGATGTCGCAAGCGCCTACTTTAGCCACCGGGAGGCCTCGCAGCTGCTCAGGCTCTCCGAAAAGCGGCTTGACAATCTTGCCGCGAACCTTGAGATCATCGAGAGCGGCTACCGCCAAGGCATCAACAATGCAGTCGATGTGTACTTGTCGCGCAGCGTACTCGCACAACAGCAATCGCAAGTCGCCGAGCAAGAGGCGGCGCTAGTGACTCGTGTGATTCGCTTGCAGCGACTGCTTGGCAGAGTAGCGGACGGCGACATGGCGCCCGGTGCGGACCTTGAAGTGCTGATGACGCCAGTTCGCGTTGGCCTGCCTTCGACGCTGCTCGCACGCAGGCAAGACGTGCGCGAAGCTTGGCTCAATTTGCTCGCTGCCGATGCGTCTGTCGCGGTGGCGCACAAGAATCGCTTTCCGCGCATCACGCTCGCCGCAAGTACCAGCGACACCGCGCGCGAATTCGATCAGCTACTTGCTGATGGCAGTCTTGCCTGGTCGGTGACAAACAGCCTCACCGCGCCAATTTTCAATGCTGGGCGCCTGAAAGCGACTGAAGCAGTGGCGCGCTCGCGCACGAGGGCTGCTGAAAGGGCGTACCTAGAGCGTATTGCCCTTGCGTTCGGTGAAGTACATGAAGCCATTGCTCGGCAAGCGGCGCTCAAGCGCCGGCATGAGTCCTATATGAGCTCTGCGGACAACGCGCGCGCTGCCGCTGACCTCGCGTTTGAGCAGTATCAACGTGGCCTCACCGCCTATGTCACTGTGCTCGAATCAGAACGACGCGCCTTTGATGCGCAAACCACACTGGTAAGATTGCGCGCCGAACTTCTGCGCAATCGAGTGGCCTTGCATCGCGCACTCGGCGGTGATGGGCAGTCGCTCAATTCAAAGCAGAATACCGAGGCGCAATAGACACCGTGAATCACGAGAGGCAACAGCATCGCAAGCAGGCCATACTCAAGGCGTTGCTGCCCGTTGTCGTGCTCACCGGGCTTGGCTTAGGCGCCGCGATTATGATCAGCAGCCCGCCGCAGGCGGATGTGAAGCCGCCGCTAGATGCGCGCCTGATGGTCGAAGTGCTGCCGCTTGTCGCTGAAGATTTTGACATCATGCTAGAGAGCTACGGCACAGTCGCGCCGAGAACGCAATCATTCCTCACCTCCGAAGTATCGGGGCAAATTCGCTGGATTGCGCCTGCGTTTCGCGACGGCGGCGCATTTTCCGAAGGCGATGCGCTTGTGCGCATCGACAAGCGCGTCTATGAAGCCAATGTACGCATCGCCGAAGCCGCCTATATGGAAGCCAATCAACGCCTCGCCGAAGAGCGCGCACGCGCACTTCAAGCTGAAATTGACTGGCAGAAGCTTGGCGAGTCAGGACGCGCACCAGACCTCGTTTTGAGGCGTCCGCAGCTATTGGCGGCTGAGGCGCGGCTCGGCTCAGCGAACGCATCGCGCGCAAAAGCGCAGCTCGATCTTGAGCGCACCGAGATGAAAGCGCCTTTTGATGGCCGCGTCCTCTCCAAGCGGGTCGATGTGGGGCAAGTGGTCGCGCCCAATCAGCAGCTTGCAGAAGTGTACGCGACCGATTATGTCGAGATTCGATTGCCGCTCAAGAACCGCGACCTTGAGTTTATTGAATTGCCCGGCGTGACCGGCGAGGCCAAGTCACCTGAGCGCCAGTTGCGAGCGCGCATCGCATCCGAGCTCGGCGGCGAGTTCGAATGGGAGGGCCGCATCGTGCGCACCGAAGCGGCGATCGATAAAAGTGCGCGCCAACTGCATGTGATTGCGCAAATCGATTCACCCTTTTCTCAATCCGGGGCGCGGCCGCCGCTGCGCATCGGTCAATATGTGACCGCTCGCATTCAGGGGCGGCGGCTGAGCGAGGCGATCGTGGTGCCAACTTCGTCCATTTACCAGCAAACCTATGCCTATGTGGTCAGTGACGATGTGCTTGATCGACGCTTGGTGGACATTGCTTGGCAGGATGATTCCAAAGCATTCATCCGCTCAGGCCTTGATGCCGGTGATATGCTGGTGGTGACGCCGCTCGGACAGATTGCGTCTGGCACGCCGGTACGCATCGTGGACGCTAACGAGGCGCGAGCGAGGCCTTCACCGCAGGATGCACGATTTCGCCCTGACGCACATTGAGCCCCGAGCCGAGCCCGTGCTCGCTGTGTTCGAGCGATTCAGCGCCCCGTGCGGCAAGCTCGCGAACATAAGGCAGTGTTGCGAAGAGCAGCGCGAAGGTTGCGCTGCGCGACACAGCGGCGGGCATGTTGGTGACGCAGTAGTGGACAACGCCGTCTTGGACAAACGTGGGTGCATCGTGGGTCGTGCCTTTGGAAGTCTCGCAGCAGCCGCCTTGATCGATGGAAATATCAACGAGCACAGAGCCGGGCGACATGTCCTTGACCATTTGCTTTGATACGAGCTTTGGGGCAGCGGCGCCAGGCAGCAGCACAGCCCCTACGACAAGGTCTGATCGCGCGACGAGTTCATGCACTGATTCCGGCGTCGCCGTGCGCAAGAGGCTGCCGTGGGTTTCACCGAGGCGGGCTAGCCGCGATGTATCGAGATCAACAATGCACACATCCGCGAGCAGGCCAATCGCCGATTCCATGGCGTGCTGACCGGCATTGCCCGCCCCGAGAATGGTGACATGCGCTGGCGGCGCGCCCGGCAGCGGCGACATCAGCTGTCCTTTGCCGCCGCTCGTGGATTGCAAGGCCCATGCGCCCATCTGAATGGAAAGGCGGCCTGCAATCGCACTCATCGGCGCAAGGAGCGGCAGCCGTCCTTGCGCATCGGTCACAGTTTCAAAGGCGATCGCCGTGCATTCACTCGCCTGCAGCGCCTCGGCAAGCTCGCGCTCCGCGGCCAGATGCAGGTATCCGAACACTGACAGCCCCGGCCGCAGATAGGGGAACTCACTCGCCTGCGGCTCCTTGACTTTGACGATGAGATCGGCTTGCCCGTAGACCTCTTCGGCATCCACCGCAATCATCGCGCCAGCCTCGGCAAAGTCGTGGTCGGTCAGGCCAATGCCCGTTCCTGCGGCGCGCTCAACAATGACCTCGTGCCCATCCCCCACGAGGACACACACCGCATCCGGCGTCAACCCGACCCGCCGCTCATGATTCTTGATTTCTTTCGGAACACCGATTCGCATCATCTTCTCCGCTCAATGGGACACACACTGAATGGGACACACACCGAATCAAATGCTACCCTGACATTCTTGAAATAGGCTTGCTATATTTTCTTTGAAAAATCGAATTTAATAAAAATATCTTCATTTTTTGGATTTTTATGCAAAATTTATCTTCAATTTCAAATTTTGATCAATCAATTCTTCATCTACTGCAACGCGACTCGAAGCTCACCATGAGCGAGCTTGCCGAGCGTGCGCACCTCGCTGAGTCCACTTGCTACCGTCGGGTCAAGCGTCTCGAACAAGCAGGCATCATCCGTGGATACGTTGCACTCGTTGACCAAGAACTCGTTGGATATCCAGATGATGTCTTCGTTCACATCACGCTTGAGAGTCAGCAGCGCGACAAGCTGGCGCTTTTCGAGGAGGAGGTTGCGAAAATCCCCGAAGTCATGGAGTGCTATCTCATGTCAGGCGACTCGGACTACCTGTTGCGAGTGATCGTAGGCGATGCACGCGATTACGAGCGGCTTCACGGCCAAAAGCTGACAACATTGCCGGGTGTGGCGCGGGTGCATTCAAGCTTTGCACTGAGAACCGTGGTGCGGAAGACCGAAATCGAAGTGCGCTGCGCTTGATTCGTGATTGGCGGCCGCCTCACTACATCATCAGCATACCGCCATTGACGGCAATCGTCTGGCCTGTAATGTAACTTGCGGAATCACTTGCGAGATACACCACGAGACTAGCAACATCATCCACAGTTCCTAATCTGCCGAGAGGCACTCGCGCAAGCAGGGACTCGGTGACGCTTTCACTCAGCCCGCGGGTCATGTCTGTATCGATAAACCCAGGCGCAACGGCATTGACGGTAATCCCTCTTGACCCCACCTCTTGGGCAAGCGAGCGAGTGAACGCCTCGATAGCGCCTTTGCTCGCGGCATAATTGACTTGCCCGGAATTGGCCATGCGCGCCACCACCGAGCTGACGTTGATGATGCGCCCCCAACGCGCGCGCATCATTGCCCGCACCACCGGCTTACATAGATGAAACAAGCTCGAAACATTGACATCCATCACTGCTTGCCACTCCTCGCTTGACATGCGCAGCAGCAGGTTGTCGCGCGCGACACCAGCACTATTGATCAGCACTTCGGGCATGTTGTCCCTGAGGCTTCCAATAAGCGCTTCGATGGATTCCGAGGACTCTGCTTTCAGCACCAATCCACGTCCATCGCCAAGCTTAGCGTCGATTGCCTCAGCGCCTGCTTGGCTTGTCGCCGTGCCCCATACCTCGTTGCCGTTTTCGAGAAAGGCACTCGCAATCCGTGCGCCGATGCCGCGCGATGCACCAGTGACCAAGATACGCCGGCTCATGAACCAATCGCCTGCACAGCCTTCTCAAAGGCATCCAAGGTGCCGCAAGAGAGCGCTTCAAGTCCCTTGTCTATACGCCGAACCAATCCAGTGAGAACCCCGCCAGGCCCGCACTCCACCATCCGAGCAACACCTTTTGCCTTCATTGCACGCACGCAGTCCACAAAGCGCACCGGCTCCACCACCTGGCGAACCAGCTTTCTTGACTGTTCCGCTACATGCGCGCAGCTACAAGCATCGACATTGTGAAGCACAGGCATCTTCGCAGCTCGGAGCGTGGCGGCTGCAAGCGCCTCTGCCAGCAATTCGGCCGCTGGCGCCATGAGCGAACTGTGCGCTGGCACACTGACCGAGAGCGGCATGGCGCGTCGTGCGCCTTGCGCCTTGGCGGCTTCTATTGCAAGCTCTACAGCTTCGCGCTCGCCTGAAATGACCACCTGCCCGGGCGCATTGTAATTGGCTGGCTGCACGATGCCAGGCACACTCTCACACACCGATGCAATTGACGCATCGTCAAGCCCAAGGATCGCCGCCATCAAGCCTTCGCCTTCGGCAACCGCATTTTGCATGGCTTGGCCGCGTAGCCTCACAAGGCGCAATGCATCGTCGAACGAAATAGCCTCTGCGAAGACTAACGCTGTGTATTCGCCAAGACTGTGTCCAGCCACGCAATCTGGCTGCACATCAGCCGCGCTTGATAGTGCGCGTGCGATGGCGACACCGGCCGCCAACATGGCAGGCTGCGTATGCTCAGTTCGCCCAAGCACATTTTCAGGCCCTTCAAGAATGAGATTCGACAATCCGAAGCCAAGCGCGTCATCTGCTTCGTTCAACGTATCGCGGACAATAGGCAGCGCTTCGAGCATGTCGGCAAGCATGCCGACTTTTTGAGACCCCTGACCAGGGAAGATCAATCCAAGTGACATATAGTCGCCCGGTCGTCAGCGCTAAGACTCGTCTTCAACCATGTCGGCGTAGTCGCTCTTTTCGACCACTTGACGTCCTCGGTAGTAGCCATCTGCGGTCATGTGATGGCGAAGGTGGCTCTCTCCGGTCAATGGGTCAACGGATACAGCTGGCTTGCTCAAATTTTGATGGGATCGCCGCATGCCGCGCCGGGAGCGAGTCTTCTTGTTCTGCTGTACTGCCACGAGTTCTCCTAGCGAAGATTCCGACCGACAGGTCGTAGGCTGCGCATTCTCTCATTGGACAAGGCGGCAAGGCAAATAGAGCCAAATTGGGACACACACCGAACACACGAGCCTGATCAACAGAGCCAAATTGGGACACACACCGAACACACGAGCCTGATCAACAGACATGAAGCACCCTGCGGCCAAAGTCAGGCCAAACGCATACGCGCCCAGCCAAAAGAGGTCTGGGCGTCAAGAGTTGTCCGCAGCTAAGAGCTACCTAGTCAACTGGCTTTGATACCTAGCTTCTCGCAAATCGAACTCCGCAACCACTTTCACGCCAAGCGTGCGTGCTATCTGGATAGCCTTCTTCAAGCCCACCCCCGCATATTCGGTCGATTCGTACCGCTGAATCTGCTGCGGCTGAACTCCAATTGCTCGCGCGAGCTGGCTTTGAGTCATGCGCGAGATGATTCTTGCCTTTATCAGCAATTGCGCGAAGTCTTCTAGACCTTCGCATTTAACGCCATTGACTGTGCCCCGCCTCAGCGACCTGTATGCGCGAATATCCTCCTTGAGTTTCGCAATACGGTCACTCAAGGCATTCATTTGCGCTTTGTTCTCAGCAATCTCCTCTGGTGTAAAAAATTCGAATCGCTCAAAATCCCCCTGTAGTCTGTTAAGTTCTCGAACAGAGATGGTAAGTTGCTTGTCGCTGAGAATCATGTAATCCTCTCAATTGATTATTCGTTGACTTATTGTATCAGGTGAGTTCAACTTGCGCTTCGATTTCAGAAAAATCGATGCCAAACAAATCAGGACGAATCCCCATGACTGTTACACTTGCACTTGCAGCAGCCACTGCTATGGTCACCGGGCCCACCCGATATCCTCCAAAGCACAATACATGTCATTAAATGTAGCAAAATCACTGCGACGATCACCGTTCGCACGCTTGCAGCGACTAGCCCCCAATCTCGTGAGCCTTGTGCTCGTCACGCTGATCGCTTGGCTGCTCGCAGATGCAGCGCTAACTGCGCTCGCGCCAAGCCCCTATGAACTGACCAACACAGCGAACGCACCGAGCATCCGGCACGACCCAAAAGCGCTCACCACAGCTAGCGCATTGTTCGGATCATGGCAGACCCCCCCCACATCAAATACGGACATGCAAGCACAAGCAGCTATTGAAACGAAACTTCCACTTCGCTTAATTGGAGTATTCGTCAGCGATGTGCGGCAGGCATCCGGCGCCATCATTGCCAGCGGACAAGGCGCTGGCAATAGATACGAAGTCGGCAGCAAGATTCCGGGGAACGCGACCCTTGAAGCGGTGGAGGCGGATGGCGTCATGATTCGGCGAGGCGCCCGCCTTGAACGGTTGAGCTTCCCGGGCTCTACACTCGACACCGCCATCTATGCGACCTCGGTGTCGAGCGCCTTGGACACGCCGAACTTCGCCGGGGAAATCGAGGCATACCGTATGCTCGCAAGCAATGATCCCAACGAGGCACTCGATCAGCTTGGACTTGAACCAATCAAAGCGAATGATGAGCAAGGCTATAAGGTTGGTTCGCTGCCAGACAACGATTGGGTTCGTCAAAGCGGCTTGCAACAGGATGACATATTGCTGTCCGTCAACGGACGACGTGTGGGCAATCCAGATATTGATCGATTGGAGATAGACAACCTTTTCGCTGAAGGTCAGGTACGATTAGAGATTCAGCGAGGCGAGCGACGCTTTTTTGTCAGTGCCAAGCTCTCCCCTTGAAGTCTACGTCATGAGAAATATGCACCGTCACTTGGCTTATTTTGTGCTGCTTTCGTCAGCCATATTCTTGTCTGCTCATGTTGCCGCTCAGCAGACTTGGGAAATGAACCTGCGCGGGGCGGATATTCGCGAGCTCATCAGCAAGGTCTCAGAGATCAGCGGTCGCAACTTTGTACTCGACCCTAGGGTACGCGGCGAAGTGACCGTTATATCGCCGCAGCCGCTTGATGCGGAAGGTGTGTACCAGATATTTCTGTCCGTGCTGAGGGTTCATGGCTACGCTGCCGTTGAGTCCGAAACGGGCATCAAGATCATTCCCCAAGCCACTGCGAGGCAGACAATCCCGCTTGCTTCCTCAAGCACCTTGTCGGAAGAAAGTCTCGTCACTGAAGTTGTGCCCGTTGTCAATTCGCAGGCGGCAAGCCTTGTCGACACGCTTCGGCCGTTGGTCGCACAGCACGGCCATGTGGCCGCTGTTGAGCGCGCCAATGTCATCATCATAAGCGATCATGTATCCAATATTGCCCGGCTGAAAAGACTTATCCGGGAGATTGATGTCGCCGATGAGCAAGAGATGCTCGTTGTGTCGCTCGAACACATGTTTGTTGGCAACCTGGTGGAAGTGCTTCAGCGGCTTGCACCGGAAACGCTTGGACAATCTGGCACCGGGCCGCAGCGAGTTCAGTTAGTTGGAAACACGTTCAACAACTCGCTTATTCTCAGAGGCAAGTCCAGTGCACTCGCACCAGTGCTGAAGCTCATCGGCGAACTTGACCAGCCGGCTCGGCAAAGCGGTGCCCCTGAAGTGCATTTCCTGCAACATTCGGATGCCAGTGTTGTTGCCAAGATACTGCGTGAGCTCGCGCCTACACCGACAGGAGAAGATGTCGTTTCAGAAGTATCCATCGGCACCGACGAAACGACCAACTCGGTGGTCATTCGAGCGGACCCGCGCGTTCGCGGTGAATTTCGCCAAGTGATTCGTCAGCTTGACGTGCGACGTCCTCAAGTCCTGATCGAGGCTGCCATCATTGAAGTATCCTTGACGGACACGCTGCGAGCAGGCGTCGAGTTTGCAGTGGCTGATGGTGACGGACGGTCTGCGCCACTTGCCACAACCGCGCTTGATGCGACGCTTGCCCCGCTGTTCGCAAGCGTGCTTGCACAAGAGAATCAGTCCTCGATTGACCCCATTGCGGCAGTTGGGAACATCTATCAGGCCGGTGGAGGCGCGTCACTCGCAGTCGCCAGGCTAGATGCGCAAGGTATTAGTTTTGCGGCGATGCTGAGGTTGCTAGCCACGAGCACAGCCGTCAACTTGCTTTCCACACCGAGTGTGATGGCGCTCAATAATGAGCAGACAATTTTGACAGTTGGTCAGAATATCCCGATCAACACGGGCTCATTCACCACAAGCGGTGATGGCTCGAACAATCCATTTCGCACGACTGATCGCAAGGATGTCGGCATCACTTTGGATGTCACCCCGCACATCAATGAAGGGAATCAACTTCGTCTGAAGGTGGTGCAGACGGTGGAAACGATCGAAGCAGACGCGAGCGCTCGCATCGGGGACATCCTCACCAACAAGCGAGAAATAAATGCCACTATCCTAGCCGATGATGGGCAAACCATTGTGCTCGGAGGCCTCATCCAAGACGATGTCGAGACCATACAGCGCAAAGTGCCAGTGCTCGGCAGTATTCCGATCGCAGGGCGACTGTTTCGATCCGATTCGGACACACACCGGAAACGAAACCTGATCGTACTCTTGAGACCGACAATCATGCGTGATGCCGAAAGTGTGGCACAAGCAACAAAACGAAAATACGAAGGCGTTTTCGAAACCGAGCTCACAGGGCGTGAGCTCGAAGATATATACGACGGGCGCGACTCCGAGACAGTCGTTGAGAAGCAACGCAGATGATTTTCAGGACCGCTCAAGCCCCTCAAGCCCAATGGGACACACACCACTTTCCCGGATGCAGAAACTAATCGGTTGCGGCCCTAGACGGGTGAGCTAAGAACTGCAAAATACATGCCCCAACTGATCGGATGGCATCAAATGCGTGCAATCTGCTATCCACACTGAAACGAGAACCGCTCAATATCATCAGATAGCCCAGTTCCATGTGAGGAAGTGAGCAACAAGGGTGCCGCCGAGCAGATCAAGGCTAATTTTTGGGAGAGCAGGCCTCTACAGAGACGTCACTTCAGAGGCAGACGCACTCACACATGTAAAGGTTCGTCTCCGCGCCCTTGTTTCCGACCCCAGCGTCTAAGGAACTTGACGAATGCCTGCATATACAAGTTTGGATCCTCAATCGATGCAGGTGCGGTCGTCTGATAGGCTGGTACTCTCTTGCTCTTTGATTTGCTGCACTTGGCTAACCACTCGATATGGGAAAGATAATTTTCCAGTGTGAGAGGCAGCGCTTCACTGAGGTTGGAGCGAATACGCCCAGTATCTGGACAGATGCCCATTGGAGACATCCCGGATGTCATTTTTTCTTCATTCTGCCGAGCTTCCTTCATCCTATGGCCCAAAGAGGTGTGATCACCCTTTTCGGCAGGGCCATCTGCTGCGCCTGCGGATAGCGGATTAAGGTCGATGTAAGCCATACAAGCATACAAGGCTTCTAAGCTTTTCATTGGCCGCGAACTGTGGAACCGCGATTCCCAAAATTTCCCAGTGCAATCATCTTCGATGTTTGCTTTTCTCGCGATATGGTTGTTCAGACACTTCATATACCAAGAGAGATCGCCAAGTCGTTGGCGAAGCACCTTTATTCGCTCTGGATCTTCCAAGATGGCTGCGATCTTACAGTCCTTCTGAGACGCAGTCTTGGGCGGATACGCAATCAACCAACGGCGAGCCACCTCTTCATCTGAATATTCCGCCACGCGTTTTGGCTCAACCTTCAGAGCGATATGATAGTGATTCGACATCACGGCATAACCGTACACTTTGATAGCAAACGCATCTGAGAGACTCAGCATCCGCGCTTCTATCCAGCCTTTTCGATGTGAGAAATCACGCTTCGTGAGCGGGTCTACTCCACAAATCCAAGCGCGACGCACACACCGTGTCACGATATGGTGGTAGCCGCCGTTCTCCCGGTCTATCAAATGTTTTCTGGCGATAGTCATAAGACTATTTTGGAGCAGAGAGCAAGCGGGCAATTCCAGAAAGTTCGCAAACCCTTGTGGGAAATTCCCCACAGTTTCCCCTGAATCTTGAAGAACGCGAAAAAAACTACAGCCTGACGCATCCTGGTCGGCGGTGTGTGTCCCATTTTTGAACAGTGTGTGTCCCATTTTTAGTGTGTGTCCTATTTTTGATGGCATCCAACAATCTAGGCCGTCGGGTTGCTTGCCCCACCCGCCAAGCTCAGCTTTTGGCACGCGCCTTGCGTGCTTCGCTATACTCTATTTCCACTCGCAGCCGAGGGAGCGGGCAGCACCCAAGCGCAGCCTATGAACCCCCTTTTTCGAGCACATACTCGAACACCTCTCCGTCTTGCGAGTAGTACAGCAACTCGTGCCTCAAAAACCGGCAGTAGTCGGAAAAATCGCGATGCGTGCTGGGGTCGGTCGCCATGACCCGAATTCGCTCACCTGCTGCCATCTTGCGCATTTGGCCGCGCAGCAGCATCAGCGGCTCCGGGCAACTGAGGCCAGTCGCATCAAGCACGCGGCAAGTCGCTTCATCAAGCGGTTCTGCGTCCGTCACATCCGTCACATCCGTCACATCCTTCACATCCGTATGCGCCAGCCTATGCGTCACCCTGATCTTCTCATTCGGATGCCTTGCCCTTGCTCTCTTGCTTGCAGTTCCGAGCCACGGAGAGCAACTATACTCCAAGGCTAGGGTGCCCATAGAGACCGCAAAGTACGAGCTTGCCTCAGCTATCTCGTTGACAGAGCAAAAGCTCGCGAGCCTTGAAGGTGCCGAGGCTCTCAAGGCACTCGAAAACGCCATCGCCGAATATGAAGTCGCTGTATTCAGAGATGCCATCGACCTCGCAGGCCCTTGGATGCTGCTTGGCGATGCCCATCTGCAAGCTGGCAATCCACAAGCCGCGGCCACCGCCTACGAACAATCCATACACATCACGCGCGTCAATCTCGGCCTCTTCACACCTGAACAACTCGATGCCGTTCATCGCCAAGCAGCCATGTTCGACGCCATAGGCGACAAGGATGCAGCCACTGGTCGAGAAGAGTACGCGCTCACTTTGCAACGGCGAAAATTCGCACCGCAGAACGAATTGGTGCCTGCGCTGCGGCGCATGGGCGACTGGTACATGCAAGTGTCAAAACCAGCCAAGGCGCGGCGCATGTACAACGAGGCAATTCACCTGCTTACACAAAGCACCGACGCCGAGCCGAGCCTGCTGTCGCACACTTATCTCGGCATTGCCGAGTCATATCTGCTCGAGCGCTTTCCGCGCCAGGGCTTCTACCAGAAGGAGGAGCGTAATTTCAGTTGGCAAGGTGCCGATCCCTACTCGTCGAGATGGGATCTTGCGCGGGGCATGTTTTACGGGCCTGCGAACCGAGCGCTGCTGCGCGCTGAGGAAATTCTGCGACCGCAGGTAGCTGAATCGAGGGATGCCAAGGAGCAGTTGTCAGAAATTTTGGTGCGCCTAGGCGATCTCAATATGCTGTTTGAAAAATGGTCCGCTGCCACCGCATGGTATGCCTCGGTGTTCGACCTATGGAGCGATATAGACAACGCTGGCGGTGAAGTCGCCGACGCAGCGGTCTTGGAAATGTGGTTTGAACAACCCGTTCCCTTGCATCTGCCACTGCCCACAGAAATTGGCCAAGTCAATGATTACCCGCCTGAGCGCATAGACGTGGGTCACATCACCCTCGCCTTCTCGCTGTCAAGCCACGGCAAAGTTGGACGAATCGAAACTGTCGAGATGCATCCGAGTGAACTGCGCGACATTCGCTTCAAGCGCATGCTTCGAGAAGCCCGCTACCGACCTCAAATCGAGCAGGGCATCGCTGTGCGCGCAGAGAAGGTGGTGCACAGGCATGAGTTTCTCTATGTCGTCAAAGAAGATGTCAAAGAAGACCGCGACCAGCCTCCTTCGACAAGTAGCGCCGCTAGCGACGATGCCTAAGCTGACCTTCACGCCTTTCGTTGTGCTATCCACGCAACCATTCCGCTCGCAATCGGCACCTCGTATAATCCGAGCACGGAGGCGTTCTATCATGTCACTCGAATCCATCTTTGCAAGGCTGTCGTCCCTCGTCCTTCTCGGACTGCTTGGCCTGACGCTCAGCGCCTGTGACTCCAACTCTAGCGGAGGCGCCTCCGGTACGCCTCCCATGCCGCCTAGTGGCGGAGCCGCAGGTGGCGGAGGCGCTTCCGGCGGAGGCCCTTCCGGCGCAGGCATGCCATCAGGCGGTGGCGGTCAAGACGGCGGAGTGGGCGGTGGATTACCGTCTGGAGGTGGCAGCGGCTTGCCGGGAACTAGACTGCCCGGCTCTGGAATGCCAGGCGGCGGCACGTCATCCGCAGGCACCCCGGGCGCAGGCACATCAGGCGATACATCAGGGGCCGGGCGCGGAAATGCGGGCGGCGCATCCACAAGAACACCCGGCAGAGCAGGCGGCGGCACTGACGCTGGCGGCATCTTCGACAAGGCTCTCGGCGA
The DNA here is from genome assembly GCA_028283025.1 of Pseudomonadales bacterium. GTDB lineage: Bacteria > Pseudomonadota > Gammaproteobacteria > Pseudomonadales > Azotimanducaceae > Azotimanducus. Next base: position 13,771 of record JAPYNO010000060.1, on the reverse strand, counting down.
CTTTGATTCAGTGATCCTTGCTGGCAGGCGAGGCGGCGCCTCGGACAGAGGCTCGGCAAGCGAACTTCCAAGCGGCGGCAATGCACCGGGCAAGGGCACCGACCCGACCGCAACAGGCGAAAAAAGCGGCGGTCAATCGGGAGACGGCAGGCAATCCCCTGCAGGTGGTGGCACTACACCATCGGGCGCGGGCAGTATGCCGAGTGCAGACAGCGAGAGCAGCGGCGGCTCGCAAGGCGGCATGGGCAATGAGGAAACGATTCTAAACGACATCCCCGCAGACATCTCAGCCGCCGCAGACGACGATGTCCTCGCCCGCCAACTCAGAGAAGCCGCCATGAACGAAACCGACCCAGCGCTGCGCGAGAAGCTGTGGGAAGAGTACCGCCGCTATATTGAAGGCTAAAGATTGAAGGATACAGTCCATGAATTTCATGACACCCTCCATGCAGACCATCCGCCGTTCGGCAATCGTAGCGCTCGCAGTGGCTGTGACCGCTGGCTGCGCAAGCAGCACCGAAGTGCGGCGCGTGGATACCGCGCCCGCCAAGCAAAGCCCGAAGCCGATCGACGAGGCGCACCTGCTCGATGTCGGCATACTGCATTTTCAAGCGAATATTCCCGAGGACTTCGACGAACAGGTGGAAGAGAACATTCTTCCAGACATTCGCCGCGCGGAAGCCTATTTTCTCGCCTACCAGCAAAAGCTCGTCCTTGAAGGCACGGGCAACTGGGGGGCGGTTCGCGTCCTGCCGAAGCATAGCAATGCTGTCGATGTGCATCTTCAAGGCAGCATCAACACATCGAACGGCGAGCGACTGTCCGTGCATGCCAAGGTCTCCGACGCAACAGGTCGCACTTGGCTCGACAAGGAATACGAAGCCCTCACAAGTCGCTATTCATACGGCACTGCGCAAGGCAGCCAGGTTGATCCCTATCACACGGTGTTTCGGAAAATCGCCGACGATATGCTCGAAGCTATGCTTGCACTGCGAAACGATCAGCTTGAGCGCATCAAGATTGCTGGCGAACTACGATTCGCGCGCGATTTTTCAAGCGAAGGCTTCGGCGACAACATTGAGTTTCGCCGCGATGGCCAGGTGACAATCAAACGCTTGCCAGCCAATGACGATCCGTTGCTTGAGCGCGTGCGAGCGATTCGCGAGAAGGAATATCTCTTTATCGATACCCTCGATGAATACTACGCCGAGTTCAATGTGCAAATGTCGCAACCCTATTACGAATGGCGACGGGAGTCGTTCGAGGAAGTCTATCGTCAGCGTGAACTTGAGCGACAAGCGCTCGCGGAGCTTCTCGTCGGGGCAGCGGCGGTGGCGGGCGGTATCGCCGCCCAAACTGGCGATAGCCGAGCGACGCGCGCCGCAGGCGCAGCTAGCGTCTATGGTGGCGCGCAGCTCATTAAGAGCGCGCTAGACAAGCGCGCGGCCGCCAAGATCCATTCTGAGATATTGGCCGAACTCGGTGAGTCCGCCGGCGAGTCTATTGCACCGCACGCCATTGACCTCGAAAATCGAACTATCGCCTTATCGGGCAATGTCGAAGCGCAATACGATGTATTTCGTGACGCGCTGCGTCGCCTCTACTTTGAGGAGATGGGGCTCGTCCTGCCTGAAGATGAAGATGCTCCTGAGTCGCAAGACACCTCCGCAGATCAACCTCTTGCTGGCTAGCCGTACACCTTTGGTGTCCGATGCAGACTTGATTCAGCCACGCAAGGTGGCCTTGGGTGGCGTCGCTCAGCCGAGGCGCAAGCCAGACTTGAAATATCTCTGGATAGTAGGCGCAATCCTCATTGCCGTGTTGCTTTTGTTCGCACTGATCCTGCTTGCTCCGGAGCGGCCGCTGACCACCGTCACGCCCGAAGTCGAAACGCCTTATGAAGCAATTTCGCAGCCTATCGAGCCAACTGCGCCGACACCGCTTGAAACCGAGCGCCAAAAGCGAGCGCTCGAAAATGCGCGCGCCATTGTCAAGCGCTTTACAGAGATCGAAATCGAACTTGAGGACACTTGGAACGTGTCTGCATGGGGAGAAGCAGCGCTTGACTCGGCGCGGACGACGGCCGCTGATGCTGAGGCTGCCTTCGCAGGCGGCGAGTACGACCGAGCCCTGCTCGGCTATCAACAGGCGGCGGCGCAACTCGAAGCGCTACTCGATGAAGCCAAGCGCGAATACGCCGAAGCGATTGCGAATGCCGTCCAAGCACTGAACCAACGTGATGCGCTCATAGCGAGGGACGCGCTCGCAAAAGCAACGCTGCATCAACCTGAATCGGCAATGGTCGAGTCAGGCCGGCAACGTCTTGAGCGTCTTCCCGAGCTCACCGCCCTGCTTGACCAAGCGACGCAAGCCGAATCCACAGGGGACATCAGCGGGGCCATTCGGATGATCGAAGCCGCACGCGCGCTCGATGCAAGCACAGACGGCATCTCAAGCCGCTTGGCACGGCTTCGTCAGACCCGCTTTGATGCACGCTTTCAGCGCATCTTGGCAGACGGCTACGAAGCACTCGACCAAGGCGACTATGCTGCGGCTGAAGACGCTTTCAGCAAGGCGCTTGGTATGAAGCCAAATGATCCCGGCGCACAGCAGGGACTTGAGCAAACGCAGCTTCACCACACCAACAAAAAAATTCAGTCATCACTGAATGAAGCGCAGGTGTTCGTTCAGGACGAAGACTGGGCGCAAGCCATCGCAGCCTTTGAGCGCGTGCTTGAGGTCGATGCCAATTTGCACGAGGCAGATGCAGGCCTATCCCAAGCGCGCTCCCGGCAATCTCTGGAAAACGACCTCGCTCACATCATCGCCGACCCTGGCGCGCTCGCGGACGAACAGCAGTACGCACGCGCCCTCGCCTTGCTGCAAACAGCGAGAAACACACTGCCACAGGGCATCCAGCTCGATCAGAAGATTGAAAAACTTGCCGCGCAAGTAGAGCGCGCTTCACTGCCCGTACAGCTAACGCTCGTCTCCGATGCCAACACCGATGTGCGCTTGCAATACCATGGCGACCTTGGCAGATTCTCGACCAAGCGCATCGAAACGCGGCCCGGCAGATACTTGGTGCGAGGCGGCAGGGACGGCTTTCGCGAAGTGCGCTTTGAAGTTGATCTCGCACCCGGGCCGCAACGCCTTGAAATTATTTGTACTGAACCGATCAATTGACTGATTGCATGACAGCGGAGCACAGCACCATTGTCGCCAAGCCCTATTCGCCAAATGCGCGAGCAGGGCTGATGCACCGATTCAAGTCCTCTCTTGGCGTGCTTGCCCTCGTATTGCTTGCGCTCGCCATACTGCTCAGCGGATGGTTCCTGTTCACCGCCGTGCGTATCGAGATTCTCGTGCGCGAGCAGGACGGAGCACCCCTTGAAGCGCCGACTGAGATTGATATTTCCGGCGGGCTTTCGCTGCCACTTGCCAACCTGCGCCTGATGCGCGCCGGGGAATACGAAATCTCGATTCAGTCCCAAGGGTATTTTGAGCTGCGTGAGCGCCTGCTCGTCGATGAATCGACCTCGACGTTTGAATTTCAGCTTGAGCGCAGGCCCGGGCGGCTTTCGATCACCTCAAGTCCAAGTGGCGCGAGCGTGTATCTCAATGACACATCGATTGGCACCACCCCTGTCGCACAGGCCGAGGCGCCAGCAGGCACATGGCAACTGAGCGCAAATCTGCCCCTGCATAAGCCTGTCGAGCAGTCAATTGATATTGAGGGGCGCGGCGCGCATCAATCCCTCGCACTCGACCTTGAAGCAAACTTTGCACGCATCGAATTGACTTCGAATCCAAGCAATGCACAGCTGCTCATCGATCAAGTCCTGCGCGGTCAAACGCCGGCCTCTCTTGATCTCGAAGCGGGCACGCGGCGCATCACCTTGCAAAAGGACGGCTATGCGAGCCATACCTTCGATCTCGAAGTCGTTGCAGGCATCGCGCAAAGCCCGCCGACGATTGATCTCGACAAGGCTTCGGCACGCCTCACGGTGGACAGCACGCCATCGGGGGCTGTAGTACTGATCGACGGCGCTTATCAAGGCATCACGCCCATCACCTTAAGCCTCGCACCGGAGCGCACGCAGACCGTGCGCCTGCGCAAAACCGGCTTTGAGGAAGGCGAGCGCACAATCAGGCTGCAAGCGGGCGCCTCAGAACGGATACGCATCGAACTCACGCAGGCCGTCGGCGAAGTCATCGTGAGTGTCTGGCCGCAGGATGCGACCTTGCTCGTGGACGGGCAGGCGCAGCCATCAGCCAACGCACGCCTTGAACTCTCCACCAAGCCGCATCGCTTCGAATTCCGCCGCCCCGGCTATGAATCCGAGATACGCGACATCACGCCGCGCGCCGGCTTCAGCCAAAGGTTCAACGTGCGCTTGATGAGCTTAGAAGATGCACGTCTCGCACGCCTGAAACCGGAGATTATGACTTCCGCCAAGCAAACACTCGTGCTGCTCAATCCAACGCCCATCGAGCTCGGCGCGTCAAGGCGCGAAGCCGGCAGGCGCGCGAACGAAGTGCTGCGCACGGCGCCCCTGACGCGCGAGTTCTACCTTGCGACACATGAGGTGACCAACGCCGAGTTCCGCGCCTTCGCACCGGGACATCGCTCCGGTGCGCACGCAGGCCACAGCCTAGACGGGGACACACACCCTGTCGCGCGCGTTAGTTGGGCGGAGGCTGCACGCTATTGCAACTATCTGTCCGAGCAAGACGGGCTTGAGCCGGTGTATGTGGTTCGCGGCGGGCGAGTGGAAGGCGCAGATATTGAGCGCTCTGGCTATCGACTGCCTTCGGAAGCCGAGTGGGCTTGGGCCGCACGCTTTGTTGACGACACGCAGCCACTTCTGCGCATGCCATGGGGACACACACCAAAGCCGCCGGAACGCCACGGCAACTACGCCGACACGTCGGCAACCTATGTTGTGAGCCGCGTTCTGTTCGGCTATCAGGACAATTTCATCGTCAGCGCGCCGATCGGCAGCTTTCCACCAAATGTGCATGGCATCTTCGACTTAGGCGGCAATATCGCAGAATGGGTGCATGACTTCTACGAGCAATCACCTGCGCGCGAGCAGCCGCCTGACCCTACCGGCCCGGCGCAAGGGGAGTACCATGTCATCCGTGGTTCAAGCTGGATGCACGGCTCGATGAGCGACCTTCGACTCTCCTACAGGGACTATGGCAGCGATGGGCGTGCCGACCTTGGCTTTCGCATCGCCAAGTATGTGACGGAGTAATTGATGAGCCTCATATCGCCTCGGCTCACAATCATCCTGCTTGCCCTGCTCGTTGCGCCTCTGCACGCCGACAATGACAATAATGCAGATCCGCAGCATGGGAAGGAATATGGGAAGGATGGAGTCGATGCAGCCATGACTGAAGACACTGCTGAAGACGCTACTGAGGGCACCGCAGCGCAGACCTCTGAGCCTGCCTCTTCGCAGCCGCGACCTGACACGCAACCTGACAATCCTGACAATACTGCCTCCGCCGAATCCGACATGCGCACGGTCATCGAAGACATCATTCCTTCCGAAATGATCTCGGAAGATCTCGCCGTAGACTTCCCGATCGACATATGAAGGCGACGCCATGAAACGGAGATCAAGTTCAGAACTCCTGTTCCAAGTAAGTGCGCTGGTGATATCCGCACTCCTGGTGCATCTCGTCTATGTGGTGCTCATACGGCCTAACGCCGACGCCATACTCGAAGCGCAAGCGCTCGCGGCAGCCGCCGGCCAGCTCGTCGATACGCCCCGCTCGGTCTACGTCATCTTGCGCGACTTCGAGCAAGAGGCATGTTTCATCCTCATGTTCTGGTCGTTCGCCATTATGGGATTCAAAGCGCGCATGGCGCTCTCAGAACGCTCACTCCTAGATCAAGACCTGATCGGCATCGTTGAAGGCGTCAGCATCCTGCCCGCTGATTCGCGCAAATTTCTGCGCCCGCTCGAAGCGCTGCCCGGCCGCCAAAGCCAAGCCCTGCTGACACGCGCACTGATGGCGGCCTTGAGCCGCTTCGCGTCAACGCGCAATATCACAGACGTGTCCGAATCCGTGCGCTCAATCTGTGAGAGCGAAGCCGAGCGTCTCGACAGTGAACTTGCGATGGTGCGCTACATCGCTTGGGCTATACCGTCAATTGGATTCATCGGCACTGTGCGCGGCATTGGCGAAGCCTTGGGACAGGCCTACAAAGCTGTCGAGGGCGATATCGCCGGCGTCACTGCCTCACTTGGCGTCGCGTTCAACTCGACCTTCATCGCGCTCTTGATCAGCATTCTCGTAATGTTCTTTGTCTATCAACTTCAACTCGTGCAAGAACGCTTGGTGCTCGATGCCCAGCGCTACTGTGACGAACGGCTCATTCGGCATATGACGGTACGAGAATGACACCTTTCAAGGTGTTCGATCTCAACGATTGGGAGCTCTCGGCTCACTCCGGCGAACTGCTTGAGGTGCAGATGCCAGGGTTCGCGCTCGTAGAGCCCAAGGTGTTGATTCTCGGTGAGCAAGCACTTCGCGAGCACAGACGCTCGCCGCTCGCTGCCCACTACAACTATTGGCACCGGCTCGATGCCTCGCCGCTGCGCTCGCGCCACCGAAGTGTGCGATCAAGCGCCGATCTTGTTTTCAATCAGCTCGTGCAACTCATCGAAAAAGGCGGTGCTCAAGGGGCGCCGGCCATCTTCACTGTACCGAGCCACTACAGCAAGGACCAGCTCGCGCTGCTGCTTGGCATTGTGGAGGAAACATCGGTGACGCCGCTCGCGTTTGTCGATGCAAGCGTCGCGGCGGGCGTAGCAGAGCCCGCAGACTGGGTGCTTGATGTCACTTTGCAGCAAATGACGTTGACGCGACTTGAGCAGCAGTCCGGGAAAGTGACGCGCGATGTCGTGGAATCCATGCCTGAGGGCGGTCTCTTGCCACTGCTTGAGGCTTGGCTCGCACGCATCGCCGATGAGTTCGTGCACGAAACCCGCTTCGACCCTTTGCGTATCGCCGACACGGAACAGCAATTGTGGTCAAGGCTCTACGACTGGGTTGGCGGCAAGTGCGAAGCGCAGAGCAACGGACTGCACCTCGAAGTCAAGCACCAGGCGGGCAACTGGCACGTGAACTTCGATGTCCGCGAGCTTGAGCAAACCGCGACAAAGCTTGCAAGCGAAATCGCTTCCGTCTGCGGCAGCGCGCCCGGCGCTCGTTTCGCTGTCACGCACCGAGCGGCGCGCATCCCTGGTCTACTGCGCGCACTCGAAGCGCTCGGTATCAACAACTGCCAAGCACTCACCCCCAACGCGCACATCCAAGGCATCTCAGCGAACACAGGTCTCTTTGCAGCGCATAGCGATGGTGGTGTGAAGTTCGTGACTTCGCTCACTGCTCGGCACACGCCGCCAACATCAAATGGGACACACACCGACCGGCCGAATGGGAGGCCGAATGGGACACACACCGATGCTCGCCCGCTCGAACCCGCGCCAACACATCTCGTACACGAAGGCATCGCGACACCGATCTCAGCACCGGTTGACCTCGCGAGAGTGGTGCCGACCTTGCCAGCGAACACCTACCAGATAGCCCGCGTGACGGACGCGCTTGAGATTTCCGAGGGCGGCCAATGTCTTCATCGCCTCACCTGCGGCCATTCGGCGACGATTGGGACACACACCCTTCTTGCCGTCCGTATCACAGACCATGGCGCGTAGAAAGCTCACCACTTTCTCCATGTCCTTTCTGGATGTGATGTCCTGCGGACTCGGCGCGGTGGTGCTTGTGTTTTTCATCTTGAACCACCAGAAAATCGAAGCCTTCGCAGAAGACAACGAAGTGCTGCTCGCGGAAATGCGACGCCTCGATTTCCTGTCCGAGGAAAACAACCTCGATCTTGACGAGATTGAAGCAACCATCAGTGAAATGGAACGCAAACTCTTCGAGACGCGACGCAACGAAGCTGCAATTCGCGAACAGGTGGAGGACGACGAAGCGCTATTGAGAGCCAAGCTCTCTGGCTTGAGCGACGAAGAGACGCGCATCGAAACCCTAGCGCAGCAAGTGGACGCGCAAAAGGCGCAGGTCGAAGCCTTGCAAGCAGAAGGTGAGAGTGGCGGTGGCACGTCACTGCGGGAACTCGAAGGCGAAGGTAGCCGCCAATATCTCTCTGGCATGCGTATGGACGGCAAGCACATCGTCGTCGCCATCGACACCTCGGCAAGTATGCTTGACGAGACGCTGGTGAACGCCATACGTCGCCGCAACCTCCCCGCCGAGCAGCGACGGACATCGGAAAAATGGCTACGTACGTTACGCACGGCTAACTGGGTTGCCGCTTCGCTGCCGATAGACAGCCAGTTCGAACTGATCGTTTTCAACGACAAGGCACGCTCGATATTGGGACACACAACGTGGCGGCCAAGTACCACCGGAGATCATCTTGAGCGCGCCTTCAACGCTTTGGACGACATTGCACCTGAAGGCGGAACAAACCTTGCTGCGCTCATCGATCTACTCGGCACGCTTGCGCCAACACCTGACCGCGTGTTTCTGGTCACCGATGGCTTGCCGACCATTGGCCGCCGAACGCCTCGCGACAACACCATCTCGGCACGCGAGCGCCTGCGGCTTTTTTTCGAGGCCGTCGATCTGGTGACACCGGGCATCGTCTTCAACGTCATCCTGCTGCCGCTCGAAGGCGACAACGCGGCAGCAGGCGCCTACTGGGAGCTCGCACGTTCAACAGGCGGCTCTTTTCTGTCGCCTTCCTCGGACTGGCCATAAGGACGCCGTCAGCATGATCAAGCGACGCGACAACGAGGACTTTGGCATGCCGTTTCTAGCCATGATCTGCTGCGCATTCGGCGGACTCATTCTGCTGCTCATGGTCACGGAGACAGCCGATCCCCAACTCTTTGCCAAATCCACCGAATCTATTGAAAACCTTGAGGTGCGTGTCGCACAAATGCGCAACGCCTTGCTCGACTCACGCGACGAATCTGACCGCGCCAAGCTCGCTTTATCGGACACGCAAGTCGAGCTCGATGAGGCCGCCAAGACACTACGGACACTGCGCGAACGCATGGCGCGGATCGAACAACAGATCGAGCAAGCCGAAGCGAAGGAACATGTGCTCAGCGAGCGCGCACGAGGTCTATCGAGCGCACGCCAATCACTTACCGAGCAGATGCTGGCGCTGCAAGCGACCGCAGGTGTCACCGGCGAAAACGCCATCGGCGGCATCACCGCCGACAGCGAGTACATTATCTTTGTCATCGACACGTCGGGCAGCATGTTCAGCTACGCTTGGGAGGGCGTGCGACGCAAGGTCGGCGAAGTCCTCGCCATCTACCCTGAAGTCAAAGGCATCCAAGTGATGAATGACATGGGCGACTACATGTTTCGCAGCTTCGCCGGACGTTGGATGCCGGACTCGCCAACCGTGCGCAGACAGATCGTCGACCGTCTTGCCTCATGGAATCCGTTTTCCAACTCGAGTCCGGTCGAGGGCATACAGCGCGCGATCACGGTTTTTTTCGACCCGAGCCTTGAAATTTCAATCTACGTGTTCGGCGATGACTTTCAACAGAACAACACGATCCAAGGTGTTGTGGACGCAGTGGACAGGGCCAATCAAACGAGCCAGCAAACAGGCCGGCGACTTGTACGCATTCACGCCGTCGGATTCCCCGTGCTGCTCGAACCCAACGCGCCGCCACAGGTGCGCAGAAATGCCTATCGGTTCGCAGCGCTCATGCGCGAACTCACCCACCGCAACCTCGGCGCTTTTGTCGGCGCTGCCGAACTTCAGTAGACATGCGCATCATCTGTCGGTGTGTGTCCCTTTTTCGTCATCTGTCGGTGTGTGTCCCTTTTTCGGTAGACTGAACGGCATGTGTCGGTGTGTGTCCCTTTTTCGAGCGAGGCTGGTGGTCGTGCTGCTGCTAGCTGGCTGCGGCGGGGCGCAGGTTGACATGCAGGGCAGCTACCCACTGCCGCTTGTGCAGCCGATTCCGGTTCACGCCGGTCTGTTGACCGACGCTGCGTTCAAGGGCTACGCGCACGAAGAGTCCATCGACGGCTATGGCGACTGGCGCGTCAGCTTTGGGGAAGATCAGCAGCGTATGCTTGAGCAAACGGCGCGCGGCTTGTTCGCGCGTGCCTCGAACATCACCGGCATGGGAGAGGCGGCTTTTGACGCAGACCTCGTGCTGAAAGCAAATGTGGTGAGATCAGAGATCAGCATTCCGCAACAAACACAAACTGAGTTCTTTGAGGTGCGCATCGTGTATCGCATTGAACTCTTGGAACCGCATGGTCGCGAAGTGCTGAACTGGACGGTGTCCGCCTACGGACGCTCGGACACACGCAATTTCCGCGTGCTCGGAAGTTCCGAATCAGGCGCCGCGCTCGCCGCCGCCACGCGCACGGCGCTGCGCGATGCATCAGCGCTGATTGCTCGGCAGCTTCCCATGCAGCCAGGCATTCAGACGTGGCTACAACAACGCAGGTAATAAAGCGGGTAGTATCTGATGCAAATTCTCAAGAACATCGCGATGCGCCCTCTTGCCTTCTGCGCCCTCATTCTGACAATTTTTCTCGGAGGCTGCGTCAACTCTAGCGTACAGGTGCTAAGAGAAGGCAGCACTGGCATCAGCGGACAGGATACCGTGGTCGTGCTCGGCAAGAACTTGCAAACTGCTGACCACGAAACCGAAATCGATTACATCGACTGCGTAGGCAGGTCGCTCGGCAATGCCAAAACGCCATTTCAGGTCATCTCGCAGGAGACCTTCAAGGATCGCACCTTCCCGTGGTTCGAGCCGCGCTTTGCACCGCGCGAAATGCGCGAATTCAGCGCTCAGGTTGACGAGCCGCTGCTGAGAGGTCGAATTGAGGAACTCGGCGTGCGCTATATCGTCTGGATTGAAGGCACCACGGAGAACACAGGGTCAAGCGGCGGCATGACGTGCGCATGGGCAGGTGCTGGCGGAGGATGCTTCGGATTCGTTAGCTGGGAGAACTCTTCAGAATACGAAGCTTCGATCTGGGATGTGCGCGAGAACGTCGCCATCGGCAAGATCAGTTCTCAGGCATCAGGCACATCGTTCATGCCAGCCATCGTCGTGCCCGTACCAATGATCGCGCGCGTGCAGGCAAATGCCTGCGGCAACATGGCCGATCAGATCGAAGAATTCCTTGCCGGCTGAGGCTGATTACTGCCGCACTTACACCAGTAGCGGCGCGATCACCAACGACACAATCGCCATCACATTGATCAAGATGTTCATGCTCGGCCCGGAGGTGTCCTTGAACGGGTCGCCTACGGTGTCACCGACCACGGTCGCCGCGTGAGTCTCAGAGCCCTTGCCGCCGAGATTGCCCTTTTCGACAAACTTCTTGGCATTGTCCCACGCCCCGCCAGCGTTGGCCATGGTCAAGGCGAGCAGCACGCAGCCAAGAAGGCCGCCTCCAAGCGCACCGCCCAACGCCTCCGGGCCGATGCCGAAACCGACAAGCGGCGGCACGCCGACGGCAATGACACCCGGCACAATCATCCGCTTCAGCGCAGCGCGGGTGGCAATATCGATGCAACGCTCAGTATCGGGCTTGCCAGTGCCCTCAAGCAGACCGGGAATTTCGCGGAACTGGCGCCTGATCTCATTCACCATATCCATGGCTGCATCTCCGACCGAGGTCATGGTCAAGGATGCGATCAGAAATGGCGTGATACCGCCAATGAAAATGCCGATCAGCACTTCCGGGTCGCCGAGATGCAGGGAAAACTCGCCCTGCATCTGGGCACTGATGGTTTCCACATAGGCCGTGATGATGGCAAGCGCCGCCAAGGCCGCAGCGCCAATCGCAAAGCCCTTACCAAGGGCCGCAGTGGTGTTGCCGACCTCATCGAGCGAGTCAGTGATGCGGCGGGTGTCTTCTCCGAGTCCGCCCATCTCAGCGATGCCGCCAGCGTTGTCCGCCACCGGGCCGTATGCGTCCACGGCCATAGTCATGCCGACCGTTGCAAGCAGGCCGACAGCGGCGATGCCCACCCCATAGAGGCCAGCGAGTTCCGTTGAGAACCAGATGATGGCGCAAATCGTCAGTAGCGGCACCACCACAGATTGCATGCCATTGGCGAGACCAGTAATCATGACTGTCGCCGGGCCTGTTTGTCCTGACTCGGCAATCTTGCGAATGGGGCTCGCTGACGTGTAATACTCAGTGACAAGGCCAATGACCACGCCGCCGACCGAGCCAAGCAGCACCGCCGCCCACACATTGGCACTGACGCCGCTTACCGAAACCACGAACCAAGCGACGCACAGGAATACGACGGGCGTTGAAATCATGCCGATGCGAAGCGCTTTGGCCGGATTCGCCGATGAAAAGGCGCGCACCACGCCAATGCCGAGAATCGAGCAGAGAAGGCCAGCCGATGCGAGCGCGAGCGGCAGGAACATCAGACTCGCCTTGCCAGCATCCTCGCCAAGGCCTGGCGCTATCATTTCGACCGCCGCCGCGCTCAAAGTCGCTGCAATGGCGATCGTTGCGATCATCGAGCCGCAGTAGGACTCGAAGATATCCGAACCCATGCCAGCCACATCACCGACATTGTCACCAACGTTATCGGCAATCACGCCCGGATTGCGCGGATCGTCTTCGGGGATGCCAGCCTCAATCTTGCCGACAAGATCAGCACCCACATCGGCACTCTTCGTGTAGATGCCACCACCGACGCGCGAGAACAGCGCGACCACCGATGCGCCCATGCCGAAGCCGTGAATATGCTCGGCGGTGTGCGGGTCGCCGCCAAAGAAAAAGTACACAGTGCCAAGGCCAAGCAGACCCAAGGCCGCCACAGCGAGCCCCATGATGGAACCACCGAAGAATGCGACCGATAGCGCTTCAGGCATGCCCTTGGTGTGCGCCGCAGTGGTGGTGCGCACATTGGCGCGCGTGGCCGTGTACATGCCAAGCCAGCCAGCGAGCGCCGAGGAGAGTGCGCCCGCGAAAAACGCTAATGCCGTTTCGGTGCCCAGCGAAACCCAGAGGGCGGCAAGCAGGATGGCCGCGAATATCGCAAGGTTCGAATACTCGCGGCGCATGAACACCATGGCACCCTGATGAATGGTCTCGGCAATCTCCTTGAGCGTATCCTCGCCTTCAGGATAGCGCTTGACGATGAGATAAATGACACCAGCGGCCAACAGGCCAAGCAAGCCGATCAACGGCGGAAATAGAAGTTCTGTTTGCATACCTGAATTGCGCCTTATATGTCTTGCAAAGACGATAGAGTTGTATATGGATGCTGCGAGCGACCACATGTGGCGACACGCAAAATCGGCGCATCTTAGCACGGCAACTTAGGCATTGGATTTTGCACAAAAGGGGACATTTCTACTTTGCGTTGACACCTGTCTTGACAGCCCCCCCTCTCTCTGTAGAATATGCCCCGTTAACAAGCCTGCGGGCTTCCTTTTTCATCCGCAGGCGTACATGAAAGGTAGAGATCAATGACACGATGGACGATGATGGCGGGTCTGACCGCTTTCCTGTTGACGCTGCCCAGCGTACCCGTGGGTGCCCAGGAACGCGGCTGCTCACAGCAGGACATCAAAATGCTCGCCACGCGAGCCGCGGGCGCTCCACACTCGATTCCAGAAGCCGGCGGCGATTTCAAGTACGGGTTCCGGTTCTCCCTGCACGGGGCCGGGTGCAGCCATCCGCCGATGCTGCCGAACGACATGGG
>JAPYNO010000006.1 GCA_028283025.1 Pseudomonadales bacterium | reverse complement strand
GCCCGCAGGGCCGGGTACATGGATGTACCCGGTGACATAAGGCGGAGCAACGCAGCCAAGGGGCGAAATGGCCAAGAATAATTACACGAATTAGCCGGACAGGACACTAGAGCCCATGCGTCGCATTATTGCGGTACTCATTGAAAACGAAGCAGGGGCCTTGTCGCGCGTGACTGGCCTCTTTGCGCAGCGAAACTACAACATCGACAGCCTCACGGTATCGCGCACCGAGGACGAAACGCTGTCGCGCATGACCATCGAGACCGATGCTGACGATGCTGGCGTCGAGCAAATCACCAAGCATCTCAATAAGATCATCGAGGTGGTGAAAGTCGATGATCTATCCGAGCATCGTCATTTGGTGCGCGAAATCATGCTCATCAAAGTGCACGCAGAGGGCTTGACGCGCGCGGAAATGAAGCGCATGGCCGATATATTTCGCGCCTCGATTGTCGATGTCACCGCATCAACCTTCACCATTCAACTCGTCGGTGCCGACGAAAAACTGAGCAGCTTTATCGAAGCCATCGACCCCAAGCTGGTGCTTGAGGTCGTCCGTAGCGGCATCACTGGCATCGCTCGTGGCACCCGCACGCTGCGGATCAAGTAGCCGCGCTATCACACGAAAGTCACACCACAGCATAGATAAGGAACCTTAAGATGCAGGTCTACTACGAAAAGGATGCCGACTTATCACTCGTCAAGGCGATGTCTGTGGCGGTGCTTGGCTATGGTTCGCAAGGGCATGCGCACGCCAATAACCTTCGTGACTCAGGTGTTCGCGAAGTGCGCGTGGGCTTGCGGCCTGGCTCTGCCTCTGCCGCCAAGGCCGAAGCGGCGCAGTTCAGCGTCTACGAGCCATCTGAGGCCGCATCCGGCGCTGACCTCGTGATGGTGCTTGCGCCCGACGAGGTGCAGATGGCGCTCTACAAGGATGCCGTCGCTGAGCATCTCAAGGCAGGCGGAGTCCTCGCTTTTGCGCATGGGTTCAATGTGCATTTCGGGCTGATCGAAGCGCGTTCGGACTTGGATGTCATTATGATCGCGCCGAAAGGTCCGGGGCATACGGTGCGTGCGACCTATGCGGCGGGCGGCGGCGTGCCAAGCTTGATTGCAGTCGCGCAAGATGCCTCTGGGCGCGCGCGCGATATTGCCTTGTCCTATGCGGCGGCGATCGGCGCTGGCCGCGCTGGCATCATTCAAACAACGTTTCGAGAAGAAACCGAAACCGACCTTTTTGGCGAGCAGGCGGTCTTGTGCGGCGGCTTGGCGGAACTTGCGCAGGCTGGCTTCGATACGCTTGTGGAGGCTGGCTACGCGCCGGAAATGGCCTATTTCGAGTGTCTCCATGAACTCAAGCTCATTGTTGACCTCATGTACGAAGGTGGCATCGCCAACATGTGGTACTCGGTCTCGAACACGGCTGAATATGGCGGTCTCACGCGCGGCACGCGCATCATCAACGATGAAACGAGGTCGGAAATGAAGCGAATCTTGAGCGAGATTCAGAAGGGTCAGTTCGCGCATGAATTTGTCGCCGAGAACCTCACTGGCGCGCCGCACATGAAGGCTATGCGCCGCATCTTGGCGGAAGATCCCATTGAAGATGTCGGAGAGAGATTACGCGCGATGATGCCTTGGATTCGTGAATCGCGCCTCGTGGACCGCAGCAAGAACTAACGCGAAGCAAACGCCATGGCAGCTCGTCGCTGGAGAACTCTGCTCAAGGTGCCGACGCGGACGCGCCAGCCTGGCGCCAAGCGCCGCGGCATTTATTTGCTGCCGAATCTGTTGACAACTGGGTCGCTGTTCGCTGGCTTCTACACGATCATCGCTTCGGTCAATGGCGACTTTGAGGCTGCGGCGCTCGCCGTGCTCGCCGCCATGGTGCTCGATTTCGCCGATGGTCGCGTGGCGCGCTACACCCACACCGAGAGTGATTTCGGTGCGGAATACGACAGCCTTTCGGACATGGTGTCCTTTGGCGTTGCGCCTGGGCTCATGGCTTTCATGTACGCCTTGTCGAACCTCGGGCAGGTCGGGTGGGTGGTGACGTTTGTCTATGTGGCGTGCGTCGCGCTGCGCCTCGCACGCTTTAATCTTGGCGCGGCATTGGAGTACTTCACAGGCCTTGCGAGCCCGGCAGGCGCGGGGCTCGTCGCAAGCAGCGTGTGGCTGTGCGTTGAATGGACTGGGGACGGCCCGACGGACTCGGTGACGCTTGGCATTGTGCTATCGCTGGTGGTGTTGATTGCGGCCACCCTCATGGTCAGCAATATCGCTTATGTATCGCCGAAGGCGTTTCGATTGGCGAGTCGGGTGCCGTTCACGGTGCTCGTCGCGGTGGCCATCGCATTCGCGCTCATTCTCATCGACCCGCCAGCGGTGCTGTTGGCGATCTTCGCCTTGTATGCTGCTTCCGGGCCCGTACAATGGTTCAGTGCGCCTCATTCAAGAAAGGCGTCAAGCTCAACACAGACACAGGAGAACACTGCCGATGTTGATCAAGAGGCAAGCAAGGATTCAGCCAAGTGAGATCACCCCCGAATCGGTCTATCGATCACGAAGGCATTTTATCGGCGTGACCGCTGCGAGCCTGCTCGCAACGCCAGCGCTCGCCTCAAGTTTTCTTGCCGACAAGATTCCGAGCGGACTCGGCAACCCTAAGTTCACTGAGGCCATCACGCCGTTTGATCTTGCCAACAGCCACAACAACTACTACGAATTTGGCACCGACAAATCAGACCCTGCGAAACATGCGCCCGGCCTCACTATTGACCCATGGAGCGTCGAGATTGTCGGTGAAGTCGGCAAGCCCGGCATGTATGCGCTTGAGGACATCCTGCGACCGCATAGCTTTGAAGAGCGCGTCTATCGCTTGCGCTGTGTGGAAGCCTGGTCGATGGTGATTCCGTGGATCGGCATTCCGCTTCAAGCGGTGCTTCAACGCTTTGAGCCCACAGGCGATGCCAAGTATGTCGAATTCACCACCCTCTACCGGCCTTCCGAGATGCCTGGTCAGCGGTCAAGTGGCTTTTTCAGTTCCATCGACTTTCCGTATGTCGAAGGGCTGCGTATCGATGAAGCCATGCATCCGCTCGCTATTTTGGCTGTCGGCATGTACGGCCAAGTCCTGCCAAAGCAAAATGGTGCGCCGCTGCGGCTCGTCGTGCCTTGGAAATACGGATTCAAGAGCATCAAAGGCATCGTCAAGATTAGATTGACCGCAAGGGAGCCCAAGACCACTTGGAATTTGTCGGCGCCGCAGGAATATGGGTTCTACGCCAACGTCAACCCTGAAGTCGATCATCCGCGCTGGAGCCAGGCGAGCGAGCGGCGGCTCGACGGGTCGTTCTTCGGCAACCGCATTGACACGCGCATGTTCAATGGCTATGCCGACGAGGTGGCGTCGCTCTATTCGGGAATGAACTTGCGGCGCTATTACTAAGGTGTGGAGAACGCCGAAGGTGAGAATCGTCTGGTCAAAAGTGCTGCTTTTTGCAGCCTGCCTAATCCCTGTGGCGATGCTCGCGTGGGATGTGTGGCGTGCGCTCGCAGGAGACCTCGAAGCCTTGGGTGCGGACCCGGGCGAGGCCATCGTACACCGCTTGGGCGAGTGGGGCATTCGCCTGCTGCTCGCAACGCTTTCGGTTTCAAGCATAGCGCGCCTCGTCAAGCGACCCGGCCTGATTCGCTATCGGCGCATGGTCGGCCTTTTTGCCTTCGCGTATGTGGCGATGCACTTCGCTGCCTACTTTGGGATTCTTGCTGGGGCCGAGCTTGCCGCGCTCCTTGCCGACCTTGGCAAGCGCCCGTACATCATCGCAGGCGGCGGAGCACTGCTGATCTTACTTCCCCTCGCGCTCACCTCAACGCGCGCTGCACAGCGCCGTCTGAAGAAGAACTGGCGGCGTTTGCATCGGCTTGTCTACTTGGCTGCGGCCTTGGCAGTGCTGCACATTGCGTGGCTCGCCAAGGTCAGCTATGTTGATGCGTACATCTATGGTGCCTTCACGCTGCTGCTGCTTGGCGAGCGCGTCTATCATTGGATGAGGTCAAAGCAAAGAGCAAGGCAGGCGACATGACCGCAAAAGAGTATTGGCAAGCAAACTTGAAGCTCATCGCCGGCTGCCTCATCGTCTGGTTCGTTGCTTCCTTCGGCTGCGGACTGCTGCTCGCGCCTTGGCTCAATCAGTTCATGCTCGGCGGCTTCAAGCTTGGTTTCTGGTTCGCGCAGCAAGGCAGCATCCTCGTCTTTGTGCTGGTGCTCATCTATTACGCACGCGCGATGAAGCGACTTGATGCCGAGTTTCTTGCGGCCAAGGACAAGCTGTGAGCGACGATGCGCATCTGCGCCTACTGACCCTGGTCGTCGTCGGCGCGAGCTTCGCGCTGTATATCGGCATCGCCATTTGGTCTCGGGTGCGTACCACCGGCGATTTCTACATCGCTGGCAAGTCGGTGCATCCGGTTGCGAACGGCATGGCCACCGCCGCCGACTGGATGTCCGCCGCCTCGTTCATCTCCATGGCGGGACTGATTGCGTTTCTGGGTTACGACGGGTCGGTCTATCTGATGGGCTGGACGGGTGGCTATGTGCTCTTGGCACTGCTGCTTGCGCCTTACTTGCGGCGTTTCGGAAAGTTCACCGTGCCCGAGTTCATCGGCGAACGCTATGCGTCGAATACGGCGTCGGTGGTCGCTGTCATCTGCCTCATCCTTGTGTCTTTTACCTACATCGCAGGCCAGATGCGAGGTGTCGGCATTGTCTTTTCGCGTTTTCTTGAACTCGATATCGGCACGGGGCTGGTGCTCGGCATGGGCGTGGTGTTTCTCTACGCCGTGCTTGGCGGCATGAGGGGCATCACCTACACGCAGGTCGCGCAGTACTGCGTGCTTATCTTCGCCTACACAGTGCCCGCAGTGTTCATCTCGATACAGGTCACCGGCATCGCCTTGCCGCAAGCAGGCTTCGGCGCGAGCCTTGCAGATGGCGGCGGCAGCCTCTTGGCGCGTCTCGATACCATCGTGCAGGACTTGGGCTTTGCGAGCTACACCGAAGGCAGCCGCTCAAGGCTGGATCTGTTTTTCATCACTGCCGCACTGATGATCGGCACTGCTGGATTGCCGCATGTTCTGGTGCGCTTCTTCACGGTGCGCAAAGTCAGCGATGCGCGCAGCTCAGCGGTCTGGGCGCTCATTTTCATCGCTATTCTTTATACGACCGCGCCAGCAGTGGCGGCACTCGCACGCTACAACCTGACCGAGACCATTCAGCCAGGCCCCGTAGGGCATCCCGAGGGCAATCTCGTCTACGAGGAGCGGCCCGGCTGGTTCCGTCGCTGGGAGGATACGGGCCTCTTGGCCTTTGAAGACAAGAACGACGATGGGCGCGTGCAGTACTACAACGACAGCAGTGCTGATTTTGAGCAAAAGGCAGGCGAATACGGTTGGCAAGGCAATGAACTCCATGTTGACCGCGACATCATTGTGCTTGCCAATCCCGAAATCGCGCAACTACCGGCGTGGGTGATCGCGCTCGTGGCGGCAGGCGGCATTGCGGCTGCGCTGTCAACCGCCGCCGGTCTACTCCTAGTGATCTCAGCGGCAGTCTCGCACGATCTCATTAAGCGTCAATTACGGCCGAATTTATCGGAGCGTGGAGAGTTACGCGCCGGTCGAATCAGTGCTGCCTTGGCGATTCTGCTCGCAGGCTATCTCGGCTTCAATCCGCCCGGCTTCGTTGCGCAAGTGGTCGCCTTCGCCTTTGGGCTCGCTGCGGCATCATTGTTTCCGCCGATTGTCATGGGCGTATTTTCAAAACGCATGAACAAGGCGGGCGCAGTCTCCGGCATGTTGTCTGGTCTCACCTTCACTTTGCTCTACATCGTCGCCTTTCGCGGCATTGGCGGCATCTCGCCGATATTTGAGGATACGCCCGACAATTGGCTCTTCGGCATATCGCCCGAAGGCATCGGCGTGGTCGGCATGCTGCTGAATTTCGTGGTGGCGGTCGGCGTGTGCTCGTTCACTGCGCGCCCGTCCGAAGAAGTCGAAGCGCTGATCGAGCGGGTGCGAGCACCTGGGCAGGGCGAAGTTGACGCTTAGCGCACGTCAGTATCGCATTCTCGATGCGCTTGGCATTGATGTCTGGGTGCCTCGCAGCAAGCCTCAGTTGGTGCCAATCACCGAGCCGTCCGAACCGAAGACGGCAGTTGCTCGGCATCTGCCGCCAAAAGAGGCGCCGCCGCAAGTGTCGCCAAGCGTTGCGATGCGGGAAGAAGGCCCGGCTGTCAACTACCGGGCGCTCAGCCTTCGCAGTGGCGGACACCATGCGCTCATCGATGACTCGATTCATCAGGAACGCGCCTTCTGGCTCGACCTGCTGCGATCATCGCACGCATTCGATGCCGAGATTTTGGTGCGCGAAGGTCGATTCGACTGGCCGATTCCGGGCTTGCCGCAAGCCGATGCGGCGGCTGCGCAGAGGGCGCTGCTTGGCTATGTGCAGGCCGATACCCTCATCTGGGTGCGCGGAGATGCGCTTGCCAATTTGCTCATAGGCGCGGGAAAGTGGCGTTCCTTTCCTGAGCGCGATGCGGTTGGGCAAGCCGAGGTGTGGGTGCTTGGCTCAGATATCGACCTCATGGCCACTCACATTCGTCGCGAGTTGTGGGCAGCACTTGAAGCGCGGTGCTAACGACTTGCCAGAGTGCCAACTTCAAGCAATGCGACGAGACTTATCGCTGGTTATTCGCGCCATGCGCGCTGCGGACCTGTCCGAGGTCATTGCGATCGAACAATCGGTCTATGAGTTTCCTTGGCCTCGACGCGCATTCGAGCACTGTGTGCGCAGCGGCTATCACTGCGTCCTTGTGTGTGAAGATGCCCAGCCCGAAGAGGCAATTTGTGGCTATGCGGTCATGGATGTGCAGCTGCGGCAAGCGCACATCTGCAATGTCTCGGTCGGGAAAGCATGGCAGGGGCAGGGGGTGGGGCAATTCCTGATGCGTGCGCTCATGGGTCATGCGCGGATGCGTGGTGCGGCGCGTGCCTACTTGGAGGTCAGGCCATCGAATCATGCCGCACGGGCCTTCTATGATCAGCTCGGCTTTCGTCAAGTCGGTCTGAAGCGCGACTATTATCGAGCGCAGGTCGGCGTTGAGGACGCCTATGTCTATCAGCGAACTGTTGGCCTCTGAACAAGTCCATCCATGTGCTGCACGGGAAGCTCTGTTGCAGAGCTTCCTTATTGCTGCCGGCGAAGATACTCTGTGAACGGATTTTCTTGTTCGAGTTCGACCGCGTTCTCGAAGCCTGGCAGCCCAATCAACTCGTCGCTCAAGCTCAATTCTTCGCCTTGGATGACATCCTCGCCAAACTTGTAGATCGTGCGGAAGTCGCCATCTGATGCGCTTCTGTCATAGTCCTCCCTTGCCTCGCGCGTCTGTTCCAACTTGCGCTTGTGGGCGAGCATGGCCTTGTCGCCGTGCTTGGTACGCAGGAGCATCTCGACGATGTGCGGCGCGAGCACCAAGGCGGTGGCATTGTTGCCGCCGAAGCCTTTGGAATTGACGAATGCCATGTCCATGCCTTGGCTGCCGACTTCAATCGGTTCAATAGCGAAGCGCAGGCCCGTTTGATGCACATCATCGGCGATGTCATTGATGGTCGGAATGCCGGGGATCAAGCCGTCGTGCCATGTGCCGAGCGATGCGATGAGCTGGTCGCCAGATGCGCAAGCGAGCGAATGTCCAAGCATGGATTTGACGGCGGCGACCGGCCAGTCTTTGATGCCAAAGGCTTTAGCCAGCTCGCTCAAGATGTGCGATTCGGTCACTCGATTTTGCGGCGTGCCTGTGCCGTGTGCGTGCATATAACTTCGATTCTTGAGGCTTTCTTCGCCGAGCATTGAGCGCCCAAGCGACATGGCCTTGGCAACTGTGAGGTAGTTGCCGACACCAGGTCCGGGGATCGAATGCTTGAAGCCATCGGCATTGCAGTAGATGCCCGGCACAGCGCCGTAGAGCGGCAGCCCGAGTTCGAGCGCGAGCGCATCGTCCATGAGAATCGCAAACACGCAGCCTTCGGACAGGGTGAACCCGAAGTTCTCGGCAAACGGTCGGCAGGCTCTTCGATAGTCAGGCTCGTCCACGCCGTCGAGCGTCCGCATGTCTTCATCGGTGCCGACCGCGCCCATGGTGCGAAACCCTTCAATGACGTATGGCGTCAAGGGTGCTTCTGCGCCGCCTGCGATAGCGAGGCGGCATCGGCCTTCGCGAATCGCGAGCACCGCCTGTTGTAGATTGAAGAGATAGGTCGCGCAAGCGCCGACGCAGGCGCCGGTGAGTCCAACGCTACCGAGTACATAGGCGTTCACGAAGGCGCCAGGCATGTCAACAAGGCCAAGGGTCAGTTGCTTGGCGGAAGTCCGTTTGCCGAGCAATGGCGCCTGCAGCAATCCGCCGTTGCCCTCGGTATCGAGTTGGCTCATGCAGCTGCCCGCGAACACCGCCGTTTGATCCGGGCCGATCTTCTTGTGGATTTCCCGCATATCGAGGCCGAGCGAATTGAGCGTATCGGATGCGCCGAACACGGCGAGCTGCAGTCCCTTTGGATGGCTGCGCGATTGATAATGTTCGGCGGGATTGAAGCCGCTCGGCAATTGTCCGGCGGCGGAGACGCCGAGCGACTGCTTGTCGGGGATCAGCGAAACGAGGTCGCCGGTCACTTCAATCTCGACGTGATCCCTGTCGATTGCGCGCACTGTCCAATTCTCAGGTATTTGCCTCGGTAGCAAACGACGGCGCGTGGTGAACTTGTGGGTCTCGCCATCATCGGGTCGCAGGCGCATGTGCCTGTGGCAGTAGTAGTCATTCGGGTCAAAATGCTCGATACGGCGTATCAGTGTGTGGTCTCGCATGTACGCGCGCGCTTCGCTCGATGCCGAGGAATCTTCCAAGCCCATGAGTCCGGCGAGCGCTTCGTAGGTCGATGTTTGCTTATCTGCCGACAGATGATCGAGGACCATGCGGCGGTATGCGTGGTGCATGGAGAGGCGCCCGGCGGGATTCGCGCCGCCGAAACCGACGATGACAGGAAGATGAGCCATGTGAAAATTATATGGAAATTGCCATTAAGTCGTGGGTTTTTCGACAGCTTCGACAACTTCGGCAACACTTAAGGGCAATGTGAGATCGCCGCTGACGACTGCGAGTGCGCTTGTTGCTGCCGAGTCGTGCGGATTCGGTGCGCAAGCGACGATCACGCCGCACTCGCGGCCATTAGCATCAAAGAGCTTCTGACCGATCTGAGGGGCGGTCTCGCTCGCAAGCGCGATGCGCCGGATGCGACGCTTCACTTGCCCCTTGTGCGCCGCGCGCGTCACGACTTCTTGGCCAAGATAGCAGCCCTTGGAGAAGCTCACCGCGCCGAGATCATCAAGCCCAAGCATCTGTGGCAGAAAGGCCCCACTCACAGGCTGTGTGACCTGCGCAAACCCGGCGTTGATCTCAAACCAGCGCCAGGTCGATTCGTCCCAGTCCGCTGCATTTGCTTCCTTTGTGGAGCTAGCAAGCTTTAAGCCTAGGCGAGCATCACTCGGCAAATCAACGGCAGGATAGTCAAGATCGCCGATGCTCGCGATGGCCCGTTTCGGCACATGAACCAGTTCAGCGCCGCGAGCAAACGCAAGGTACTTCTTGAGCGAGGTCAATACAGGCTCAATCATGTCTTCTGGCATGAGGAACGTGACTTCGCCTGATGCTCCTGTGACATAGGCGGTCGCCAGCACTCTGCCTTTGATCGTGCAAAAGGCGGTCACCTGCCAGCGGCCCGTACGCAGCGTGCCAAGATCTGAGGTGACATAGCCTTGCAAGAACTCGCTTGCGCCAGGCCCCTTGAGCGTCCACGCCGCGAGCGAGTCGAGCGCAATGATCGATGCTGGTGTGGTCAAGAAAAGTGCGCAAGCAAATGATTGATCGCAAACACTAACAAACCCGCCGAAGTTTCACCACTGGCGGCACACTTTATGCCCTCGCACGCGACTGATTGCGCGATTGATTGAGGCTGCGAGCACTAGGCGAAGACTGGCGCGTCCGAGAGGATTCGAACCCCTGGCCCCCAGGTTCGTAGCCTGGTGCTCTGTCCTACTGAGCTACGGACGCACGTCAAGTGGCGCATTATAATCCTTCTTTACACGGGAAGCTCTGAATAACAGAGCTTCCCGTGTGGCACATGGATGTGCCACCGCCTTCAGTGCCGTAAGGCATTGAAGGCGCGAGCAAATCAGAATCGTAATTCTGATTTGCGAGTCTGAACAAGTCCAAGGATGGACTTGTTCAGAGCTTACTAAGAATGGTTTTGAATGGATCAGGAAATACAAAATTCAGGCAAGTTCCACGGCTGGCGGCTGCTTGGCGTGCTGACCCTCGTTGTGGTGGGTATCGCGCTTGTCAGCGCGGTCGTGGACAGGCTGTTTTTTTCCGGGATTCTTCAAGTCTTCTGAATTCGATATACGCTGTAGAACGATTGCATGCAAGAATCACTGTTATCTCAAGGCATGGAACTCATGCTTGCGGGCATCGGTTCCGTATTCGTATTCCTGGTTCTGCTCATCATCGCCACTCGAACCATGTCCTTCGCGCTCACTCGCTTTGCGAAGGCAGATGTCCCGAGTCTCGACGAATCCTCGGCTAGCCCGCCGCACGCGCACATCGCAGCGATCACTGCCGCCGTGAACCGCTACCGAACAGAGAAGTCTCGGTGAGTTCGATGGATGCCGGACACGCACCACTTGCCATCACCGATGTGGTATTGCGCGATGCGCATCAAAGCTTGCTTGCCACGCGCATGCGCACCGAGGATATGCTGCCGATTGCGCCGAAGCTCGATGAGCTCGGGCTGTGGGCGGTCGAGTCCTGGGGCGGAGCGACCTTCGATGCTTGCATTCGCTATCTCGGCGAAGATCCGTGGACGCGCATTCGCAAGCTGAAAGCCGCCATGCCGAAGACGCGCCAGCAAATGCTCTTGCGCGGCCAGAACCTCTTGGGCTACCGGCACTATGCTGACGATGTGGTGAGGCGCTTCGTTGAGCGCGCCGCCGACAATGGCGTCGATGTCTTTCGCGTCTTTGATGCGCTCAACGACATGCGCAATCTTGAGACCGCGATCAAAGCTGTTCGCGAGGTCGGCAAACACGCGCAAGGGACTATTTCCTACACCGTCAGCCATCTGCATGACATCGACCTATGGGTCGATTTAGGGCGCAAGATTGAGGATATGCAAGCGGATTCCTTGTGCATCAAGGATATGGCCGGCCTCTTGAAGCCCTATGTGGCGTTCGAGCTCGTCAGCCGCCTCAAAGAAGCGCTCGACATTCCCATCCATATGCAAAGTCATGCGACGACCGGCATGTCCACAGCCACTTACTTGAAGTCCATTGAAGCAGGCATCGACAATCTGGACACCGCCATCTCTTCAATGAGTATGACCTACGGTCATTCAGCCACCGAAACCTTGGTCGCCATTCTTGCAAGCACACCGCGCGAAACTGGTCTTGACATGGCGCGCATTGAAGAAGTCGCTGCGTATTTTCGCGACGTGCGCAAGAAATATGCGGCCTTTGAAGGCTCGCTGCGCGGTGTCGATTCGCGCATTCTCGTTGCGCAAGTGCCGGGCGGCATGCTCACCAACCTAGAGAGCCAGCTCGGCGAACAAAAAGCGAGCCACCGGCTCGATGAGGTGCTTGAGGAGATTCCGCGTGTTCGTGAAGAACTCGGCGTCATTCCGCTGGTCACGCCTACATCGCAGATCGTCGGCACGCAGGCGGTGATCAATGTCATCACTGGCGAGCGCTACAAATCGATCACCCGCGAGGTGTCCGCGCTGCTCAAGGGCGAATACGGCGCGACGCCAGCACCTGTCGATGCCAAGCTGCGGGCGAAGGTGCTTGAGGGCGGCGAGCCAATCACCTGCCGGCCTGCAGATCTCCTTGAGCCCGAGCTCGACAAGCTCACCGATGAATTACAACAGACTGCCAAAGCGCAAGGCATACGCTTGGCCGAATATGTCGTAGACGATGTGCTCACCTACGCCTTGTTCGGCCAGATCGGGCTCAAGTTCTTGAAGGAGCGAGACAATCCAGCGGCTTTTGAAGCACCTCCCGATGCAGACGCGAAGCCTGCTAAACCGGCACCTACAAGCTCCGGTGTCGAGTGCTACTCGGTGCGGGTCGATGGGCGCGCCTATGAGGTGGAAGTCGCGCCAAGTGGCAAGCTCACTCACATCTCACCTGTCGAGGCGCCAAAGCAGCGCTCAGCGCGCGCCGGAGGCAGCACGCGAGCCGCGCTCGCAGGCAATGTCTTCAAGGTGCTGGTCAAGCCTGGAGACCATATCAAAACCGGTGACGTGCTGCTCGTACTCGAAGCCATGAAAATGGAAACCGAGGTCGTCAGTGCGCAAGATGGCGAGGTCAATGAAGTGCATGTGGCTGAAGGCGACAAGGTTGAAGTCGATGACCTGCTCGTGAGCTTCGCATAGCCCTTCGCATGGACGCATTTTCCGTCATTCTTGGCGATACGGGCTTCGCTCAGATCACTCTCGGTCAACTGGTGATGATCGGCATTGGCCTGACGCTCCTGTATCTCGCCATCGTCAAAGGCTTCGAGCCATTGCTGCTCGTGCCCATCGGCTTCGGCGGGATTCTCGCGAACATCCCAGGCGTTGATATTGCGACAGGCGATGGCCTCTTAAACCTGCTCTACCAAGGCGGTCTTGAGACGAGCATTTTTCCGCTGCTTATTTTCATGGGTGTTGGCGCGCTCACCGACTTCGGTCCGGTGCTTGCCAATCCCAAAACCATCCTGCTCGGCGCGGCCGCGCAGATCGGCATCTTCGTCACCGTGCTCGGTGCCATCGGCTTGTCGGTGCTTGGACTCATGGACTTTAGTCTTGCCGACGCCGCTGCCATCGGCATCATCGGCGGTGCGGACGGGCCGACAGCCATCTATGTCGCGAGCAAGCTCGCGCCCGACCTGCTCGGCGCGATTGCCGTCGCTGCCTATTCCTACATGGCCTTGGTGCCGCTCATTCAGCCGCCTATTGTGCGCGCGCTGACGAGTCTTGAAGAACGCAAGATCGTCATGGCGCAGGCGCGCACAGTATCGAAGGCTGAGAAGATCCTCTTCCCGCTGGTTCTGCTTCTGCTAACCGCACTATTGCTGCCGTCAGCCGCGCCGCTGCTCGGCATGCTCTGCTTCGGCAATCTCATGCGCGAGTGCGGCGTCGTTGAGCGCCTTTCGGAAACGGCGCAGAACGCGCTCATCAATATCGTCACCATCCTCTTAGGGCTCGCAGTAGGCTCAAAGCTCGGCGCCGAGTATTTCCTCGACTGGAAGACGCTCGGCATCCTCGCGCTGGGTATGGTTGCATTTGCGCTCGGTACTGCAGGCGGCGTGCTCATGGCCAAGCTCCTGAATCTCTTTGTCAAGGACAAGGTCAATCCGATTATTGGCGCGGCCGGCGTCTCGGCGGTGCCCATGGCCGCGCGTGTATCGAATCGCCTTGGCCTCGAAGCCAATGCGGGCAATATTCTGCTGATGCATGCCATGGGGCCAAACGTTGCGGGGGTCATTGGTTCGGCCACAGCGGCCGGTGTCATGATTGCCTACGTCGCTGGTTAGCGCGTCGCGATGTGCTTCTTTCGGCGACTTTTGTGTTCGCTTGTTGGCCTGTTCGTGGGGGTTGTGAGCGCACAGGAGCGCGATGCCTTCAATGCGATCATCAATGACTTCAGCTATCTCGATGATGTTCGAGCACTTGGCAAGGTCGATGCGCAAGACTTTCGACTTGACGGCATCGCCGATGAGTCCTTTTGGCGCGAGGCGGTGACCTTCACCAAGTTCCATCTCGTGAAGCCAGCGACGCTTGAGATGCCAAAGTATGCCACCAAAGCCATGCTCGCCTATTCACAGCAGGGTCTCTATGTCGCCTTCGAGATGCAGCAGCCACCGGAGTCGCTCATCGAATGGCAGACTGGGCGTGACAGATTTCGGAACATGCTGCGTGACGAGGTGGGGTTTGCGCTCGATGCCTCCGGTGCTGGGCGTTTCGGCTACTTTATCAATGTCGCGCTTGGCGGCTCGCTTCGCGATGGCACGATTCGTCCTGAGCGTCAATTCAAGTCGGATTGGGATGGCGCTTGGGAAGCGAAGACGCGGCGCACCAGATACGGCTGGAGTGCTGAGTTCATGCTACCCTGGTCGGCGGTGAGCCTGCCGCAGTCAGATGATGCGCGTCGCCTGCCCATGCGCCTGTGGCGCAAAGTAGGGCACACCGGAGAGGAAATGGCTTGGCCGCCAGCACCAGGGCAGGGCGCCCGCTATCTGTCGGTGTTCCAGCCTTTGACGGTTCAAGGCATCCAACCGAGCAACAAGTATCAAGTCGTGCCGTATGTTTCTTCGAGCTACCGTGACACGCAGGCAAGCTATCAGGCACGTGCTGGGGTGGACGTTTCGTGGCGCCCATCGAGCAACTTTCAAATCACCTCGTCGATTTACCCAGATTTCGGCAATGTTGAAGCCGACGATCAGGACATCAATCTCACAGCCTTCGAGCAGTTTTTCCCGGAAAAGCGCATCTTCTTTCAAGAGGGGATGGATGTGTTCACGACATCCCCGCGATCAAGTCGGTATTGGATGCGCGGCTTTAATGCCGATCCGGTGTATATGCTGCATACGCGGCGGATTGGCGCTCCGCCAAGGCTGCCCGCGCTTGGCGCTGAGCAGCGCTTTGAAGATCGCGCCGAGCACCTGCCGAACGAACTCTACGGCGCCGCCAAGATCACCGGGCAAAGCGGCAAGCTCGAGTATGGCGTCTTGTTCGCTGCTGAGCAGGACGAGCTGTTCAATGTTGTGCAGACACTTGAGGACGGCGCAGAAGAATCGGTTGACATCAGAGGCCAAGGACAGGACTTCGCAGTCGCACGCCTCAAGTACGAGCAGCGCGACGACGAAGGCACATACTTCGGAATCGGTAGCTTTTCGGGTGGCGTCTCGCATCCCGATGAGAAAGCCATCGTGCAAGGGGTCGATTGGCACTATCAGAGCGCTGGCAGACGTTGGCAGGTGGATGGTCAGGCCATCTACACGGACACGGACAGCCATGGGCAGGGGCAGGCGGTACATATGGAAGTCGTGCGCAAGCCCGGATTCGGTGTCACTCAAGTCGCTGCGGTGGCATACATGAGCGACAGATTTGATCTCAACGACATCGGCTATCACCGCCGCAACGACATGATGATGCTTGAACTGCGGCATGTGCGAGCAACGGCGCAGCGACCGGGTTTTCGTGAATTCGAGACCTTTATCAGCACCTATCAGCAGTGGAATACCGATGGCGACCTGATTCGCTCAGGCTTTTTCTTCTCGAATGACATGGTTCGCGACAGCTTGACCGAGATTGATTGGGGGTTTCGATACCATCCGGCCACCTATGAAGACTGGAATACACTCGGCAACGGCATCTACAAGAAGGAGTGGCGAGGCAGAGCGGAACTTGAGGTCAGCACTGACCGTTCGAGAAAACTCTCCGCGCAAGCCGAGTTCGAGGTTGGTCGGGAGGAACTCGGCGGCCTGCGCTCCGCCACGCTTGCCGGCTTGCAATGGCGTCCAAATGAGGGCATTGATATTTCGGCCTCTGTCGGCTTGAGCCGAATACGCGGCTTAGTGCTGCATCACGCAGGACGGCACATGGGCGAATTCGACCGCAAGGGCCTCGATGGCCGCCTTGAGCTTGCCTACTATCCCAATGAACGCCATCAGTTCACCGCGCTTGCTCGCTGGAACCTGATTCGCGCCGAAGAGATGAATCGCTTCGAAATACCGCTTGAACGCGGCAAGCTGGTCAAGATACAGCGCAGTGCGAATGAAGACCCGTGGGACTTCACAGCGACACTGCTGACCGTGCAACTCAGATACCGCTGGAAGATCGCGCCGCTCACCGACCTTTTCATCGTCTACAGCCGCCTCACCGATCCTCGCTTCGACAGTATGCTCGACATTGCAGACGCTGCCGAAGACACTTGGAACAGGCCGCTGTATGCTGATTTCATTGTCAAGTTTCGCTACAGGCTGGGGAATCTTTGACCTATACTTCGCTCCCAATGCCCCCGTAGCTCAGCAGGACAGAGCGGTCGCCTCCTAAGCGATAGGTCAGAGGTTCGAATCCTCTCGGGGGCGCCAAGCCGCGCCTTGTCCCCTTGCGGCGTGCGTAGCTCTTGACACACCCCCGTGAAATCGACTTTCATGCTATTTCTCAACCCATATGTGCATATAGATAAGAGGTGTCCGCATACTTCTCAACTGCCGAAGTGGCTGCTATGGCAGGTGTTCACAGAGACACGCTCCTGAGATGGTTGCGCACGAGTGTTGTCCAAGAGCCTAAGCGAGATCGACGCGGCTGGCGGCTATTTGCGCCGGAGGAAGCCGCAGTGGTTGTGGCATTTGCAAAAGGCGATGAGAGGCAAGCTGCCAAAAGAGTCCTGGTTGACGGCGATGCGGCTTTGGAACGGCTAGGTGCGATCGAGTGGGACTTCGCAAGAGCCGATACAAGCTACCTCACACATTCTATACATCCTTATCCGGCCAAATTTATTCCACAGATTCCGAATGCTCTTATTCAAGAGTTGTCTTCAGTGGGCGAGACCGTTGCAGATATATTTTGCGGTAGCGGAACAACTCTGTTGGAAGCTCTTCAGCTCAAGCGAAACGCTATTGGTATAGATGCAAATCCGCTTGCAGCACTGATCACCCAAGCCAAGACCACGCCTATTGCCGAGTCCGAATTGAAAATTTTGGAGGAGCATTCTCTTGAGTGCCAAGATCTTCTGGCTCGTGCCGGAACTTTGACAGGAAACCTATTCCATGACCGAGTTCCTTTTAAGTCGGATGCTTGGCGCCCCTCAAGGGATGTGTGCGAATTTTGGTTTGAACGGCATGTGGTGGAGGAATTAGCAGAACTCCGAAAGGCCATCGTCGCTATTGTGTCAGACCGAGTGAGACGGCTGTGTCAAGTCGTGTTTGCGGGCATTATCGTCGGGGTATCAAAACAAGACTCTGATACCCGATACGTTCGACGGGAGAAGGCCATTGCACCGGGAGAGACCATTCGGCGCTACATAGGAAAGCTTGAAGTAAATCGGGCTGCTGTGCGGAGGATGAGCGACTTGGTTGAAAGACGGTTTAGCTGTCAGATTTGGAACGCAGACATCTTGAATGCTCCTAGCCTGCCTGAGTTTGACCTCGTAGTGACGTCACCTCCTTATCCGAATGCGTACAGTTATCATCTTTATCACCGCACGAGGCTGCTTTGGCTGGGGCATGACCCATCTAGGTTAAAACAAGTAGAAATCGGCAGCCACCGAAAATACAGTGCTAAAAGCCGACACCGAGCGACACCAGCTACCTTTCAATATGAATTTGAGCAGGTGTTTTGTCTATTGCGGAAGTCGTTGCGTTCCAATCGATACGCATGCTTCGTCATTGGGGACTCGACGGTGGGTGGTGAGCATATGGACAATTCGTCCATACTCGCCTCGGCGGGCGCGAAATTTGGATTCAAGGAAGTAAAGCGAATTAGGCGAACAATTGCTCCTACGCGCAAGTCGTTCAACCCTCGAATGGGGCGCATCAAAAACGAGAATATTTTGATTCTTCGAAAGGTTTAGTCTTTTGCAATCGAGCACACTCAGGATAAAGGAGTTTATTCGACCGTTTGAGCGTCGTCTGGCACTACAGGAGCTTCATGCGCTCACTAAACAAAGCCTACTTCCGCTTGATGGTGATTTGGAGTCTGCGAAGAGCTTTGGCGTGAAAGGGCTGTCCGACCTCGGCGCTCTGCGTAGCTCGTTGGCATATTGGGTTTCTGTCGGCGACACGCCGGAGGGACTCACCAATCAAATCAGGCGTGAGGCTACCTCTATCGTCGCGCGCAATGGCTCAGCCCCAGCAGAACTGACTAATCTGGTGAGGACACAAGTTCAGCATTCCTTGCCGCGAAGTCGATGTCTTCGTTACGCCACTCACGGAATTCACGAGTACCGAGGTAAGTTCTTTCCGCAATTAGTCCGCGCCCTCATGAATATGGCTGAGTTGACAAGCAAAAGCTTGGTTGTAGACCCGATGTGCGGTAGTGGCACAACCTTGGTGGAAGCCTGTTTATCTGAGCGAACTTGTTTTGGGTTTGACTTGAATCCACTTTCAATATTTCTGTCCAAAGTCAAATGTGCAGCGTTGACACTGAGTGCTGAACAACTAGTTGAAGCTCATCAGTTGCTTGAAGACTCTCTGAGTCAGCCAGTGCGACAGAAAGTTCATAGGTGTGAGCGCATGAGTGAGGGAGACCGGGCATATTTGGCTCGGTGGTTTGATCGCCAAGCCTTGATAGAACTCGATAGAGTGAAGTGCGCGATAGAATCCTTAGAGAATTCAATTGTCCGAAACTTTTACCTCGTTTCGTTGAGCAATATACTGCGAGCGGTCTCGTTTCAAAAGCTAGATGATCTTCGCATCCGGCGAGAACTGACTGAGCACGAACAAGGAAGCGCAGTCAAAGCGTTCCTCGCGGAAGCATCGAGGTCAACAAAGCTAGTGGCAGCGCATCTAGCAGACCAAGGGCCTATTCCCGGAGAAAAGCATTCAGTGAGACAGGCTGACGCGCGCAGGCTCGCCAGCATAGTTCCGGATTTGATTGGTCGGGCGGATGCAATCGTTACTTCACCGCCCTACGCAACTGCCCTCCCGTACATCGATACCGATAGGCTCAGCTTGATTTACTTAGGTCTTCTGTCTCGTTCTGGGCACCGCATCCTAGATGGCGAAATGATTGGAAATAGGGAAATATCAGCGAATGAAAGAGAGCGATACTGGCAAACATACGCCTCCCAAAAGGACCTGCTTCCAAAACAGACATGTGATCTCATTGACTTGATTGACGGGCTGAACAGGAATTCAGATGTGGGATTCCGACGACTCAATCTAGCAGCACTTCTTTCAAAGTATTTTTTAGATATGAGGCAGACAATTCGTCAACTGCATGTGCTCCTCAAGCCGAAAGGGATGGCTTTTCTCGTGGTTGGAAACAACCGCACCGTTGCTGGTGGGAGAACCGTGCACATTGAAACGTGCGATCACCTGTGTGAAATTTCTCAATCTGTAGGCTTCTCAGTTGAGGAAAGCATATCAATGGAAATGCTGATCTCACGCGATATATTTCGCAAGAATGCGATGCGCTCTGAAAGGATACTGAAGCTCCGAAAGGGTTAGAAGTAACCAAATGTCTTGTTCGAGTTCTTGACCTTTTGATTGCATATCGCCCGATAGTCTTCGAATTGACTTGTGCCGGGTGGAATGACTTCCGCATAGTAATCGAAACTTGAGTTTTCCTTCATTTTTTCCAAATGCAGAATGTCTCCGATATTGCCAGCGCTTCGAAGCGCTTCAGCACGCAGCCTGAAATCCCGCTTTACCGGCCAAGTCATCATGTTTACTTGAAAGACCTTGGTTCCAAGTCGCACCCGCACTCCCGTTCGATCATATTTCCCTTCGCGATCGGGATCTTCTCGGAATGCGAGTGGCCAGCCCCAGAAGTCTGGGAGGGCATCTCGGGCCGATAGTGGCACAAATATCTCAGGTGATCTTTTGGCAGTTCCTTGAGTGGTTTGCCCGGTCCCTACGTCAGTCTTCTGCAATGTCATCACAAAGTGCATCCGTTTCGGAGCGCCAGAATGCAGAGTAAACATCTGCTCATGCGAATCTCGGCTGCGGCCTGTCGGTTGTCCGATAGCTGCCAGCACTGGCATCGGAATCTCGGATTGGGGGCTGGGAGGAACCGGTTTAGCAACGAAAGGAGATACCAATGCGGTTGGGTGATCGGACTTCTTGATGGCCCCGTTATCACTAGATTGTTGGGCAGCAGGCTTTTGAGTAGAGTGCATGGCAGATTCTTTGACAATCAAGCCATCATCGACCAAGGCTTCGATGAGTGTCTGGTTCAGAACGGCTGAATTTCCCGACATAGTGTCTGCCCATTCATCAAGCATGTCCTCTATTGATTTAAGAAACTTTCGGTGATCGGGCTGGTCGAGGCTGAGCGTGTGGAGTACCGACATTTCGTAGTTCATATACAAGCCTCCTTGGGTGAGGTTGCCGGAGCCAATCGCAACCTCAGCCTGTTTCTCGTCCTTGAACAAGTAGACTTTGGGGTGAAAGGTGAATGGCAGGCGGTTGTGAAATACGATGACCCTTCCCTCGTCTCCTACCGCGTCAAGCAGGTCTTGGAGACCTTCGACAGAAGTGCCTTGGTGGTCGATGCCCACAATGACCTCGACCTTTGCAGTTCGAGCGAAACTCGAAATGTCCCGAATGACATGTCTCGTTCCAGAGCGTTTGACAAAGGCCACTGCGATGCGAAGTTGCGTCCAGGCAGAAGACAGATTTCGCTTCAAGTACTCGCCTAGTCGATCAAAGCGGGCTGGCTGGCCAATGAGCTGCATGTTGAGTTGTCCGTGGCGCGAATTTGCTGCCTCACAATGGTAGCTCATGGAAGCAGATCGTAAGATTGTAGATAATCGCCATTTGTAGGAAGACCATTCATGAAGTATTCACCCGCATCGCCATGTCGTGAGCACGACATCGATTCATGGGCCATTGAGACTGATGTCGCGATCGTTGGGTTCGGTGGCGCGGGCGCGTGCGCGGCGATTGAAGCCGCCGATGCAAACGCCAATGTCCAGGTCTTTGAGCTTGCGAGCGCAGGCGGCGGCTCGACGGCCTTGTCGAGCGCCGAGATCTACATAGGCGGCAATGGCGGCACGGCGGTGCAGCGAAGCTGCGGCTACGAGGACTCTTCGGACAATATGAAGGCATTTTTGGAGGCTTCGTTCGGTGCGAACACCGACCCGGACAAGATCGACGACTATGTCAAAGGCGGCGCGGCGCACTTCGACTGGCTGGTGCGCATGGGCGTGCCGTTCAAGCATTCGGAACTCAAACAGCGGGCGATCGTGGCATTGACTGACGACTGCCTGCTCTTTACCGGTAGTGAGAGAGCTTGGCCATTTCATCTCGCTGCCGAGCCAGTGCCGCGCGGTCATAACCTACAAGTCGAAGGGGACAATGGCGGCCCGCTTCTCATGCGCATCTTGACCGAACAGGTGAGCGCGCGCGAGCGTATCTCTGTTCACTATGAGGCGCGCGTGCTGACGCTGGTGGTGGGCGAGGATGGTGCGGTTGTTGGTCTGATTGTTCGTATCGATCAGCAGGAACTCGCGGTGAGGGTGCGTGGCGGCGTGGTGCTGTGCGCTGGCGGCTTTTGCATGAACGAGGCAATGGTGCGGCGCTTTGCTCCAACCTACGCCGAAGGATTGGTGCCGATCGGCAACCCAGGCGACACCGGCACTGGCATCCTGATGGGCCTTGGAGTAGGCGCTGGGGTAGTCAACATGCACGAATGCTTTGTGACCCTACCGTTCTATCCGCCTGCATCCTTGACCTATGGAATCTTCATCAACGACAAGGGTCAGCGCTTTATCAACGAAGATACTTATCACGGACGAGTGGGCCATGCGGCCCTTGCGCAGCAGCGATCGCTCTCGAATCGCGTGTATCTGATCGCCGATGTGGAAGCCTATGGCGACTACGAAACGATCAACTTCCTGCAGGCGCCTATTGTCGGTACTGGCGAGACGATCGAAGAGCTTGAAGCTGAAATCGGCCTGCCCGAAGGCACGCTTGTTGAGACGTTGACGCGCTACAACGCAGATGCCGAAGCGGGCGAAGACAGGCTCTTTCACAAGAGCGCGAGCTGGCTGCGGCGATTAGAGCCGCCGCTCGTTGCGCTCGATTGCACGATCGGACGCGGCGCCTTCTATCCGTTCTTTACGCTCGGCGGACTGGACACCTTGCCGAGCGGCGAAGTGCTCACTGCACAGCGCAGGCCGATTGTCGGACTCTATGCCGCTGGCCGCACGGCAGCAGGCATTCCGCGCACCGCTGCAGGCTATGCGAGCGGCATGTCGGTGGGGGACGCGACGTACAGCGGCAGAATGGCAGGGCGAAGCGCGGCGGCTGCCGTGCTCCCTTGAATCAGCCCCGAATAATCGCCTCCGCATAGCCGTTCAAGGCATCAATCTTCTCCTGCACGCCCATGCTTTGCGTGCTCGGATCGTAGACATTGCGAAAACCGACGATGACATCAGTCACGCCAGCAGCTTCGAGTCGCTCAATGCCTTCTCGTGAGAAGGCGCCCATTGAAATCACATAGATGCGAAAGGGACGCTCAGCCGTGCCGTGCTCTTCGCGCAGTTGGTTGAGCCGCTCTAGGAGTGGCGCGAAATCATCCTTGTCACCGCCGGCGTGCATCCAGCCATCGCCATGAATGGCGGCTCGGCGCAGCGCGGCCTCGCTGTGACCGCCGATATAGATGGGGACGGGCGCACTCGGCGCCGGATTGATCTTGATGGCGGGCAGGTCGTAGTGCGCTCCTTGATACTGGAAATAGCCACCCGCAAATAAGCCGCGCAAAATTTCGATCTGCTCGTCCATGCGCTTGCCGCGGGCGCGCCACTCGGCGCCGCAGACAGCGAAGTCCTCCGGCCACGGGCTTAAGCCCACGCCGAAATGAAAACGATTGTCCGACATGGCGGCAAGCGAGGACACAGTCTTCGCGACCAGCACCGGGTGGCGCACAGCGAGCTTGGCGACGAAAGTGACTAATTCGAGGCGCGAGGTCACGCTCGCCAAGCTTGCAGCGAGTATGAACGGATCGATCATCGGGCTGGCGCCAATGAACTCGCGCTCGCCGCTCGCAAGATACGGGTACTTGGAATCAGAGTCTCGCTTATACATGATGCTGTCGGCGAAGCCGAAGCTGTGATAGCCAGCTTCTTCGGCGGCGATCGCCAAAGGTCGGTAGTGGGATGGATCGCACATACTTTCCATGAAAGTGAATCGCATCCTGAATCTCCTGTTTTTGAACTCCTGAATAGGATACGACAACACAAGGGTGCTGTGCTGCGTTTGGCCTGCGCGCAGTTGGATTATTGGTCTAATACCACTACAATACCGGCGATATCCTTCAAAGAGAGGTGTCTTCCGTGCAATGAGGAAGACTAGATTTTGGGGGGTCATTGATGAGAAAACAGGTGTTTGAGCGAGCAATGCCAACCGAAAGCGTGAGCGAAAGATTTGCGGACATTGATCGCTGGTCTACTGCGAGTGCTGTCAGTGCTATGTTCGAGGCGCAATTATCGGCGCTCGCGTCTGTTCGTCCGCAGCTCGCGACAATTGCGCATGTCGCGGAAGAGACATCACGACGCTTGATGAAAGGTGGACGCCTGATCTATGCGGGCGCGGGCACGTCGGGCAGAATCGCTGTGCAGGACGGCGTCGAGCTTGAGCCAACCTTTGGCTGGCCAGCGGCGCGCATCGCATATGCTTTGGCGGGCGGTGAGGACGCAGTGATGGGGAGCGTTGAACTTGCCGAAGACGATGCCCATGCAGCGGTACGCGACCTTGGCGAGATCGCGATGACCAAAATGGATGTGCTCGTCGCTGTCGCGGCAAGCGGGCGCACGCCGTACACCTTGAGCGCGATCGAGCAAGGCAATCAGGCTGGCGCGCTGACCATTGGTATTGCCAACAATCGCCCATCGCCGCTGCTTGATGCGGCGCAGTTCGGCATCTGCGCCGAAACGGGCAGCGAGGTCATTGCTGGCTCCACGCGCATGAACGCTGGCACTGCGCAAAAAGTTATCTTGAACCTATTTTCGACCGCCACCATGATTCGCTGCGGGCGTGTCTATCGGGGGCTGATGGTGGACATGGTCATTTCCAACCAAAAGCTCGAGGCTCGTGCGGTGGAGATCATCGAGCAGATCGCGCATGTTGACAAGGCTGTTGCACGATCTTCGCTCGATGATGCAAACGGCAATATCAAGCTTGCAGTGCTTCTCGCATCTGGTATGACGCTTGGCGACGCATCGGATTTGCTGACTCGATGCAACGGCGTACTGCGCGACGCGATTCGCGAATTGAACAGGGTTTCGCGAGCGAACAGAGTCGGGAAATGATTGATCTCTCATCTGGCAAAAGCAGTAGTACGCCGCTGTATATCCAGATCGCTAAGTCGATTCGCCAGCAAATCACCGAAGGCGAAATCACAGCAGGAGACGCGCTCCCTTCCGAACGCGACCTCTGTGAACTCACCGGCGCCTCGCGCGTCACCATCCGCAAAGCTGTCGATCAACTCATTGAGGAAGGACTGCTTCGGCGCAAGCAGGGGTCTGGCACATTTGTTGCTGAGCGCATCGAAATGCCAGCCACATATCTAGGTGGATTCACGGAAGATACCAAGGCGCGTGGTCGAGCGCCCGATTCTATCTGGCTGGTGAGAAATTATGCCAATCCCACTCGGGAGGAGGCGGCAATGCTGAAACTGTCAACCTCGGCCGTGGTCGCGCGTCTTGGCCGCGTTCGTCTTTCAGGCGGCGAACCCCTTGCGATTGAACATGCCGTGGTTGCCAAGACCCACCTGCCGCCGATCGAAGAAATCAGAGATTCACTCTATGCAGCGCTCGAAGCCAAGGGCAATAGGCCGCAGCAAGGCCGTCAGAAAGTGCGCGCTTCCCTCGCATCGCCGACCGAGGCGGGGCTTCTGTCGATCCAAGAAAACAGTGAGGTGTTGCGCATTGAACGGATCACCTGGCTCAATGACGGCACCTTGATTGAGTTCACGCGGTCGGCGTATCGCGGCGACAGATATGAATTTGTCACGGAGATACGCTGATGGCGAGTATGGCGATTGGCGGCATTTCCGCGTCGAGCCCAGATGCAATGGAGACTAACGCGCTGGAGCTTGATGCCTTGGCGATGAATATGTCGGCCACTCAGATGTATCAGGAGGCCGCCGAAATTCCGCAACGCATTGGGCAGCAGCATTCGCGCAATGCTGCGCTTGTCGCGCGTATCGTCGGTGGGCTCAAGAGTATTTCTCCCAATTTCATCGTGACCTGCGCGCGTGGGAGTTCCGACCATGCAGCGACCTATGCCAAGTATCTCTTTGAAACCCGCATGGGGCTTGCGTGCTGCTCGTTCGCGCCCTCCGTCGCATCGATCTATGCAGCTCAGACTCACCTGCAAGGTGCGGTGTGCATCGCCATTTCCCAATCTGGCAGAAGCCCGGATATCTTGAGTGCGTGCGAGGCTGCGAAAGCAGGCGGTGCTTACCTGCTCGCCATCGTCAACGACGAGGCGAGCCCGCTCGCAAGCCTTGCGGATGATGTACTACCAATCAGTGTCGGTGCTGAAATCAGCGTGCCAGCCACCAAGTCCTGTATCGGTGCCATGTCCGTGCTCTATCATCTCTGTGCCAAATGGTGCGGTCAAAACAATGCGTGTGATGCGCTCGCGCATTTGCCTGAGACGCTCGCCGAGGCTTGGTTGCAAGACTGGTCGTACGCCTTTGCGCTGATGCGCGAAGCTCGCCAGGCCTTGGTGCTCGGCAGAGGCATCGGTCTTGCTGGTGCGCAGGAAGCCGCTTTGAAACTCAAGGAGACCTGCACGATTCAAGCTGAAGGGTATAGTGCCGCCGAAGTTCGCCATGGCCCCTTGTCGATGATTGACAAGGGATTTCCGGTGCTCGCAATCGCCTCCTTTGATGCGTCTCAGCGAAGCATTGACAGCGTTTCCAAAGAGCTTCTCGAATGCGGCGCGCGCGTGCTTGTGGCTGGCGAGCCTGTGGAAGGTGCTATCTGCCTGCCGATGCCGCGCGCAATCCATGCCGACTTGCAGCCGCTGGTGTTCCTGCAGAGCTTCTATAAGTTCGCCAATGCACTGTCTCTCTACCGGGGTCTCGACCCAGATCGCCCGCGCAATCTGAGCAAGGTGACGAAAACGCTGTAGGGACAAGCATGGGGCGGAGTGTTTTTTCGGGCGGGCGCATCGTCACCCTCGACGGAATAGTCGAAGGTGGCTCGGTGGAAGTGTGCGACGGGCGTGTTGTCAAGCTCAGTGCATCGCCGTCGCCTGACAGCTTTGGTGATGTGATTCACCTTGAAGGCGACTACCTCTTGCCGGGCTTTGTTGATGTGCAGGTCAATGGCGGCGGTGGCGTGCTGTTCAATGACGAACCGAGCGTGGAGAGGGCGATTGAAATTGCCGAAGCGCATCGCGCGTTTGGTACCACCCGCTTGTTGCCGACCCTCATCAGCGACGATCTTGACAAGGTCGAACAGGCCGTCAGCGCCATCGATGAGGCTGTCAGGAGAGAGGTGCCGGGCATTGCGGGCGTACACATTGAAGGCCCTTTCTTGAATGTTGAAAAAAGAGGCATCCACGATGCTCGCAAGTTACGGCGCCTTTCGAATGAGGCGATCAAAATCTTAACATCAGCCGAACACGCGCAAGTGCTGGTGACGCTCGCGCCGGAATGTGCCGAGCGAGATCAGGTTTCGCATCTCGTGGCGCACGGCGTCAAGGTTTGCATCGGTCATACAAACGCGAGCTACGATGAGACGCATTGCGTGCTTGATGCGGGCGCTACCGGATTTACGCATCTCTTCAACGCCATGCCTACCATGCGCTCGCGCGCTCCCGGCGTCATTGCTGCGGCGTTGGAATCAAACGCCTGGTGCAGTCTTATTGTTGATGGGGCGCATGTGCATCCGGCGATGCTGCGCCTCGCGCTGCGGGCGAAGCTTGACCGTAAGCTGATGCTAGTGACGGATGCCATGCCGGTTGTCGGTGCGAATACGGATCACTTTTACCTTGATGATCGGCGAATCAATTGTGTCGATGGCGTGTGCCTGTCTGAAGACGGCACCCTTGCGGGCGCCGCCTTGTCGATGCTGCAAGCTGTGAGGAACGCGATGACGATGCTCGATATCAGTATTGAAGAGGCATCAAGCATGGCGAGCCATGCACCCTGTTCGTTTCTGGGCATTGATGACCAAGTGGGTGCCATCGCACTTGGTTGCGCGGCCGATTTATTACGGGTATCGGCTGACTATCAACTGCTTCAGGTGTGGATCGACGGAGTCGAAACGTCGGTTTGAATCGTCCCTTCACATCGTCGCAGGAGCAGCGCTGCGAGCAGGGGCGCCCCGTGCCAAGATGAGTGCGCCATTGAGCGAGTCGCTTTTCGCATCGGTCAGTCTCGCGGCGGTGCGCTCGCGCAGCCACGGTCGCAAGCGCTGCGACAATCCGCCAGCCAGAGCGCATCTCGGCGCACCCTTCTCAAAAATCGTTTCGATGAATCGCTCGACATGCTTGACAGCATCTTCTACGATCGAGCGGGCGATCTCATCGTTTTTTTCGGCATATTCCATGATCATAGGCGCGAAAGTCGCATAGTCCGTAGGTGTCGCAGCGTCCATCCATTCGATCGCGCGCGCTGTGTCATGGTCGAAATTCTCAGTCACCGCAGCGCTCAAAGGGGTGGGTTTAGTGCGGCCATCAAGGGCGCGCAAGGCGTGTCGCATCGCGCTTAAACCAAGCGCCGCGCCACTGCCTTCGTCAGAAATTGGAAAGCCGTAGCCGCCGATCGTGATCACTGTGTCACCGACCTTGATATAGGCGACGCTGCCAGTGCCGAGCACTAGGGTCGCGCCGTCTTCGCCGAGATGAGCGCCTAGGTTGGCAATGGCCGCATCGGATTCGACGTGTACGGCGCCGAAAGGGAAGTCAAGTTCGCAGACGGCTTGTGCCATGCCTGGGCGAGAGATGCCCGCAAGGCCCATGCCAGCAGTGATCAGCGGCAGTTGCGATTGATCGAGTCCGGCTGCGGTCATCGCGTCCGCGGTGACGGTCATCAACACCTCATGCAGGCTGTCCAGTCCGATGCGCGCATTCGCAGCGCCAGCCTTTCCCTCGCCAAGCGCGGTGCCATCAATGTCCGTAAGTCGCGCCCTTGAGTGACTGCCGCCCGCGTCGATGCCGAGAAAGTACTTCATGAGTCAATTCTTACCGATGTATGCCCCTGTTTCGCATCTGTTTTGTACATGTGAGATCGAATCGAATTGGCACAGAACGGGGTGGATTGATGCTATATTGGTCATATATTTTTGTCAAACCACATTAAAACGTGTATAAAGACCACTGACATGGGCGCACCATCTCGTTGTTATTGAACATAATGGAACACTGTGGGACACTATTCAATGATACTGACTGAACAATACTGACTTGAGGGTTGCGGATAATTTTTCACACTAATCGGAGGAGAGAAATGGGAGCAATAGCCAATAGTAATAAGGTAAGGGCGGCGAATCTGACAAGCGTCCTGATATTGGCCCTTGGGGGGGGGCTTACCGCATACGCCCAAGAGTCTGAGCGGGAAGACGCAGACGATGAAGCGCAAGTCGTTGAAGAGATTGTCGTGACCGGCTACCGCGACTCGCTGAAAAGGAACATCGCCATCAAGCGAGACGCGAACGCCATTGTGGACGCAGTGTCCGCCGAAGACATTGGCCAATTCCCCGATGTGAACGTTGCCGATGCCTTGCAGCGCGTCACCGGCGTACAAGTCGAGAAAGATGAGCGCGATGGCGAGGGGGTTCGCGTCAGTATCCGCGGCACACCATCGCACTTGAACTTGGCGCTGCTGAACGGTCAGCAAATCGCGTCAGGTACTGCGAGCAATAGGCGCACCGAACTTCGCGACCGGAGTTTTAACTACTACCTGCTGCCAACCGAGATTGTTGACACGCTAGAAGTCTACAAATCGCCGGAAGCGAGTATCGATGAAGGCTCCATGGGTGGCACGGTCATCGTCAGAACGCGCAAGCCACTCGACGCTGATGCCAATTCAGGCGCCGCTTCAGCGAGATTCTTCCATTTTGAGAACGCCGATGAGAACCAACCGCATATCTCAGGCTTGTACAACTGGAAAAACGATGCAGAAACGTTTGGCGTCAACGTCGCCTATGTGTACCGGGACGGCGCCACGTTGATGGACTCGAAGCGCAACACCGCAGGTTACTTCGGTCTCATCGACTTCAACGGTGATGGCGAGAAGCACCGTCTTCCGGCCCGAGTCGGCGCAAACCGCTACGATGCCGACCGCAGCCTGAGCACGCCTTTCGTGACTCTACAGTTTGCGCCACGCGACGACTTGGATATCACCCTCTCGGCATTGAGCTCGGTCACAGAAACTGAGTCGCAAGGCATCTACTCATTTGGGTTCAATATTCAGGGCTTGTTCGGTCGTCCGCACAATTTTGTGACTGAGTATCGCGACGGCACTGCAGTTTCAGGCGACCTCATCGAATGCTGCACCACTGTCAACTGGGGTTCTAGCGTGTACGACACGGGGCTCTATCAAGATGAGGTCGAAACCACTGCTTTTAACTTAGAAGCAACGCTAGATCGCGGTAACTACACGGTGACAGTGCAAGCAGGTCACAGTTTTGCCGACGGCATGACGATTGACAAGGCTGGTCAGTTTTATGCGCCGTCAACGCTGAGTTTCGATATGTCTTCCGGCATCATGGAACACACAGTCGATGCTGGCCTGATGCCCGACGACTACCGGTTCCACTACTCTCACATCAACACCATCCGCAACGACTCCGACGCGACATTTATGCAAGCCGATGCCGAGTTCATGCTGAACAACGCCTTCTTCTCGAGCGTTGAAGCGGGCATCAAGTATCGCGACTACAACAAGGGTGCGAGCCGCGTGAAGCGGGATTTCGCCGAAGAGGGCACCTTGGCACAGTTTGCGAGTGGCGGCCGAGTAACAGATTTTGAAGTTGGTGCTGTGCCTATGCAGATGTGGCACTTCGATATCGCTGCGTTTGAAGCATGGCAAAACGGCATCCCGGAAGTGGCGGGTACACCCAATTCCTCGTGGAATGACCCGAATGACCGTTATGACGTGAATGAGGAAGTGACCAGCGCCTATGTGCAAGGCAACTTCGAAACTGGTGACTTTCGTGGCAACATCGGGCTGCGCTATGTGAGTACGAGCACCGATGCAGAGGCTTCGCGATACACAGGCAGTAACTTCAATGCGGAGCGGCGTAACGCCATTCGACCTGCTGTCACGAACAATGATTACTCCGACATCCTGCCAAGTTTCAACATAGCCTATGAGGGTATCGAAGACGTGGTGCTGCGCTTCGCTGCGGCAGAAGTGATGGCTCGCCCGAACTATGTCGCTATCGCCCCGTTTGAGACGCGCAACTGTGGCAGCCGAGGCTGCACGGCGTTCGAAGGCAACCCGGACCTCGAACCATACCGCTCAACCCAGTTTGACCTCTCTGCCGAGTGGTACTTCAATGACTCTTCAGTGCTCGCGTTCACCTATTTCACGAAAGATGTCGATTCGTTCATCGATATAGAGTCGTTCAAAGACAATCGCCTCTATTGGTCGCTTGTTGATGGCAATGAGGTCGAGGAAACCCGAGAATTCACGATCGAGCGGCCCATCAACGGTGAAGGTCTCACCCTTGACGGCTTCGAGATCAACTATCAACAGGACATTGCCTACGGATTCGGCGTGACGGCGAACTACACCAATTCGGAAGCGGATGTGACCCCAACAAAGGCGCTGACGGACGCAGGCCGTGAGGCCGTGTTCTTCGGGCATTCCGAAGATACATGGAACGCTACGGTCTACTATGAGGGATTCGGCCTTGCAGCGCGCCTGTCCTACACATTCCGTTCAGAGTATGCGTCCAACCACCTGCATACCGCCAACGTCCCATCAAACACGACGACTCTAGCGGCTACTCCCGGGGGCGTAGGCAACGAGCTTGGGTTCGGGATTGGTGTCAGCCGCGGCTTGATCGGCTAC
Organism: Pseudomonadales bacterium; assembly: GCA_028283025.1. Classification (GTDB taxonomy): domain Bacteria; phylum Pseudomonadota; class Gammaproteobacteria; order Pseudomonadales; family Azotimanducaceae; genus Azotimanducus. Next base: position 17,015 of record JAPYNO010000006.1, on the reverse strand, counting down.
AAAGGCGACTATGGGTCACTCGACTTCAACTCTAGCTATCATGTGACGGACGACATTCAAGTTCTGTTCCAAGTCCTGAATCTGACCGATGAAGAAATCGAGTGGTATGCGAGCCGCGAGGATCACACGGCAGATCAAGGCCGTCCGATCGGCCTGTACAACCACGGCCGTCGCTTCGCCGTCGGCGTGAAGATGAAGTTCTGAGAGAAGTCGGTAGATCAAATCAGAACTATTCGTCGTTTGAGATTTGCGCTACTCGCTGGTGCCTTGACCATCACACCGCTCGTGATGGCGGGCACCGGCCCTTTTTTCAATCCTCTGATGCAATCGACAGCGGTTGCATCGCCGAACCATGTGAACGAGCTCAATTCGCCGTGGCAGGTGCCGGCAGGTGTTATCGGGCGCAACCTGATCAGTTTGCGCGAAGTCGAGGCAGATGTTGCCCAGTCCATCCAACGAGTCGATGCCGGCAATATCTCGTCGATGTTCGACATGATGGCCTACGACCCGACCGGCCGCTTTCTCTTCATCCCGCATGAAACGCCGTTTGGCGCCGGTGTGTCGAGGCACGACACATTGACAGACACAACCGAGCTGCTCTTTGCCGGTGACCGCGCGGCGGGTGGCAAGCGCGTCTGCGAACCAGAGCCGTGCGACCCTTGGGCGCATGACTTCGCGGCATTCGATCCAGCTCGCTGGACGCCAAACGGCACGGTCTGGCTTGGCGAGGAATGGTCTGGCCTCGGGCGAGTCGTGGAAATACTCAATCCCCTTGCACCTGCGCCCGAAGACCCAACAGCGAGCGCCCTCGAAGAAGGCATCGACTATCGTATCGTTGAGAGCATTGCCAACGTCGCGCATGAGGGTATCAATTTCAGTCGCAAGCACGAGAACCGAGTCATCTATTACATCGACGAATGGAATTCCGGTTCTATTTATGCACTGCACCTGAAGCGGCTTGGCGATTATGCGGCCGGCGGACAGACCTTCGTGCTCTCTGTCGATGACTTTGAAGCCACGGGCGGCGATGCGAGTGCGTTTTGGAATGAAGAGGTGAATCAGGGCGCCTCGCGCTTTGGGCGCGCGACTTGGGTGCCGATCACCGATGAAGACGGGCAGCCGCTGCCGGGCGTGACCGATCCTTTTCGCGACGGGCCTACCATCGACCCAAGAGACGATGCGAGTCTTGTGCGAGGCGGACGCGCAGCCGCAGACGATGTCGGTGGCACGCCCTATGGCCGCCCGGAAGATATGGAGGTCGGAGTGCTAGAGAACGGTTCTGAAGTGCTTTACGTCACCACGACTGCCGAGCATAGGGTGCTGTCAATTGAAATGCTTGGCGAGTACAAGGCGTATGTGAGAAGTTTTGCCTCCCGGTCAACAGCAAAGAATCTTGGCTTGCCATCCACCACCGGCGTGCTCAATGCGCCTGACAACCTCGCCCAGGATGCCTTTGGCAATATCTATATCGTCGAGGATGCGCCCAACCGCAGCGATGTCGGCGGCGATGTCTGGTTTGTGCGCGACACCGACAATGACGGCGTCGCTGAATCCATCGATCACTTTATGAGTATGCAGGTAGCAGGCTCCGAGTCCACAGGCATGATCTTTCATCCGACACAGCCGACCAAGTTTGTCATCGCTGTGCAGCACCCGACGAGTACTGACCTCAGTATTGTTCCCGACGGCTTCGGCGACGCCGTGTGGGAGTTCGACATCGCTGATGCCGTCGCGCCGCCTCAAGCCAAGAAAGACTGAATCTTCTCACGCCACGCAGTTTCGTCGGCCTTGGCAAGCTGATCAAGGTCGCCGATATGGGAAGCTGCATCGTCCACCCACTCTCGAAGCGCCGGACCACCGTGAATCACATCGATGGCGAGCTTGCCAGTTTCGTATTCATAGGGAAAGTCGCGCCAGATCGAGTAGTCGGGATATAGCCTGCGAATCGCTTTGAAAGCGAGCGCGACAAGCCGCCATGGCTGAAACGCGAAATGATCGTAGTGCTTGCCATCGCAGTGGATTTGAACGCCGTTACATAGCTGACCGACATGCTTATGAAAGGTCGGCTCGAACCAGCATTCGCGTAGCGTACAGCCTTGCATCCAATCAGGTGCCATATCGTTCATGGTCTTCAAAACGAGGCACGCATCAATGTCTGGCGCACCGAAAAGTTCGAGCGGGCGCGTGCTGCCGCGACCTTCCGAGAGGGTGGTGCCTTCGAGCATGACAGTGCCTGCATAGGCGCGCGCCATGCTGAGCGTTGGCGCGTTGGGACTTGGGTTCACCCAAGAACGCTGCAACAGCGGCCAGCCAAAACCCGGCCCCTCATCTGGTCGCCAGCCGTGCATGGCGATGACCGAATAGTCCACATCAAGTCCGTAGTGGGTGATAAACCAACGCCCCATCTCGCCGAACGTCAGGCCATGGCGCATCGGCATGGGGCCGGCGCCGACAAAGCTCTCCCATCCAGGACGCAGCGAGAGCCCTTCAATCGGGCGCCCAGCGGGGTTCGGTCGATCGAGCACCCAGACGGTTTTACCGTGCTGCGCCGCCGCTTCAAGGACGTAGAGCAGCGTTGTCACAAAGGTGTAGATGCGGCAGCCAAGGTCTTGAAGATCAACTAGGAGGACATCGAAGCTGTCCAGCATTTCGCTCGTCGGACGACGCACCTCGCCATAGAGACTGAAGACCGGGATGCCATGCACGGAGTCGGTAAAATCCGCCGACTCAACCATGTTGTCCTGCTTGTCGCCGCGCAGGCCGTGCTGCGGCCCGAACGCGGATGTGATCTCAATGTCGCGACAGGCCGCGAGCGCGTCTAAGGTGTGCGTGAGATCGTCAGTGACCGATGCCGGATGCGCGAGCAGAGCGACCCGCCTGCCGCGAAGGGGCTTGCGCAAGTCCTTTTCCGCCAGCAAGCGGTCAATTCCGAACTTCATCCTAAGCTGCCGAGACCGGCAATATGCCGCGCCGCTTGATAGCCGAATGTCATGGCGGGTCCGAGCGTTGCGCCCGGGCCTGGGTAGGTCGGCAGGATGGCGGCGCTGCAATTGCCAATGGCGTAGAGTCCTTCAATCTTGCTGCCATCCTCGCGCAGCACTTGCGCGTTGGTATCGGTTGCGAGTCCGCCATGCGTGCCGAAATCGCCTGGGTCGAGGCGCATGGCGTAGAAGGGCGGCTCGTCGATCGGTGCGAGGCACGGATTCGGCTTCACTCTCGGGTCGCCGTAGTAGCGATCATAGGCGACATCGCCGCGCCCGAATTCGAGATCCTTGCCGGTCGCGGCATAGTCGTTCATCTTGGCGACTGTTTCCTTGAGGTTCTCGGCATGAATGCCAAGCGTTTTGGCAAGCTCGTCAAGGGAATCGGCCTTGGCGACGAATTTCTGCTCGAACCACGCCTTGGGGATGGTCCAATCAGGCTTGACATCCGGGGTCATCAAAGGCCCTGCAAGATACTTGCTGCGAAAGCGCGCATCGAAAATTTGATAGGCTGGCACGCACGGGTTGTCATCGGAGTGCGTATCGAAAAGCTGATGCTGATAGGCCATGTAGTTCTGCGATTCGTTGCCGATGCGCTTGCCGCTCGTATTGACGACACAGGAGCCGGGATAGGACTTTTCCATGACCGCGAGGCGCGGTGAGGGTTCGCCGGGCGCACCCAAGGTCATGCACCACCAGGCGCCGTCCATGAGGCGCGTCGCCGCGCCGAGTCTCATGCCTTCGCGAATAGCGTCTCCCGTGTTGGTCTTGCAGCCAGCGCTCCACTCGGCGCGCGTCGGCTGTGGCAGATGGCATTCGCGCATGTCCTGATTGTGCTCGAAGCCACCTGCGGCGAGGATGACTGCTTTTCGCGCTCGGATGCGGATTTCGCTGTCATCCTTGTGAGCCACCACGCCGATGACTTCGCCGCTCGCATCGGTGATGAGTTCGGTCATTGGTGTTTCGCGCCACAGCGGGATGTGGCGGTCCTTGAGCGAGAGCCACAGCCGTGCCACGCCTGCGCAGCCGGTGCATAATCGGCGCGCGATGCCCCAGCGAATGAGCCAAGGCAAGTCGAGTAGGGCGCGACCAACAAGTCGCATTGTGAGTCCCGCCCAGCCGGGCAGGCGCGCCGTCAAGAGCGCTGCTTCGGTCTGGGTGAAGTGAATGCGACCAAGTAGTCGCATCATGTGGTGGGAGGCATAGAGATGGACGAAATCTCCACCAAGTTCCGAGGCGTCCACCGGCTCCGGCTCCATGGAGCGATGGCCGTGCCGTGCGCCAGGCATGTCCGTGTAGTAGTCAGGATAATGTGCTAAGGACATGTAGCGTGCGCGCGTGCGCTCGTGCAGAAAGTCGATCATCTTCGGGCCGATGTTGATATAGGTGTCGAGCATCTCGCCCGGCACATCGTTCGACGGGGTGGTCTGGCGCAGATACTCGCGCGCGTCTTCTAGCGAATCTTCGGCGCCGGCAGCCTTCGCATAGCGATTGCATGGAATCCATACGCCGCCGCCTGAGATAGCGCTTGTGCCACCGACCTTGTCGCTCTTCTCGATCAGCAGGACATCGGTGACGCCCAGCTCATAGCAGCACAGCGCCGCAGTCATCGCGCCATTGCCACTGCCGACGACGAGTACATCGACTTCGTGATCAAAGCCATCCTGGCTTGGAGTGACTGCGTGAGTTTGAGATGTTCGTTTCTGCATCATGCGGCTTTTCTGTATCAATTCCCGCAAGATACCAGAGAATTGCGCCGCTTATGTTCATCCTTTGCTTAACCAGCCTTTTACAAGGTGCTTGAAGGCAATCACCACGGATGTCACGGAAAAAACAAAGACAGCACTGCACAAGAAAATCATCCACAGGTCCCATGCAGGTCGGTTGCCGATCAACAGAGGAAAGTCAAACGTGTGCAGCCCCTTGTATATCCACCGCTTCAGCCGGTCCCTATCCGTGAGGCGATTAAGAATCTGGCCGGTGGATGGATCGATGTGAAACCAAGTGGCTTCCGCGTCATCAAACTTGACCCGTAGCACTGGCAGTGGGCGGTAGCTGTTGTGGTGGGAAGAGTAGTAGAGGTCGTAGCTGTCTAGTTGTTGCCAGTCCAAGATGCTGCTGCTTGGAATCAGCTTGGCCGTGTGGCCTTGGATTCTCTGTGCCAAGGATTGCGTTTCACCGACAGCGAGCAGGTGCTGAACTCCCCGCGCGGAGCCGTGCAAGGAGACATGGGATTTGCCGCCAATCCAGTGCCATGCAATCTGCTTGACAGGGAGGCGCGGGTTTTCGCGGATCAGTTGCCTGATGTCCTCGGGGCGTGCGTAGGCGGGCGCTGACCGCAACATGCCATCCTGCTGCTGGTAGCGCTGTCTCTGCTCAGCAAAGCTGCTATTGGAATCAAACACTCCCCAAGGTCCTACCGACATCAGACCGCTCAACAAGAACGTCAACAGCAACAACAAGCCCAGCAAGCCGAGCACATGGTGGTACTTGGTCATGCCCCGATAGGGCGAGCAGGCGCCGTCCCGGTACTTGCGTTTCAGTCGCAGGCGCGTGAAGCCAATGATCGCGCCGGTGATGACGGAAACCAAGCCTAAGAGCGCGAGGACGATAATGACATTCTCCCAAGTGCTGCGATGCTTGCGTAGCTGCACCGGGTAAATCCAGTGCAGGTTCGCACCCAGCCAATTCCAGATACGTTCGCTGCGGCGGGTGTCACGCACCACTTGGCCGGTCAGCGATGACACATACAGCTCGGTCCCCATGCCGTCATTGATCGCCACCCGGTGCAGTGGCCGGTAAGGATGCAAGCTATCGGAGACGGACCACTGGTCGATGTGCAGTTGCCCTAGATGTTCGCCGGTGACAGTTTTGTTGGGGTGTTGGGCCTTGTAGAAGCCAACCGCTTCCGCAACGGCTGCTTGGTCAGGCAGCTGCCCGATGCGTGCGCCGGTATCGGCGTACATGCCCTGCCATGAGATGCCTTCCACCTTGAGTAGATAGACCGGCCGCCCGGCACTGCTGGTCAGTAACAGCTGTTCGATGTGGGCTTCGGAATCGGCTAGCGCCAGTGGCGTTTCGGGGCCAACATGAATGCGATCAGCCGACAGTGGCTCCAAGCCAGCGTAGTGCTCGTCTTGGGTCAGTTCAGGGAAGCCTACATACATCATCACCACGCCGCTGACGCACCACATGGCGAGGAACAGGCACATGAAAATCCCCAGCCATCGATGGCTGAGGTACAGCAGCCTTCGGGGTTTCATTGTGGTTTCAGAAGCGGTAGTCCGCCGTCAGGCTCAAGGTGCGAGGCTTGCCGACCAGCCAAGCGGTGGAGGAATTCTCGGCAGACGCATAGAGTTCGTCAAACACATTGTCGGCCTTGAGGGTCAGGCTGAGCCGTTCAGTCAGGCTGATGCGGGCCGAGGCATCCATGACCGTATAGGACGGAATGGGAACGGTCGGGTGAAAGCGCTCACCGACGTAGCGGGTGTCCGCAATCATTCGAATCCGCTCATTCGGTGTCCAGATCAGTCCCATGTTGGCGGTTTCTTCAGGCACGTAGTTGGGCGTAGCGCCGGTGTCCGTTTCCGCTTCCAGAATGCTGCCATTGCCATAGACTTGCAACACGTCACTGACTTGCAGGTTAAAGCTCAGTTCAATGCCTTGCGAGGTCTGTTCTGGAATAGAGATCACATCATCCGGGTTGGCGGAATCGGGGTCGTCCTCAATCAAATCGTTCTTGACGATATCGAACCACGCCAGCGACCATTGCAGCCGACCGCCAAGCAACTGTTGCTTGATGCCAGCCTCGATCTGCTCGCTCTCGATGAAGTTCGCTTCACGATTGATGGGTACAGCTCTGATGAGGCCCCCACTAGGATGGGTGGCACCGGTGCCGTACTGCGCGTACAACACCGCGTTATCGGCGATATCGTAAACCGCACCGACCCTGCCTGTGATCACATCGGCGGATTGCTCAAAGGGCGTGCGGCCGATTTGTCTGTAATCGGTGTCAGCGTCCTCATAACGCAAGGCGAAAACAACCGCGAGCTGTTCGGTGAACCGGAGTTGGTTCTCGGCAAACAGGGCATAGTGCATTACCTCGGAGAAACCATCTGGCGCAATTTCAAAGGCTGTCACGTCGGAGAAGCGGCCCGGCACAAAGTTACTCGGATCGACCAGATCGGAATCGGCCCACTGATTGACGCCCTTGGGATTGCCAGGGCCAAAATTAGTGGGGCGTTCAAAGGCAATGTCATTCACTTCAAAGCCGAACGAGGTGCGCACGCCCATGCCCGCCACGGTGTTATCAAGCGCGAAGTTGACCCGCCCTCCGTCGTGTTCCATATCGTGGGCCCCGACCCAAGGATATAAGCGCCGAACGAGCCCGGTGGCGCTGTCCAGTTCAGAGAAGTAGGCGTTGCGCCACAAACGGTCGGTTGCCAAGTGGTAGTACTCGGCCTGCATGGCGAGCGAGTCCGAGATCGCCCAGTCGGCCTTCAGGCGAACAGCTTGGTCCTTATAACGGGATTCGCCGTCATCGAATTCAAAATTTGCCTTCAGAAGACCAGGGGCGAAATCGCCATTGACCACCGGGATGCCGTAATAACTCAGCGCATCCTGGTCGCCGAAGTCATAACGCAGGCTCAGGCTGAGCGCCTCATTGGCCTGCCAGCTCAGAGCCAAGGACAACATATCCGCTTCACTGTCGCCATTGTGAACCCAGTTATCGGACTGATGGTGGCTGTAATCTAGGCGATACGCCAGATTATCGGTGACGCCGCCAGTGAGGCCGACGCCCACGAATAGGGTGTTGTCTTCGCCAAGCGTCATTCTGATGTCTCGGCTCGACGTCTGTTGTGGCTTTTTGGGGATGACGTTGATCGCACCGCCAATGCCGCCTTCGCCATACAGCACGGAGGATGGACCTTTGAGTACTTCGATGCGCTCCACACCCCATGTGTCAAACGGGAAGGTAACGGTGCTGAACGCATTGAAGTAGCTGCTGCCGTCAAACAGCTTGGTGACCGCACCCTGGCCGCTAAAGCCGCGTGCGGCGATGCTCTGACCCCCATTGTCGGGGACAGCTTCGTTGGTGAAGCTAGCTATGCGGGTAACGGCCTCGATCACGGTCAAATCCAGACGGTCACGAATGCTGTTGCCGCTGATGATTTCCACCGTTGCTGGTGTTTCCAGAATGCTCAGGTTCAGTCGGCTACCAGTCGAGTTTTGGCTGCTGATTTGTTGACCGAAGACGGAAATTTCTTCAATGAACTCGGCGTTGGCGCTCGCCTCCTCGGTTGCCACGTTGGCACCTTCTTCAGCATGTAGCTGCAAGGCAGGGCTGAAGCCGATTACTGCTGCAAGTAGCCTAGCGTGACCACGCCATCGAAACTTGAAAAACCTCATGGCATTGCTCTATGCATGAAAAACGTTATGTTATAACGTTTCATTGTTGACAACAACTGCGGTGCAGGCTATTCGCCATTCGTGTCCGTATTCATCCGACTCGCCACACCGTCACACCGCCTTGGGCGTCGAGCGCCGCGAGTGCGCGTCCGTCCATTCTCCAGTGCAAGTCAGCCACAACACCTGCCACCATGGCGGCGCCTATAGCACCGCCTTCTCCATTTTTCCTGAGCGACCACACCACCACGGCGCCGTCACGGCCTCCTGAAGCGAGGCGCATGCTACGGCGGGCAAAGACAAGCGTCGTGATGGACTCAATATGAAGTTCCAAAGCGCCGGGACGTGTGCCTTCGGGACCGCTTCCGTGGAAGCTCCAGACCGTGACTACTTGGCCTCCACTGGTTGCTAGGAGGGTGCCCGCATCGTCAAAGGCCAAGGCCGACGGTTTGCCGGGATAGCCGGACATCATCGAGTCCATGCCCGTGGAGCGTCGCCAGAAGTGCACCGAGTTGTCCTGGCTGCCGCAGGCGACGATATCGCCGTCCGGGCTGAGCGCCATTGACACCAAGGATCCCTTCCAAGCGAGCGTCTGGCCAGCTTCGCCAGTCGAGGCGTCGAAGAACGTCACCCGACCATAACAGGCGGTCGCCAGCTCATCTGCGCTCGCCCAGGCGATTGCGCTCACGGTACTCGGATGATCGTCCGACCGCCAAGCTTCGCTGCCGTCCTTACAAAAGGTAGCAACCTGCCGGGCACAGGAGGCCGCTAGGAATCGGCCGTCCGGAGACCATGCCACGTTCTCCACCCAGCCTTTGCCAACATCGATGGACTGTTTCACCTGGCCTTTGGCGACGCCCCAGACAAGCACTCGTCCGTCTTGGCCAGCAGTTGCGAACGAAGTGCCGCTCGGGTGAATCGCCATATCGAGCAGACCGCCATCGTGGGATTCCTGACACACCCAAGCGCGTGCGCCAGACTTGCCGTCGAACGCATAGATACCACCTGCAGCGTCAGCGACAACGAGCGCCTCGCCGCTGCGCGTCCAACCGCCGGCGATGGCGTAGTCGCCGACCGACGCAGACCAGCCTCGGTTCAGCACGCCTTTCGGTGGGTTGTCCCTTATATCAGGCATGCATCAAATTGCTGGCGCATGTCCTCCTCATCGAGATGACGGCCGATGAAGACGAGCTGATTACGCCGAGGCGAGTCGCCCCATGGGCGTTCTGGCTGGCTGTCAAAGAGCATATGAACCCCTTGAAAGACGAAGCGACGCGACTCACCTGCAAGACTGATAAAGCCCTTCATTCGGAAAATGTCCACCCCGCGTTCACGCAGCAGTTTGCTAAGCCACAAGTTGAGTAGATCAGGATCGAGGTCGCCGTCCGCCTCAATAGCGATCGATCCCACCTCGTCGTCATGCTCATGCTGCGCGACCCAAGTTCGCTCGGCCTCTTCCTTGATTGTCGAGCCTTCGGCATTCTTCAGTTGCAAATCGAACTCTTCGGCGGTGTGCTGGGCATAGAGGGCAAGGCGCACCTTTGCATCAACCTCTATGAAGAACGACTTTCGCCCGAGGGTTTCGAGCCGCAGGCTCACATGTTCTCCGATAGGCATCGTCTCCCCCGGTTGAATATCTTTCGCGGCTTCGGCGTAGCGTCGTACACACCACTCCGCACCTTCGCGCAAGGCAGCGTCATTCGTGTCTTGGTTCGGCACGAGGACGAGCGACATCCACGGGTCAGGCCCGTCGGCAAGGCTGAGTTCATAACGACCGGCATCAAGCGAATAGACTCCAGTCCATTCGAACGGATACTCTGGTTCGAGGAAGGTGGGACGACGCGCAAGCACCTCGTCCAAATTGAAGGCGCCGAGGTTGAGCACTGTATCAACAGGCACGTTCGCTTTCTCACTGCGCACGACTTGCGCCATTCGATTCATGTCCCGCAGCCGAGCTTCTATCTGGTCGAGCGCTTCGGAATCGACCAAGTCCGTCTTGTTGAGCACTAGGACATCCGCGAACCAGCCGTTCGACATCTCGAAGATCTCTTCGTCTGCGTCAATGACGAGCGCCTGATCAATGCCGACCTCACCGTATTCGTTCTCGATCACGGCAATGCGCTTGCCGTGTTCTTCGCTCAAGATGCGGTTGAGCAAGGTGGTCTTGCCGGAGCCGAGGAAGCCGGTGAGGATGGAAACAGGTACTTTTTGCGTTGCGTTCATGTGCTTCTCCTAGCTCTCGTGAAAGTATTGTTTGGTCATGCAGGCGCCTCTGAGCGCACGGCGGCACCTAGGATGACTCGGCCATGTGAAGCTCCGGAAACGGGTTCGGAAGCCCTGCCCAGGATTCGCTGTCAGCGTCAGCGAGGCGCTCTTCAAGCAGGCATGCGTCGAGTGATGCGCGCATGGCGGCCTCATTCATCTGCTGGCCGATGAAGACGATCTGCTGAGTGCGGTCGCCAAAGCGTGGATGCCAACCCGGCCGCTGGTCAGGTCGCTGGCCGTCCGGGTGCCCCCAGTGTTCGCGAGGCACGGCCGCCCACCACATGCCGGAAGGCTCCACGTCGCTGACGCCGCCAGCTTGCGCCCATTCGTAGGCGATGCGATGGTCGGCGGCGACCCAGAAAAAGCCTTTCGAGCGCAGCACGCCGCGCCAGTTGTCGTTGTTATGCAGGAACGCCCATAGCTTCTCGGCGTCAAAGGGCTGCGGTGTCCGATAGGTGAAGCTAGAGATTCCGTACTCTTCGGTCTCCGGCGTATGCTCGCCCTGCAGCTCTCGAATCCAGCCAGCGGACCTCGCCGCCTTCTCGTAGTCAAACAGGCCTGTGTCAAGCACGCATTCGAGCGGTACCTGTCCATGTGTTGCTTTGCGTATCTTTGCGCCTGGGTTCAGCGCTTTTATGATCGCCTCAACTTCTAGCGCTTGGGCGTTGCTCACGAGATCGAGCTTGTTCAGAACGATGACATCGGCGAACTCGATCTGGTCGATGAGCAGGTCGGTGACCGTCCGGTGGTCGTCTTCGCCGAGCGATTCACCGCGTTCTTGGAGCGCTTCAGCCGCGTTGTAGTCGCGCAGGAAGCTCGCTGCGTCCACCACCGTGACCATCGTATCGAGACGCGACACCTGACTTAAACTTACGCCGCTCTCATCTTCAAAGGTGAACGTCTGCGCGACCGGAATGGGCTCTGAGATGCCCGTGGACTCGATGAGTAGGTAGTCGAAGCGCTCTTCCTGCGCAAGCCGTGAGACTTCGGCGAGCAAATCGTCCCGCAGCGTGCAGCAAATGCAGCCGTTCGACATTTCGACTAGCTTCTCCTCGGTGCGCGAGAGCTGTGCGCCACCGCGTTCAATGAGCGTGGCATCAATGTTGACCTCGCTCATGTCGTTGACGATGACCGCGACGCGCAGGCCCTGCCGGTTGTTGAGCACTTGGTTGAGGAGCGTGGTCTTTCCGGCGCCGAGGAAGCCCGACAAGACGGTGACGGGCAGGCGTGATCGCTTGAGGTTATTGTCATTCATTCTCGCAATGTTATAACATAACTCCATCAAGTGGCAATGGAAATCAATGCCATGGAGCGCCCCACAACCCAACCTCAGCCCTGCACCGATCCCAACTGCCGCGAGCAGCACGCGACGGCAGAACGGATCGCGATGGCGACATCCCTGTGTGCCGAGCGCGGTCGAAAGCTGACGACAGTCAGGCGGGAAGTCCTCGAATTGCTCTGGGACAGGGGTCGAGCGACGGGCGCTTACGAATTGATCGACATGCTCAAGCGCAGGCACGACCGTCCGGTCGCACCGCCGACCGTATATCGGGCGCTTGAATTCCTCATGTCTCAGCGCCTCGTCGCGAAGATCGAAAGCCGCAACGCATATGTTCCTTGTGCGCATCCAGAGCGCAAGCACGACTGTTTATTCTTGATCTGTGGTATCTGCGGGGCATCCACCGAATTTGAGGACTCACGAGTTGCGCAGGCGCTTGCCGAGGATGCCGCGACGCTCGGCTACCGCATGACTCGACCCGTGGTTGAGATCGAAGGTGCGTGTGAGAATTGCGTAGCTTCCATCCCAAGCTGAACTTACGAGCGTGAGCACCAAAGAAGGGGGCGAAACCGAAGAGACTCGCTTCAGGTATGCCGTCTCGCCGCTCGTCGGCGGCGCGATTGCTCAATGTGTGTGGGTAATCCCACTCGCAGCTATCCTGTGGGTCGCCGCTGCTTGGGCGATGGGCTGGCTGCTATGACTGCTGTCTTTTCGCTCCAGGATGTGACCTTGGGATACGATCGCCATCCGGCTGTGCATCATCTGACCGGCAGCTTCGCATCCGGCTCGCTGACAGCGGTGGTCGGTCCCAATGGCTCGGGCAAGAGTACGTTGCTGAAGGGGTTGATTGGGCGCTTGGCGCCTCTTGACGGTCGCTTGGAGCGCAATGGGCTGCATCAGCGCGATATCGCCTATCTGCCCCAGCAGGCAGAGATTGATCGCAGTTTTCCTATCTCGGTGATGGACATGGTGTTGCTCGGTCACTGGCGGACAATTGGCCTGTTCCGCCGGGTCACGCATGATCAGCGAGCGCAAGCCGGGGAAGCGCTACATGCGGTCGGCCTTGATGACTTCGATCAACATCCGGTTGCCTCCTTGTCGGCAGGGCAGTTTCAACGGCTGCTGTTTGCTCGCATGATGCTACAGAACTGTCCTGTCATTCTGCTCGACGAGCCCTTCGCTGCAATCGACCCTCGGACCTCTGCCGACCTGCTGAAGGTGGTGCTCGGATGGCATGGCGAAGGCAGGACGATTGTCGCTGTATTGCATGACCTCGAGCAAGTGCAGGAGAGTTTCCCCGACACGCTGGTGATTGCCCGAGAACTGATTGCTTGGGGGGCGACTCGGGAGGTGCTGTGCGCGGAGCATCTTCTGCGGGCGCGGCAAATGGCGAGCGTGTGGGATGACCGCGCAGGTCTGCCGCCGAGGCGGTGACCGATGGATCTCTATGCGGCACTGTTGCAGCCGTTTGTCGAATTCGGGTTCATGCGCAGAGCCTTGGTGGCATGTCTCGCGCTCAGCCTCGGCAGCGGCCCTGTGGGTGTGCTACTTGTCCTGCGTCGCATGAGCCTCGTCGGCGACGCCTTGAGCCATGCCGTGCTGTCGGGTGCGGCGACTGCGTTCATGATCGCCGGGCTTTCATTCGTGGCGATGAGTCTCGGCGGCTTCATCGCCGGCCTCGTTGTGGCGATGCTATCCGGTGCCGTCGCGCGCATGACGCCTCAGCGCGAGGATGCCAGTTTTGCTGCGTTTTGTGTCATTTCGCTAGCACTCGGTGTGCTCATCGTCTCCACGCATGGCAGCAACATCGATCTCATGCATGTCCTCTTCGGCACCATTCTCGCTGTTGACGATGCCTCGCTGCTGCTCATCGTCTCGGTTGCGACGCTGACGCTTATCATGTTGGCTGTCTTCGGACGGGGGCTGATTGTCGAGTGCTTCGACCCCGGCTTTCTACGCGCTTCCGGCGGGCCGGGGGCAATCCTTCACTTTGTGTTCCTGACGTTGGTCGTCCTCAACTTGGTCGCTGGCTTCCATGCGCTCGGCACGCTGATGGCGATCGGCTTGATGATACTGCCAGCCGCCGTCTCGAGATTCTGGGCGCATGAAGTAGCGATGCTCGCAGCCTTAAGCAGCTTGATCGCTTTCGCTTCCGGGTATGTGGGGCTGCTCTTCTCCTACCACGCGAACCTTGCATCCGGGCCTGCCATCATCTTGGTCGCAGGCGGTGTCTATATCGCCTCCTTTGCCTTTGGTTCGCATGGCAGCTTGCGGGCGCAGTTTTTGATGCGCCGCCGTCTTGAAGCTTAGCCATGCATCCTCTTTCACGCCGCTCGTTTTTCGCGACGCTGGCCACACTCGCTGCGGCCAGGATGTCTCGCTCTTGGGCGGCAGGTAAGCTACAAGTCGTGGCCACCTTCACCATTTTGGGAGACATGGTGAATAATGTCGGTGGAGCGCATGTCGCGCTCGTCACGCTGGTCGGTGCGAATGCTGACGCCCATGTCTACGAACCGACGCCGGCCGATGTGCGTGCGCTAGCCGAGGCTGACCTCGTTGTCGTCAACGGCCTCGGCTTTGAAGGCTGGATCGACCGGCTCGTTGAGGTATCGGGCTACAAAGGCGCGGTTGTTGTGTCGAGCCAAGGCATTGCGGCGTTGCAAGCAGAGGAAGACCGACACGACCCGCACGCATGGCAGGATCTCGCCAACGGACGCCTGTTCGTCGCCAATATCGCTCGCGCACTCGCTGCGGCGGACCCGACGCATGCGGACGCCTACCGCCGCCGAGCAGAAGCCTATGATCGTGAACTCGCGGCGATGGATCGCGATATCCGCAACAGGCTCGATGCGATTCCCGCAGATCGGCGCAAAGTGGTCACTTCGCACGATGCGTTCCAGTACTTTGGGCGCGCCTACGGCATCGCATTCCATGCGCCAGTGGGTCTGAGCACCGAAAGTGAGCCATCGGCGGGTGAATTGGCGGCTCTTGTTCGCCAGATGCAAGATGAGGATATCCGTGCGCTGTTTGTCGAGAACATCACGGACCCACGTCTCATCGAGCAGCTCGCACGCGAAGCTGGCGCCGTCATCGGCGGCAAGCTCTATTCGGATTCATTGTCCGGCCGCAACGGCCCGGCAGCGACTTATCTCGACATGTTTCGCCACAATGTTGATGAAATCACGAAGGCTTTCGTGGATTGAGGGTACATTGTGCCTGTCTTTCATCCTGACAAGGAGCCCATCATGAGCAAAAACCTCGCGCTGGCGGCGCACAAGAAATCCATCGCCTATGCGACTACCGGCAATCGCGAGGCATGGATCGACCTCTTTGCTGACGATGCCGTCGTCCATGATCCTGTCGGCCCGTCCCCGCACGACCCCGAAGGCGCAGGCTTTCGCGGCAAGGCGCGCATCGCCGAGTTCTGGGACATGATGATGGGTACAACGCTTGTCGTTGCTGCGCACAAACGAATTCCGGTGGGTGAGAGAATTTGTGCGGTGTTCATGACGGCGACCAACGTCGAGCCTGTGAAATCATCGGTCGAAATGATTTCGGTCTATGAGACCAACGAGGCTGGCAAGCTGATCAGCTTGCGCACATACTGGGACTTGAATGCGGTCATGGCACAGATCGCGAATTACACAAACGAAAGCGAGGCCCGCAACAATGCTTGACCTAGAAGCCATAGAGCGCATTAAACAATTAAAAGCACGATACTTTCGCTATCTCGACACCAAGGATTTGGCCGCCTTGCAAACGGTCTTCTGTGAAGATGGTTCGGTCGATTTCCAAAGCGCCTCCTATCAGATTCAACTGAGCGGCTGGCCTGCGCTTGAAGAGTTCTTCGCTGGCGCGTTCAACGAGCAGCAGTACGGCATGCACAACGCGCATCATCCCGAGATCGAGGTCGATGGCGATGCCGCGACCGGCCTATGGTACTTGCACGATATCTTCATCCACGAGGGCGCCAAGGTCATGCTGCAGGGCTCCGCGCTCTACGAAGACAAGTACGTCAAGCGAGGAGACGACTGGCTGATTCAGCATTCAGGCTATGTGCGCCTGCTGGAATTCTCAGCACCGCTGCCGCCCGACTGGCATGTCAATTGTCGGCCGATTGGTGTGCAGACGCCGAGGCCCGCTCGCGGATGATGTACTGCGATACGGGCACCACATCGATTTTGTCAAAATCGAGGAATTCCTGGCAGCTCGTCATCATCGCTTCCATGTTCGCCCGCAGTCCTTCATCGTTCTCGCACGCAAAGAAGGTGTACTGCGAAGTCATGGCGTCAGCAGGAAAGTTCTCCTCGACGATGCCGCTGTATGGAGGTGCGCCCGATGAGAGCGGCCGCACGACGACATTCTGCCGATAGCCGAAGGTCGATTGCGTATCGATCGCCACTTGCGTGTGGTGGCCTTGCCAGATTTCGAGCCACTCGGCGTGCTGCAATCGCGGCGGTCGCTGGAACATCGCGATATGGCACATGCCGGGAACTCGTCCGGGCGTCTGCGATGCCATCACGAGCGGCTCGGACTCCGTCACAAGATACGCATGGTATTCGCACAGGTCGGTCAGCGTCGATTCTAGCGCGGCACTTTGCATCCAATTGTCGAACCACACTGAGACCATGGCGAGGGGCAAATTCGCGCTCGTTTGTATGCGCCTGAAGCGTGCGGGTTCAACTTCCGCATCCGCAAGATAGAGGGTCATTCCGCGAACGCCCGCAGCGCTCGCAAGTCGCTTGGCCGCAGCCTTCATGGTGGCAGCGAACTGCTCTTCCGGTTCGTTATTCGCAGAAAAAAGCAGGTAGATCAGCTTTTCCATATTCAGTATTTCCTCAATGCGTGGAGCGTCATATTACTGCGCTGATCAGTTGTCTTGTGCACAATGCGAATCGTCAATTTATTTCGATGTTCGAATCTAGTGTCCTGTCCCATAAATAAGCGTGGATTCAGCGCGCAGGAGAAGGGCTGTGGCAAGGCGTGTTCCGCAGGCAATACTTTGCCGTATTGCCAAGGGACGCAACGCGGCTACAGCCCTTCTCCTGCGCGCCCTTCGGGAGTGAGCACAATCGCCGACCGAC